>CAKZMO010000409.1 GCA_937128595.1 uncultured cyanobacterium | reverse complement strand
ACTCTAGTGACAATGGATGCAGCGCGGCGAGAACTGCGCCGAAGTGCCATTTTTGCTAGAGATGGAGTTATCGAACAAGTAGGCTCGCCCGAAGATCTACCCGACTCGGCAGACGAAGTGCTCGACTTGGGCGATCGCCACGTCGTTCTTCCCGGACTTGTCAACACTCACCATCACTTTTTCCAAGCTCTCACGCGAGTCATTCCAGCCGCCCAAGACGGAACGCTGTTTAACTGGCTGCAAACGCTCTATCCTATCTGGTCAAAGCTGACAGCAGAAGGAACTTATGTGAGTGCCCAAATGGCAGCCGCAGAACTGATATTGTCGGGTTGCACCACAGCTAGCGATCACCTCTACCTGTTTCCCAACGACTGCACTCTAGATGATGAGATTCGTGCAATTCAGGCGATGGGTCTACGATTCCACGCCAGTCGTGGCAGCATGAGTCTGGGGGAAAGCAAAGGAGGTCTGCCTCCCGATTCATTAGTAGAGCAAGAGAAGGCCATTCTCAAAGATTCGCAGCGGCTCATTCAGAAATATCACGATCCCTCTCGCTACTCCATGTTGCGGATTACGCTAGCTCCCTGTTCACCCTTTTCTGTATCGCGAGATCTGATGCGAGAGTCTGCGGCTCTGGCTCGTTCTTACGCTGGAGTCCGTCTTCACACTCACCTGGCGGAAAATACCTCTGATGTAGACTACAGCTTGGCTAATTTCGGTATGATTCCAGGAGACTATGCCGAATCCGTCGGCTGGCTAGGAGATGATGTGTGGCACGCCCACTGTGTTCAGCTCAGCGATGACTCGATCGCCAAATTTGGCCGCACGGGTACGGGCGTGGCTCACTGTCCCTGTAGCAACATGCGGTTAGCTAGCGGCATGGCTCCGATTCGGAAAATGCTCGACCATCATGTTCCGGTAGGGTTAGGCGTCGATGGCTCTGCCTCAAATGATACGGGCAATCTTCTCCAGGAGGCCCGCACCGCTTTTCTCATGGCGCGAGTCAGAGAAGGATCAGCTTCAGCCATGACCGCACGGGAGATTCTTGACGTTGCCACCCTAGGAGGCGCACGAGTGCTAGGGCGCGACGACATTGGGGCGATCGCCCCTGGCATGGCAGCAGATTTTATCGCGGTCAGCCTCGATCAACCTCAGTTTGCCGGAGCCCTTCACGATCCGGTGGCTGCCGTGATTTTCTGCCTCACTGATCGAGTGAACTACAGCTTTATCAATGGCAAGCGGGTAGTCGATCAGGGACAGCTCGTACCTGTGGATTTGCCGCTGCTCGTGGAGCGTACCAATCAAATTGCCACTCAGATGGTGTCCGAGATTTGAAATCCTATTGCACTTCTGGTGGAGGGCCAACTCGCGCTAATGTTTCCCGGATAGCAGGCAAAGCTAAGAACATCTGAGTGTCTTCCAAGAGCCGAGCGCCCCAAAGGTTTTCCGCCAGGAAATCCAAATCGGCATAGCGACTGTCGAGTTCTAGTGCCGATTCTCCAGCCGCAATGGCCGCATCTTGATCGCCTTCAGCGTACAGGGCAACGGCGATCGCCAACAGAGGCTCAGCCTCTTCAGAATCGGTCAAGTCAGCAGCTTCTTCCCAATAGTCAACGGCTCCGTCAACATCGCCCTGCTCATAGAGCACCAGCCCCACATTGTTGATCGCAGGCCAAAACGTTTCATCTAGCTCTACCGCTTTTTCGTATTGGGCGATCGCCTCATCATAGCGCTCCAGTTTGAAGTAAGTATTGCCTAAGTCGAACAGGGCACCTGGAACGGTAGGCGATACCTTCAGCCCATCCTCAAGCGATCGAGCGGCACGTTCATATTGTCCTTGTCGAAAGTAGAGAGAACCCAAATCAAACAAAGCTGCTGGATCTTGAGGATCGAGGGTACGAGCTTTGAGAATCGCGCTCAGAGACTGGTCATAATCTTCTTGTTGCAAGTAAAGCCGCCCCAACAGCAGCCATACCTGAGGTGATTCGGGTGCCAGTTGAGAAGCCAGTTGGGCACGGGTCAAAGCCAAGTCAAACTGCTGAAATTGAGCAAGCTGAACAGCCTCTTGGGCAAGAAACAGACCTTGCTGCTCCATCCGCAAAGGATCAAGTTCAAGCACATGGGGAACAAGCGCTTGGCCAAAGGCTGGCAAAGCCGCACCCCATAGGCTAGCAGTAAAAAGAATCGATAGAAGAGAACGGCGTTTTCGCACAGTAATCAGGCATCCCGCAACTTAGGAACAATGCTTCCGATAGCTTAGATCATCTCTTCGACGATTGACGAGCGAATTCAGAGTGATTTTGCAAACGAATAGAGGCAACGCTTAATTTTGACAAGCCGTTGACGAATATGTGTGTCTGTATTCGCGACAGATCACCTCGTGATATATCGCTGTGGTCATCAACGTTATAGCTACAGCCATTAGCCTTAGGACGTTTTTTGTAGCCGCGCGGCGCGCGGCTACAAAAAACGTCTATGTCCTAAATAAACTGACTACAGCTATAGAACAGATTTACAGACAGAGGAAAGCCGCTTGAGTCAAGTCATTAATCCAACGCTTCATTACAAATGGCGCAGACATTGCAGATGGACGCGTTCAGCGTCTTGCCTCGACTTTCGTATCTACGCTCGACTCAAACACCTACGTTCATCTGCGTTCATCTGCGATATCTGCGGATACAAGTCTGCCCTAATGCAAGCGACCCAAACTACATCTACGGTGAGGACAGGTTTGCTCGTGCATTGCGTCGCATCATGGCTGGTTTAATGCGACGGAGAGCAGAAGCCGGGAAGCGATCGCGCAACTCTGCATCAGAAGCTTCAGCGAGTTCCGTTAAATCAGGAGCGATATTCCAATCATAGGGCTGAAAGTCAGGCACGTCGGTTTCCTTTGCAAAGCGCTGATTCCAAGGACAGACATCCTGACAAATATCGCAGCCTGCAATCCATCCCTGAAGATTTGGGGCGATCGCCTCAGGCAATTCTTCCGCTCGATTCTCAATCGTGTGATAGGCAATGCAGCGATTGGCATCAACGACAAAAGGTTGAGTAATGGCTTCAGTGGGGCAGGCATCAAGACATCGAGTGCAGGTTCCACAATGTTGGGCATGGGGGCGATCGGGAGTGAGCGGCAGACTCGTCAGCAGTTCGCCGAGAAACACCCAGGAACCGTATTCACGGGTGATGACATTGCTGTTTTTCGCCACCCAGCCAATACCCGCTTGCTGTGCCCAAGCCTTGTCCTGTATCGGCCCCGTGTCGGCGTAGTGGCGCAGATAGAGTTTATGACTAGCGCTATCAGAGCTTGAATGATCGGGAATCGAAGAACTCAAACCGCCGAGACTGGAGCGCCAGACTGCGTGCTGTTCCTGAAGCCATGCAGAAAGAGCTTTCAGTTTTTTCTCTAGAACCCGATGGTAGTCCCGTCCCCAGCCATAGCGAGAAATCTTGCCATGGCTGGGATCTTCGGAATGCGGATGAGGCGTGTAGTAGTTAAGCGCCACGCAAATCACAGACTGCACTTCAGGCATCACGGCGCGAATGTCTTTGCGGCGGGGAGCTTCCATCCAGCCCATGTCGGCGTGATAGCCCTGGTGAAGCCACTGGTTAAGATGAGCCACGGGCTGTTGCATAGCATCGAGAGCTGCGTCATCCACCCGAGCAATACCGACCTTGTGAAATCCCAGATCCAGCGCTTTTTGCTTGATGCGATCGCTCGAAAGAAGTTCGCTCGAAAGGTAATCGTGAGAATCATTCATTTCTGAATCTTGGACTTGAGGCGACTCCACCGTTGCCAAAGCTGGCCGTAAGGACTGGCGATCGCCCCTTCCACCGTATGTTGAATCGGGTTTAGTTGAGACTGTACTTTGTCTCTATTACGGCGCGACTTATTGAGACGCTTACGAGCCTCTTGAAGCCTGCGGCGAGATCGGGCAAGAGTCGATTGCAACTCAGCATACTGTTGATTGGATGCTTGAAACAACTCGAGTTCTGACTGAAACGGTTCACCGAAGCTTTCAATGAGGCGATCAAATTTTTCAGCCGCGTACCGATAAAGTTCTAAATCAAGCTGGTTGTGTTTTAAAACACTAGCTCGATCCACTTCAGTAATTTGTTTTGAACCTGGTTTTCTGGTGTTGACGTTAGAGCGAGTATAGAGAATTTGTTTAAGACCGAGCGATCGCCCCAAGAGCAATAAAAATTCATCAAATCGCTCCGTGAGACCAATCAGCAGAAATTTTTCATCAATATTTTTCTTAGCGATTTCTAGCAACTCAGGCGTGCATTTCCCAAAAGGAATCGTGCTGGAAATAGAACCTGCAATACGACGAGTTTGGCCGTTATCCAGCTCCGTCATACCGTAAGCCATATAATCGGCGAGACTCATATTTTCGGTGTTCACCAAATCATGAGTGTAGTGTTTTTCGGTGAAGAACCCATAATAGTAGTGAGATATAACTCGATCGACCGGATGACGCAGCAGAGTGACATAAGTTGAGGGCTGAGGCAAGGTTGCGTGAAGTCCAAACTCGATATGTCCGTAGAATAAATGGAGCGATCGCCGCTGTTCTTCACTCATAGCCTGCAGATCTTGCAGCGTTTCTCCTGGTTTTTGGCTACAGTGAAACCGAGTATTTTGATCGGAATTTTGCTTGAGGACATGAACTAAAGTACGCCCCCCAGTTTTCATCAAATGTAGGAAAATAAGGGTTTGAGTTTCTAATAGATTCATCCCTAGAATTTTAGACTCTGACGCTTCTAAATCAGAACCAGGACTTGAGTTAGAACGTGAATTGCTGTTGACTTCTGAAAAGCTTGAAGTCTCTGTTGAATTCGACAAATTAAACCTCGCATAAATCTATTATTTCAAACATAATTCAGGCGAATTGCTTACAGGATTTCAGCCATGCCATTTCTTTAAGATAGTTTAGAAAGCTTGCGCCAAAGCCACCAAAATTTACTGGTTTTTAACATACTCAGTGTTTGTTGCTGTTGTTCCAACTCGGCCTGAACTTCGTTCTGATGACGACGAATTTTGCGGTTTTTTTGACGGACTGCTTTAAGGCGATCGCGCGATCGCTCTAAATCGGCATGGGCACTTCTAAATTGGGCGTTGGCATTACGAAATAGAGACAGTTCCCGCTGGAAAGCATCACCCAAGCTAGCGATTTGCTGATCTAAAAGTTGATTGCCATAGTCATACAGTTCCAAATCAAACTGATGATGGGCGATCGCCAATTCGATGTCTGCTTCCGAAAGAGGATCGCTTTTAGGTTTAGCCGGATTCGTGTTGGCGCGGGTATGGAGTAGGGTGTTGAGGCCAACCAGATGACGCAGCATCACAAGGGACTCGTCGAAGCGTTCCGTGATGCCAACCATCAGAAAGCGATCGCGCAAATTACGCTTAGCGATGTCGAGCAGTTCAGACGTGCAGCCTCCAAACGGAAAGTCTTGTGATGCTTGTCCAGCGATCTTGCGAGTCTGACCGTTGTCAACCAGAATGCGCTCTGGAGAAATATAGTCGCGAAATGAAATTGGCGGATTGTTCACCGGATCATAGCGACTGGGATGGAAATAAACAAAATAATATAGAGAAACAATTCGCTTGATGGGGTGACGCAGGAGAGTTACATAAGTACAAGGCTGGTTAAGCATCTCATGAAAGCCAAAATCGAGATGCCCATGAATAAACCGGAGGCGATCGCGCTGCTCAATTGTCAAGGCTTGAAAATCGGCAAGGGTGCGCCCAGGTCGCTGACTGTAGTAGAAGCGGCGAGTTACATCATATTTATGGCGCATCAACTTGTGAAGAGTATGCCCCCCTGTTTTCATTAGGTGGAGGAAAATCAGTGCTTCACCGGGCTGAATCTGACAAGGCTGAGTTGCTGATGGGGGAGTCGAAGTAGACAGCGGAGCTGACATAGATCCTCAAGGCAAATGTCTATTCAGAAATATCTATCTGGAAATGTCCATGAAACATCCCGAATTATATAGCAATGCGCAGATAGGTTAGGACAGATATTGATGGAGAAGCCGCGCGGTGCGCGGCTTCTCCATCAACGATTGGTTTTATATCAGCGCGTAGCACTATACTAGACCGCTTCCCCGATGTAAGCAGATCAATCAGTAGGCGCAGGTTTGGGCAAAACGATAGGGAATAGAGAAATTACGTTGTGTGTTGTTGCATCTGAAGCCAAAACCCAACTCGCTCAATTGCAGCGCTGAGAGCTTTGTTAATCGGCATCATCTGCGAACCAAAACTGGGGTCAAGAGCGAGAATTTGCTGCGTTGCTTCACTGAGACTCGGCGCATGAGCCGTGCCATTGGCGATCGCCATTTGAGTCTGAGCCATAATTTGCGGTTCGGCCTGCTTGTGGCGAATACAAGCCGCTAGTCGAGGCTGTCCATTTTTGTCAGGAGCTGTAGAAAACCCAAACAGCCGACAGAGACTCGGTCGCCAGGTATAGACCTGACAACGCCCGTTGCCTGAAACAAGGGGATCAGGTTCATAAAACACACACGATCCTTGATGGTCGGCAGCCTCAGAAAGCTCAAGCCATTGGTCAACGTCGCCCCGCCGAAAAAGTTCTAGCACGAGGGGGAGCATTTCGAGAGGCGTCACTTCGATGTCAGGACTTTCGCAACACTGACCACAACCAGAAGGACAACAAAGCTGAGTCGTCGCTTGAAATTGCTCGATTTGTCGATCAATTTGAGCGTATAATCCCATCACCCGATGTGCGATGTCGAGATCCATAAAACCGCAATCTTTTGGAGAATAACGAAGACAAAAAATAAATAATCTAAAAATCGAAACCAGGTTTTTGGCTAACCAACTGGATTGAACTCGTTTCGCTACTTCTAGCTACAGCAAGGAACAAGACTCCAGTCCTGCAAGGGAAGTTGATTGAGGGGCGATCGCTAAGTATCTGCAATCATAGACGACTTATAAAGAATTTCTGCAGCGAAAATTTGAAACTCATCGCTTAAAGCGTTTCGATTCAACATCGAAGGAAGTCAAAACCTGATCGCAGAATCTAGGCACTTCCGGCTCCGGCGATCGCCGTTCCAATCGCATCCACAACTCGTTTAACCTGAATAATCTCAATACCTAAGTCGGGAACCGCCTGCATCGACGGCACGATCGCCCGCTCAAAGCCTAACTTGGCTGCTTCTTTGAGCCGCAGTTCCATTTGCGAGACAGAGCGTACCTGTCCACCCAGACCCACTTCACCAATCAGCACCGTTCCTGGATCGACAATGCGATCGCGAAAACTAGCAGCAACGGCGATCGCCACTCCCAAATCAGCAGCAGGTTCTGCAACCGAAATTCCCCCAGAGGAGGCTACATAAGCATCCAGTTTCGACAGGGGAATCCCAACCCGCTTTTCTAGCACCGCCAAAATTTGTAGTAACCGACTGTATTCAATGCCTGTGGTTGAACGACGAGGAGAAGCATAGCTCGTTGGACTCACCAACGCCTGCAATTCAACCAGGAGAGGCCGAGTGCCTTCACAAGCCACGATGGTCGAAGTGCCCGGCGCACGCTCATCAGGATCGCCCAAAAATAGCTCTGAGGGATTGAGCACTTCCGTTAGCCCTCGATCGGCCATTTCAAACACACCGAGTTCCTGAGTGGCTCCAAACCGATTTTTTACCGACCGCAGAAGCCGATGACTAGCGAAGCGATCGCCCTCAAAATACAGCACCGTATCGACCAAGTGCTCCAACACTTTTGGACCCGCGATCGCCCCTTCCTTCGTGACATGCCCCACAATCAGCAGCGTAATGTTGGCTCGCTTGGCAACACGCATCAGCGCCGAGGTACATTCCCGCACCTGAGACACCGAGCCTGGAGCCGAGGTCAAGGCCGCAAAGTACAGCGCCTGAATACTATCGATGATGGCAACCTGGGGCCTCAACGCCTCCAATTCTGCCAGTACTACCTCCAGATCCGTTTCCGGTAGCAAATACAGGTCGGCATTAGGCTCCGCTGGATATTCCAGCATCCGGCTATCGTTGAGCCGTTCGTCGTCTGACTGGTCGTTCTGAACGTTTTTCTTTCGACTTGAGCGCTTGCCTCCACCCAATTTTTTCTCAGCTTTCGATTCGGGTTCTGCTGGAGTCATCTTTCCTTCAGCAACAATGCCCAAACGCTGCGATCGCAGTTTGACCTGTTGACCCGACTCTTCAGCACAGACATAAAGAATGGGATAGTACTGCGCCAACTGATTCGCTACTTGTAGGAGCAAAGTTGACTTGCCAATGCCCGGATCACCCCCAATAAGCACCAGAGATCCGGGAACAAGGCCACCGCCCAAGACTCGATCTAGCTCTCCATAACGAGAAGAAATTCGAATCTGAGGATGATCGGTGATGGATTGCAGAGGCAGCGATTGAAGTGGCTGGCTAGGAACAGAATGAGACGCCTTAGGAGAGCGGGATGGCGATCGCCCCGGCATCGCACGTGCTGCGGCAGAAGATGTAGGCACCACCTCCTCCGACATCGAGTTCCAGCTTCCGCAAAATGGACACTTTCCAAAAAACTGAGGCGAGTCTGCTCCACATTCACGACACACATAACGTGAGCGAGGTTTTGGCATGTCACCTTTCTCCCAAGGAACTAAATCTAAACGAAATTCTTAAACAAAAGAAGGTAATCATTATGTCTTTCCAACAGTTCACCTCGTCTGACTCAACACTCTCTGAGTCTCCCAAGCGTCGCCTCGAAACGACAAATTAACAGCGAGCAGACTAAGGATCAAATTGAGCTTGATACTGAAAAACAAAGGCTGAGAGCGACTTGTCTAAACATTTTCAATTATCAATTATTGTTAAGTTAATAAACATTTTGCGGCTAAAAAAAACTACATACTATATAAAGCTTAAGAAACCCTGTGATGCTGATTGGTAAAAGGAATTAGGCATTCTAAATGTCAAAGCATCTAATGTAATATCTTAATCAAGGGCTACGAAAAATTAACGTTCAATCTTTTGAATCTAGCCTAGCTTGCAGGCGTTAACTTTAAGGAGTGTTAGACAAATTGGAAAATCAGAAAGAGAGAATCCTTGTCGTAGACGACGAAGCCAGCATTCGCCGAATCCTTGAAACCCGCCTGTCGATGATTGGCTACGACGTTGTCACCGCAGCAGACGGGGAAGAGGCACTCGACACATTTCGTGATGCTGCACCTGATCTCGTCGTCTTAGATGTCATGATGCCAAAGCTAGATGGCTATGGTGTTTGTCAAGAACTCCGCAAAGAGTCAGACGTTCCTATCATCATGCTGACAGCTCTAGGAGATGTCGCCGATCGAATCACAGGATTGGAGCTAGGGGCTGATGATTATGTCGTTAAACCCTTCTCTCCAAAAGAACTAGAAGCCAGAATTCGTTCAGTTCTACGACGAGTTGATAAGGCTGCCAACACCGGGATTCCTAGCTCTGGAATCATTCAAGTCGGCAATTTACGGATTGACACAAACAAGCGACAGGTTTACAAAGGTGGGGAAAGAATCCGCTTAACAGGCATGGAATTCAGCTTACTTGAGCTGTTGGTTGGCCGATCGGGCGAACCTTTCTCTCGCTCTGAAATTCTGCAAGAAGTTTGGGGCTATACGCCAGAACGTCATGTTGACACTCGCGTAGTGGATGTTCATATTTCTCGGCTCAGAGCAAAGTTAGAGGATGACCCTAGTAATCCTGAACTGATTTTGACGGCACGAGGGACAGGATATCTATTTCAGCGTATTGTGGAACCAGGCGAGATGGAATAGCTGGGGTTCACAAATCCCTTGCATCTGTGAGGAGTTATACAAATTCCTGTCCTGCAACGGGTTCCATCTGGTAAAATTCTCTAGGTTTTTCAGCATCATCCAATGGGGTCAACTCAGGCACGGATTGCAATCGACGCGATGGGAGGAGATCACGCTCCCAAAGAAATTATCGCTGGCGCTCTCAGAGCCTGCGAAGAGCTGGATGTCAAAGTCCTGCTCGTTGGTGATCCAGAGCAAATTCAAGACGCCTTTCAAGCAGAATATCAAAGCACACCTAAGCTTGAGATCGTCCCTTCCGAAGGCATGATCGAGATGCATGAGGAGCCCTTGACGAGCCTTCGCAAGAAGCCCAAAGCTTCTATCAATGTGGCGATGGATTTAGTCAAGCAGGGGCGTGCTGACGCTGTTGTTTCGGCAGGGCATTCAGGAGCCGCCATGGCAGCAGCTCTGTTGCGGCTTGGTCGGTTAAAGGGAATTGATCGTCCTGCTATTGGAGCGCTGTTGCCGACGCTGGTTGCAGGAAAATCAGTCTTGATTCTAGACGTGGGTGCAAACGTTGACTGTCGCCCTAAGTTTCTAGAACAATTTGCGGTCATGGGCTCGATTTATTCTCGCAGTGTTCTGGGCATTGACGAGCCAAAAGTAGGACTGCTCAACATCGGCGAAGAACCCTCTAAAGGCAATGAGTTAGCCTTGAAAGCTCATCAACTTCTACAGAAAAATTCACGCATCTCTTTCATTGGCAATGCCGAAGGGCGAGATGTCTTGACAGGTGACTTTGACGTAGTGGTTTGCGATGGATTTGCAGGAAACATCCTACTCAAGTTTGCAGAGGCCATTGGTGAAGTTCTTCTCCAAATTCTCAGGGAAGAGCTACCTCAGGGAGTGCGTGGAAAACTGGGTACAGCGATGCTGAAGCCAAATCTACGCAGAATAGGACAGCGGATTGACCATGCTGAGCATGGCGGCGGCTTATTGCTTGGAGTTGCAGGTATTAGTATCATCAGCCACGGTAGCTCTCAGGCTCCTTCAATTTTCAATGCGATTCGGTTGGCGAAAGAAGCTGTTGACCACAACGTGCTGGATCAGATTCGTTCTCAATATCAAAAAGTCACTGCGATCGCCCCAGATGGAGAGTAGATAGTGCATTCGTTTGAAACAGGTATAGCTTTTACCGGAAGCGGGTCATCCGTTCCATCGTCTAGCCTTAGCAACGACCAGATGAGTCGTTTCGTCGAGACATCAGACGAGTGGATTTCTTCTAGAACTGGAATTCAAGCGCGTCAAGTGGCTACAACGTCAGACTCGTTGACCTCTTTAGGCAGTGAAGCCGCTCAAAAAGCCGTAGAGTCTTCAGGGCTAGAGGCATCGTCAATCGATCTGATTTTGCTAGCAACGTCTACCCCCGACGATTTATTCGGCAGCGCAAGCAAAATTCAGGCTCAGCTCGGAGCTACTCAAGCCGTTGCTTTTGACTTAACAGCCGCTTGTTCAGGCTTTATTTTTGCGATCACAACGGCAGCTCAGTTTATTCGAACGGGTGTTTACAAAAATGTGTTGGTCATCGGTGCTGATATATTGTCCCGTTGGGTTGACTGGGGCGATCGCCGCACTTGTGTTCTGTTTGGAGACGGGGCTGGAGCGGTTGTCATGAGTGCCAGTTCATCTGATCATTTCTTAGGATTTGAGATGCGCTCAGACGGTAGTCTTAACCACTGTTTGACCTTAGCCTATGACGGCGACAGCAATGCCCAAACTCTTTTGGACAACGTAACCGTTCAGAAAGGAACTTTCGCTCCAATTGCCATGAACGGCCAAGAAGTGTATCGGTTTGCGGTCAAGCGAGTTCCAGAAGTCATCGAAAAAGCTTTGTTTCGAGCAGATTTGTCGATTGATGCGATCGACTGGCTGCTCTTGCACCAAGCGAACCAGCGAATCCTCGACGCTGTTGCTTCACGCTTGAAGATTCCTGCCGAAAAAGTCATTAGCAACATGGCTGCTCACGGCAATACTTCAGCCGCATCCATTCCGATAGCACTAGACGAGTCGATCCGAGCAGGAAGCGTCAAGCCAGGTGATACAATTGCTGCGGCTGGGTTCGGTGCAGGTCTAACCTGGGGAGCCGCCGTTTTTAGGTGGGGCACTTAGTACTCTACTGTTTCCAGCGCTGCTAAGCCTTGATCGATGTCGGACGCGAACACACTTAGCTCAAATAGAAACCTGGTTACGGGTCACGCTCAGAGATTCAGTCTTTTGACCTGATCTACTCCTGCATCAAGCGTCACCGTCATAGCCGCTTCGAATTCAGACGCTCCGTCTTCAAAGTTTAATCTGAAGTTTAATGTGTACACCTTGAGAAGGTTAAACCGCATTGAACGTCAAGTGCCGTTCCTAAGTGTTGTAAGTCTTATGACAAAAACTGCGTGGGTTTTTCCCGGACAAGGTTCTCAGTCCATTGGGATGGGAGCCGATTTGCTAGAGCTAGAGTCAGCTCAGGCGATGTTTCGACAGGCTGAGGCTATTTTGGGATGGTCTGTGCCTGAGGTCTGTCAGAGTCAAGACGATAAGGTCTCTAACACGCTTTACACTCAGCCCTGCCTTTATGTTATTGAGAGCATTTTGGTGAATGTGATGAGCGATCGCCATCAGTCTCCTGCTATCGTTGCAGGCCATAGCTTGGGTGAGTATGTGGCTCTGTATGCGGCTAAGGTCTTTGATTTTGAAATTGGGCTACGACTGGTTCAAAGTCGTGCGCTCTTGATGAGCCAAGACTCACAAGGCATGATGGCAGCTCTCATCGGCTTCGATCGCGATCAGCTTGACACTCTCATTGCTGAAACTGAGGGTGTTGTCTTAGCGAACGACAACAATGCTAGTCAAGCGGTAATTTCAGGTACCAACGAAGCGGTTCAATCGGTGATGAACCAGATCAAAGCGAAGCGGAAGATACCCCTCAATGTCAGCGGGGCATTTCACTCACCCCTAGTGGCAGATGCGGCTAAAGAATTTAGCGTTGTCATCGACACAATTGAGTTTCAGGATGCGCAGATCCCGGTGCTGCCCAACGTGGAACCCGTGCCAACAACACAAGCCGATACCCTCAAGCGTTGTCTCAATCAACAAATGACGGGGTCTGTGCGGTGGAGAGAAACCTCTTTGCGGCTTGCGGAAGAAGGCATCGAGCATGTCGTTGAAATTGGCCCTGGCAATGTGTTGACTGGATTGATCAAGAGAACCTGTCCAAGTGTGACCCTACAGAACGTGCGATCGCTCGCTGACTTACCAGACGCCTAACTCTTCTGTTCTGTTCTTCGCAAGCATGATGATCTCTACCCATGAGCCGTAGTCGAGAACCTTCTAGCAGCCTGATTTTGTATCACCTGTTCAAATGGTCTGTGGTTAGCCCCGTTCTCCACACCTACTTTCGAGGACGCATTTATGGTGCAGAACATGTGCCAACCAAAGGCGCAATGGTGGTTGTCAGCAATCATGCTAGCGACTTCGACCCTCCTATTCTTTCCAACTGTGTGCGCCGCCCTGTGGCGTATATGGCAAAGGAAGAGCTGTTTGAGGTTCCAGTGCTGAAGCAGGCCATAACACTCTACGGAGCTTACCCCGTCAAGCGAGGACAGAGCGATCGCAGCGCGATTAGATCTGCTCTGCAGAAACTAGACGAAGGCTGGGGAGTCGGAGTTTTTCTACAAGGAACTCGTACTGCCGACGGGCGCGTCACCGCGCCCAAGTTGGGAGCGGCATTAATTGCAGCAAAGGCACAAGTTCCGCTGTTGCCTGTCAGCTTGTGGGGTACGGAGACCATTGTTGATCGGGGCAAGCTGCTTCCACGCCCAGTACCTGTAACCGTTAGAATTGGAGAGCTAGTCAACCCACCCACTTCAACCGATCGCCAAAGCCTTGAAGAAGTGACTCAGCACTGCTCTGAGGTGATCAACAGCTTGCACGATTTGGGACGCTAATACCAAAAGCCCTTTTAACAAAGCGGCATCCCATCAAAATGCACGGTAGAATACCAAACGTTTGGGTTCGTCATTCGTTCTATTGCTGAGAGACAATGCACGACCCGAGTGAGAAAAGCCCTAGGGAGCCACAATCTTGAAAAACCAGCAACAAACTCAAAATTTATCGACCATATTAACCTCGCTCATTGTCTTTGCGCTTCTCATTGTCGCTCTCAACTCATTTGTGGTAATCAATCCGGGGCAAGCCGGTGTTATCAGCATCCTGGGTAAAGCACGTGAAGGATCGTTGCTGGAAGGCATTCATGTCAAACCTCCTCTAGTATCAAAAGTAGACGTTTACGATGTCACCGTGCAGAAATTTGAGGTTCCAGCCGAAAGCTCGACGCGCGACTTGCAGAACCTAAAAGCAAGCTTTGCCATCAACTTTCGCCTTGACCCCTCACGAGTCGTCGAAATTCGCCGAACTCAAGGAACACTGGACAACCTAGTTTCCAAGATTATCGCTCCGCAAACTCAGGAGTCGTTCAAAATAGCTGCCGCTCAGCGCACCATCGAAGAATCAATTACAAAACGGTCTGAGCTCAAACAAGATTTTGACGCAGCCTTAAGCACGCGCCTTGAAAAGTACGGCATCGTGGTGCTCGATACCAGTATTATTGACCTCAATTTCTCCAAAGAATTTGCAAAATCTGTTGAAGATAAGCAAATTGCCGAGCAGCGAGCCCGACGAGCCGTCTACGTTGCCCAGGAAGCGGCTCAAGCAGCCCAAGCAGATATTAACCGAGCAAAAGGTCGTGCTGAAGCACAGCGGCTCTTGGCAGAAACCTTAAAAGCCCAGGGCGGCGACTTGGTGCTTCAAAAAGAGGCCATTGAAGCTTGGAAAGAAGGAGGCGCTCAAATGCCAGAGGTGCTTGTGACGACAGGCAACTCTCCTGGTGTACCCTTCCTGTTTGACCAAAACCAGTTGTTAGAAGCAGGACAGTAGACATGATAGTAGAGGCATCGCGGTCGGTGCCCCTACTGTCGCGAAGATACTGTTGCAATAGATTAATTGGAGAAAGAGAACGGCAGATCTTGATTTGCAGCCTCAATTTCGCGACTGCCTAGCCGATTGATCATATCGATGTTGCCTTCCAGAATATCTTGCATTCGCTTGTTGTAGAAGCGATGAAGACTGTAGTTTGCACGGGCTGGGAAACCTCTGCGTTTTTTGTGGCGACCTCCCGCCCCAGGATCAAAAATCTTGATGTTATTCTCGATCGCCCATTCAATTGGGGAATAGTAGCAGGCATTAAAGTGGAGGTTGTCAATTTCGTGAGACGACCCCCAGTAGCGTCCATAGAGGCGATCGCCCTTCGTTAGGCAGAAGGACATGCCAATCGGCTTTTTGACATCATCGACATGAGCAGACGCAAACACGACTCGCTCTCTAAAGCAAGAGTGAAGCTGTTCAAAAAAACGTCGTGTCAGGTATTTGCTACCCCACCAGCCAAACTTATCGCAAGTATCGCTGTAAAACTCATACATCAGCGAAAAGTGAGACTTGGGAATTTCCTCTCCGGCCAAAACTTGCATCTGAATGCCAGCTTTGCTCATTGCTTTACGCTCGCGCTTGATATTGCGGCGCTGATTCGCGTTAAAAGCTTTGAGATAGTCGTCAAAGCTTTGATAGTCTTCGTTCTGCCAGACGTAGCTGTGGTGGAGCCAAGGTACGAATCCAAGACGCTCCATCCGCTGCTGCCAGACAGAATCAACGTACAGAAAGTTGCAGCCTGAGATGTTGTGGCGATCGCAAAAATGGTCGATTTCGCTGACCATCTGCCGCGTCAGTTCATCTTCATCTTCTCCAGGAGCCATTAAAAATTGATAGCCTTCAGCAGGCGTAAACGGCGACATGCCTAGAAGTTTAGGGTAGTATTCAATGCCCAGCTGATAAGCAACGTTAGCCCAATCATGGTCGAAAATAAATTCACCATAGCTATGCTTTTTTTGGTAGAGAGGGGCGATCGCCACGAGTTCCTTGTCTTTCCAGGCAGTGAGATGACAGGGCGTCCATCCGGCCCTAGGAGTTGCGCTGCCTGACGCTTCTAGACTGTGCAACCAATCCCACTCAAAAAAAGGAGTCGCTAAGGGCATCGCCAGAGCATTCCATTGATCTTTGGCGATGTCTGCGACTCGATGAATCCAGCGAAAGGAATAGAGATTTGAGGTATGGTCTACCATGAGTTGCTGATAGGGTTCCTGTTCGTTCATCTCAGTGTTGATTCATCCCAATGCACAATGCTCATTCACCACAACGCATTGAGACTCCACTTTAATGTAATCGCTTGAATTTTGTTTTGTAAAAAATTTAACGGTATACGGTGGCTAGAAAATTTTGACATCAATTCTTGAGTTGTTAAATTGAATCTCTAGACTTCCCTCATCGAGACTATCTCAGTGATTTTTAGTAGAATGCACTTATTTGCGCGTTACGACACCGATGGCGATCGCCCTTCTCTTGCGTGTCTTCACATAGATAAAGCAGATAAAGCACCATAAAAAAGTCCGCATTACCCTTGATAACTCAAACACACACTTACAATGAAGTACTACGCTATTACCTAGATGTGTAAGGCACAAGCTACGTTTATCGCTAACTGCCTATGAAATTTCTAACGCAACCTTCCTTCCGACGCATCATGTTGCTGCGGATTTTGTTAGTTAGCATCCCGATTTTGCTGATTGGACTCGCTGTTGCTTTCCGCAAGGCTAGAAGCAATCTGCTTTACACCGCTCGGCAAAATATAGCAGAAAGTGCCATTCGAAAAGCAGAAACCGTGGAATCTTCCGTCCAAGCGCTGCAGACAAGCTTAGTTGCCTCTAGTGAAACCTTAACGCTGCGAGAAGGAACGACAGAAGAAATCCAAGATTTTCTACAGGAAATTTCTTCCCAAGCGTTAGTCACTACAGAGCAGTCGCAGCTGCGCTGTCTAGAACTTCTGGAGTGGGAAACTGGAGTTCCACAGATTAGTACCTGTGAGCCGAGTGTTTTGTCTAATCCCAATTCTGATCAAGTTTGGCCTCGCACTCGAAGCGTGTTATCAAGCGATCGCTTTCAACTACAGCGACTGCTCGTTGAGGTAGAAACTCCATCTCAAAACCCTGATTCGGGTGGGGCACTCAACGTTATCGCGGAGACTCCCGTATACGGCAGCAACAATGCTCCCCGTTATGTGTTGAGAGCCTATGCCCAACTCTCTCAAATCGAAAGCGTAGATTTCAAATCACTGCTTGGCTATACCTTGATCGTCAGAGAGGACGGCACAATATTGGCTCATCCTGATTCTGAAAAAGTAGGGACGAACGTCAGCAATAGAGAGGAGGGCGATCGCTTCGAAAGTGCTGTCAAAAATGCCCTCAGAGGCGAGAGAGATGTTCGACATCTCTTCAGCATCACCGAAGATCAGAGAGAATGGCTGGCTGGCTACAGCGCCATTCAAATCGCGGTTTCACCGACTCAAAATGAAACGTGGGTCGTATTGGCAGCGACGCCTCTGGAAAATGCCCTTTACGGACTTCAAGATTTCAAGCGCATTTTACTTGCCCTAACCGTAATGCTCTTGATTGCACACATCTCTGCAGTTCTTTACACCGCCCGCGACTTGGCTCGCCCTCTAGAACAGCTAGGTCACTATGCGAGCCGTATCTGCGCCCATCAGCTTCACTCCATTCCTAAAAACTTTCACATTCAGGAATTCAACCATCTAGCCGAAGTTTTAGAAGCAATGGTTCAGCGGTTGGAAGACAGAGCAGCCGAACTAGAAATGGCGCGGCAAGAAGCGGAAAACGCCAACCAATTAAAGAGCGAGTTTTTAGCAAATACGTCTCACGAGCTGAGAACACCGCTCAACGCCATCATCGGCTGTATCCGACTGATTCAAGATGGGTGTTGTGACGATCGCGAAGAAGAATTAGAGTTTTTGGAACGAGCGGATCAGTCCTCAATTCATTTGCTCAAAATTATCAACGATCTGCTAGATGTCGCCAAAATTGAAGCGGGTACTTTGACCCTAGCGATGGAGCACGTTAACCTCAACGACGTGTTAAAGCACGTTGTCAACATGCAGACCGTTGAAGCCCAGCGAAAAGGTCTATGGCTTAGGGCTCCGGGCTTCGAGAACGATATTGTGGTCAATGCAGATGTCAACAAGTTGAAGCAAGTGCTTCTCAACGTCATCTACAACGCCATCAAATTTACCGACCAAGGCGGAATTACTATCACACAGCGGACTTTTCGAGCCTCCAACGCAGACTCTCACCACAACAACAGCTCATCTGATCAGCCAATATGGGTGGCGATCGACATCATCGATACAGGCATTGGCATCGAGCCAAGCCAGCAAAGCAAGCTATTTCGCCCGTTTGTCATGGTCGATGGCAGCACAACACGCAAATTTGAAGGCACAGGACTTGGCTTAGCCATTTCGCGAAATCTAGTAGAGTTGATGAGCGGTTCCATTACGCTGACGAGCGAAGGGCTCAATCAAGGCACAACGGTGACTCTTGTTTTACCCGTTGTCAGCCTATCGTCTGAATCTGAAGATGACTCAGATCAGTCTTTAACCAACTACAGCGACCCAGAACAGGAAAACACAGAAGATCCAACACGAAAACACGGGTCAAATCGATTGCATCGTTCTGGCAGTCCTAGTTCCATGACATCTAATTCCATTTCAGCCAAGACAAAACTCCATCAAAAGCTTCCATAAGAACAGGCCATAGAGCTACAGGATTTACCGCTTTTGTTGCTGCTAAGCTTAGTAGCTATAGTGCTACGCGCTGATATAAAACCAATCGTTGATGGAGAAGCCGCGCGGTGCGCGGCTTCTCCATCAATATCTGTCCTAACCTAACTGCGCATTGCTATAGGTTCCTAAAATTAGCCCATGCTTTTTAACTCTTTTGTTTTTGTAGGGTTTTTTGTCTGTGTTTACAGCCTTTACTTAGCTCTTCAAAACAGACATCGGGCTCAAAACTGGCTTCTTCTGATCGCTAGCTATGGCTTTTATGGCTACTGGGATTTACGATTCCTATTACTGTTGTTGCTTTCAACCGGCGTAGACTATCTTGCTGGGAAAAACATTGATCGTACCGATGAAGCGCGATCGCGCCGCTTTTGGCTGACTGTTTCTCTAGCCACCAATTTGTCAGTCTTAGGAGTTTTCAAATACTTCAATTTTTTCATCGAAAGCTTCACCTCTATTGTCGAAAATTTGGGGTTTAACGCCAACGGATCTAGCCTTTCAATCATTCTTCCTATCGGAGTCTCCTTTTACACGTTTCAAACACTGAGCTATACCATTGATATCTACAAACGAAAGCTCAAACCTACTTCAAATCTTGTAGATTTCGCCTTATTCGTATCATTTTTTCCTCAGCTTGTTGCAGGCCCTATTGAGAGAGCTGCAACGTTATTACCCCAAATTACATCTCCTCGAACTCTCAACTCTAATCAAATCAATGCTGGTATATATTTGATCCTATGGGGTTATTTTAAGAAAATTGTTATTGCTGACAATGTTGCTAGTATCGTCGATGAGGTCTTTGAAGACTATTTAGAACTTGGAGGACTCGACATTTGGATTGGGGCATTGGCCTTCGCAATTCAAATCTATGGTGACTTCTCTGGTTACTCAGATATCGCTAGAGGCCTTTCTAAGTTGCTAGGCTTTGATTTAATTGTGAATTTTAGATTGCCCTATTTTGCTAGAAATCCAAGTGATTTTTGGAACCGATGGCACGTTTCACTATCAACTTGGTTTAGAGATTATGTCTATATCCCGCTAGGTGGCAGTCGCCACGGGGAATGGAATACTTATTGTAATTTGATGATCACGATGACCATTTGTGGTCTATGGCATGGTGCGGCTTGGAACTTTGTCTTATGGGGACTATTTCACGGAATTCTTCTCGTTCTTCATCATGCTGTTCGTTACCACCGAGGGTTGCGATGGAAGGAATTGAAACTCCAAGATAACGTGTGGTGGGGATTCATGAGTATCGTCGCGACCATGAGTCTGACAACGCTAGGCTGGATCTTTTTTCGGGCAACTTCAGTATCACAAATTGTCTACATGATCTCTCATCTCAGTTTTGTAGCCTCTGAAGAAACTCTCGATTTAATTGCTGACTTGGTATTTTTTAGCCTGCCTTTGTTAGCGATACAAATTTATCAAGGTATTACGCAGGATTTGTTAGCCGTTACAAAGCTGAATCGAGGGTTGAGAATAACGATATATGGCCTAATGCTGGTATGGATTGTATTATTCAGCGATCGCGACAGCACCGAATTCATCTATTTCCAGTTTTGATCACATCACTGATCGACAAGACTCTTGGACTTGTTCCATATTGCTATGTCAGCAGCATTTGGCGATCGCACGACTAAAACCGTTTTAGTAAGACTCTCCACCGTCTCCGGCGGCGTCTTCGAATCTGATTAGATGTCATAAAATATTGCTTGAACAAATCGTCGTCTACCGCAAACTGTTTCAGAATCCCATACAGTCGTTTGCGACTGACTCCCTTCAGCAATGATTTGATCCGACGAGCCTGATCGTTGCGATCGCTCAAGTCTCGAATTTGCTCTAACTCCTGCAATACATCGCTCATCGGCTGCTGAGTAATTTCAACCTCAATCTCATAATATTCTTGTAAATAGTCCAAACCAGGAGAAAGATCCGGCACAGTTTCTAGTGCATCTTGAACGTCTAGCCAAAATCGGTAGACTCGATCGTCTTGGCTGTGAGCGATCATGCGATAAGCAATATTGATGAAGTATGTATAAGCAGATTTGATCGGAATGGTGTTTGCTCCGATCTGGATTTGAGCATTAAGCACTGCAACGAAGCCTAGTCCAAAAAGAGCTGCGTTGCTGACCAGTTCCACATTAATATCGGGCTGGCTAGAGAGAGAAGTCGATCCCCAAAATAGCCCAGCCGGAAACCCGAACTGAACGACACTCCAAACCCACACTCCCGGAGTCTTGAGTGGTTCAAAAAAAGGCAACAGCCGACAGCGATCGTTTAACTCCTCAAAAGCAGCCAGGGTGTTGAATATACCTGGGATAGCGGCGATCGCCAGCCAGGGTATCCATTCCAGCAGCAGATTCACTCTAGTTCTTCCTCCGAGTAGCGCCCCGTCAACAGAGGATTGAGATGAAAAAATCCTTTCGAGGTTAAAACAAATTGAGTTGCCGGATTAACGTCTGCAACAGGACGAGGGGCAGGCATAAAAACAGCCATGGCTCGTCCCAATGGATTGCTCCGCGCAGAATCGATGTAACCCTCTTTCAGCAGCATTTGCACGATTCGTTCTGCTTGTTCTGAAGGCATGTTGAGCGCATGGGCAATATCCTCAAGGGTCAGGAGCTGATGTTCCAACAAGCGCAGCACCCGGCTAGTCTGCTCATCAAAGATCGCAACCGCTCGCTGCAGCATGATCACAAACAAATGCATTGATTCAGGAACCTGCTCTCGCTGATTTTTGACCTGACGGATGAGCGATCGAGCCGAACTCACAAAATCATCAGCCGTCAAGATAGGAACGGTCATCCGTCCGAGCAAAGCTTCAGGAAAAGCGCTACTCGGTAAAGAGGCGTCAGCAGCGCGACTCTCTGATTGAGATCTTGAACCGTGCCATTCTGCAGAAGACGGTTCCAACGACTCATGTTGCTCAGGGGAGTCGGCAGAGATCTCCGACAAAGACTCGAAGTCTGACTGAGTTTCAGAAGCAGATACCGATTGCTGAGGCGATCGCCCTAGCAGTCCATAGGTGTAACGATCTTGAAACTTTCGATAGACGGGGGTATAGGCGCTGTAAAGGCAGCGATCGCGATTGACGAGGTCTCGCATCGTAGCTGCGGCTTCTGAAAATCGATTTTGCGCCAGCTCAGTTCCGGTCGCGTGAATGCTTTGCTTCGTCTCTAGAGGCAGCATCACATCAATCTTTGGCAACACAGAAGTAAACGCTTGAATCGTAAATGCATCTGTTGGTTTCATAGCTACATTGTCGTATCGCCAAAGTTTCATAGTCAAAATTGATGCTGAACCATCAAAGGTCTATAATTTCTTTTACATTTGTTTACTAATGTTGCCCACCTACCTGCGGTCTGGTTCATGACTCCTGATCACGAAGTACTCAAGCCCGTCTACGTTATTGTCGTTGCTTCAACCCTGCTCGCAGTGGCATGGGGGCTTATCTTCAAAGATATGCTGGAATACCAGGTTAACTCGTGGTACGCCAACCGAACGAGTCAGACTTCGGTTTATTACCAAAAACCGATAATCGTCTTCACCTACGCCGTGCTGACCCTGTTTGTTACTGTCTGCGTCGCCTCTAGCCTTACCGTGTTCGGATTTTCCATTTTATCCGCGAGCATCATCTCTGGCGTCATCGTCTTACCCACCGCAGCTCTAATTTGGTTTCAGCTAGGTTCGATGCTAGAGCTTTTGGTCTTCGGTGGTTCCGAAGCGGTGGATATTGATTCTTACGGCGCAGGACGCAAGTTCGATTCTCAAGCCCAAGCGTCACCACCAGAATCTTGAAGATTGCAGCCTGTGGCCTTATTCAATTCTATTGCGCATCGCTTCCTTGATGCATGATTCATACACAATCTGAATTTGAGGCATGTTGCCTCAGTCTAGTTTTAACAAATCTGTAGGGGCGCTCATTTGAGTTCCCCTATTTATTGAGTGTTATTGAGTGCCCTACTCTTTCAGTAATTATATTGAATCAGATAGGTTAGGACAGATATTGATGGAGAAGCCGCGCGGTGCGCGGCTTCTCC
>CAKZMO010000408.1 GCA_937128595.1 uncultured cyanobacterium | reverse complement strand
GCCATGTATTTCAATGAATCTGCATACGGCATAACTACCTGAATATTCTTGTTCAGAGAACATTCTTCTGCCAAGAGAATTTTCTCTTCGCATTCGTTTTGTCGCCTCTGTCCAGATACACGCTGACCGATTTTTTCAATTTTTGTAGAGCTGCTACTGATGATCAGTTATATATCTTGGCAAGATCAAATCTCAGACTAGAAGGGTTTGGCAATATCCCTTTGTCGCTAAGCACAGACAGCTTTGTCCATTTGTGAAAGTGGTGAGATGCTGATTGCCCCGTCGTTCGCAATCTAATTGGAATATCTGTGTGGAAATCAGAGGATAGGATTTGGAGAAATTTGAAGAGCGAAGATTATGAATTTCCGTGCGGCTAAATGACTCAGTCTTAGCAGACGCGAGTTGTTTTTTTCCACAAAAAGAGCACCGAAAAAAGCGTTAGAGATCTACCCTGCCAAGATTTGCAAAGGAGCTAGTCCTCAACTTGCCACAATGGACTTAGCTCGATACACCACTTGTCTACTGTTTTTAGTTGCCGATGGGTAAACCAACTAAGAGTAGAACTCATACAACGTGACTTACTTTGGCTTCTTCACACCTATCAGAATCAGATCAGGACAGGTTTCCGAAAAAGTCAAGTAATTGAAGTGTTTGATGATGCCATAACAGAGCTACTGCACTCAAAAGTTCGACTTTGCTTTAATTTCACCCCCCCCTTGCCTCAAACAACTTGTGTTATCCAGCCAACCGCTACGACCGAATAAGCCACTAGACTTCGCAAAAACGACGACCCAAGTCTTTCAGTCAGCATCTCGCCCAATCGGACGGCGTTGCGAAATTGATGAATGATATAGAACCTAGCAACCGACCAATTGCCCGCTGTACGGGCATGGCAATGCTATGCCCCTCCGAAAATCATTCGCCAGTTGGCAATCTCAATCGGACAACTCAGCGAAGTTCCCAGCTAGATAGTATTTGGGATTTTTGCCTAAGCCTCCTTACTATTTACACCAATTGACTTTTTTTCACCAACTTTTTTTCACAATCAGGTTTCTACAGTCAGAAGCAACCAGGTGAAATTGATAGTTATTGGACTAGACACATCAACCAGGGTCTGATGGCAATCCATTCAATGCCTGTCTAATCAATGCCTTTCTAAAAGTCAATTCACATCTTTGTTCGTCCTGCATGACTTTTTTGTGGAGCTATGGTGTCGTGCAGGATGCCTTTTGCTCGGCAATGCCTGAGATAGTCTGAAATCGATCGTGTCGTGCAGATTCTAGCCGCTGAGGGCAATTGAACGGATCGCTTCTTGCTCAAGATGTTAGCGATCGCCTGTTGGCAGGCTCGGATACGTGTGTATCTAACATGACCCAACTCCAAGTCATGAGGCTCAGGGACGACTTTGGCGGCTGGATTACGTGCGTTCTTGAGACAAGCCCTGACATTGTTGTGGGGAACAAGTCCAAGAACATCAAGATTGCAAACACTGCTTTGAGATCAGTACTGGCTGGACATCTCAGTTTTGCCACATCTTAAAGAACTGGACTGAAGTCCTGATCGATGGAACTAAGATAAGAGAATGTGGAAATACCCTATTGGAATACTTCCACATTCTCGATTCTATTAGGACTTGATTGAACTCAAGTTGATGAATTCACTACAGATGGAACGACCTATGAGCTTGAATCATGCGCGGGGCAGTCTCATCTGTCAGCCCGAACTGTCCTGCTAATAGAGTGAGATCGGTCGGCGATCGCCCTTACCAAAGTCCTCGTACGGGTTCAGATTGTACGGGTTGTTCTACAGTTTCGACAGGACGTTGAGCTGTAGGTTCTGCTATAGCTGGGCGCTCTTGTCCACTCGCTGCATATGTATCCTCATGCGCTGCACGAACACGAAGGCGTGCCGCTTCTGCTTCTGCTTCATAGTTTGCAATCAACAGATCATCTTCGCTGAGAGCAACATCAATGAGCGCATCTCCTGACTTGAGGAGAAAAATTTCTGTTCCTGGACGCGCTCTCGACAGTATCTCAGGATCATTGAAGGGAAGAATTTGATAGTCGCCATCTTCTGTCTGAATCCAAATGGTGGCGTCTTCATTGTCAATGTCAATGATTTCAGCGCGCTCAATTGTGTATCCAGACTGACTGATGAGAATGGCGTCGTCTTGTACATTAGGGTTGGCGATCGCACGCTGAGCTAAAGTCAGCCCTATCCAGGCGGTCAAGACCGTACCTGAAACGATCATTGTTCTTCGTAATGACATGTGTAAATCCTCTCGATTGATAGGCGTTTTGAAACGAAGCTGACCCTGAAGCATATTGATTCGTAAAGCTATCGATTGCCCAGAGCCTGAGTAACAGAGCCTAGCCCTATAGAGTCCTATCTCAAGAAATTGTTCCGTTCTCGAGGTCTCACTCTTGACATCGAATCGTGGTGATTGACAACGATTTCAGGTCTATCACCGCTTGATTCGAAGTGTCATGACAAGAATGAGCCTCAGAAAAATCTGAAAGCAGCCTGGAACAGAACACTTTCAGTCGTTTCAGCACCGATCTCAGACCTATTGCTGTAGCGATAGCGCACATTGCGGTCGGATTGAGAATCAAGCAAGTCTGAATACCAGTAATACTATGTAAACTTTTCTATGTCTTCTCAAAAACTACCCGTGTCAGTACGGTATGACTCACGCTATCTGTGCTCGATGATGAAGATATAGAGACGAAGATGACGCACACTATGAGGCTGAGCTAAAGATGCCACATTCACAAAAAGTCCGCACATCTGTTGATACAGGTCGTGCTGCGATAAGCCAATATCGAATGCCAATGGCAGTAGTTGCTACAACTTTGGCTTGGGCAAGCGCGATCGCACCCGGTCTTGCACTTTCGCAAAATACAGCTGAAGAAGCCCAATCTAAGCAGTTTGCTCCGAAGCAATTTGTCGAAAAATTTGCTGATGTAGAGCAATTCCTTGATGTTCCGTCAGACAATACGTCGCCTTCCAAAGATGCAGTTATTCCCTCCTCTGGGGACGATCGAGGGGAGTAAGGGGAACCTCCATTCCCTTGTGGTTAAGCTTCTCCTGATTCCTAAGACCAGTACTTCTCATTAGTGTCGGGTGATGCCCTCGTTGATTTTCTTGAAAGGAGAATCTGCGGGGGCATCAACGTTGCAGATCGCTTTACATTTTCGCAATGGGCTAAAGCCTTACGGTATGGTTGTCGGAGTGCCTTGATAAAAAACCGTCAATTATTTATTCGCATGACTTCGCTTCAGTCTCGTTCTTTTCGTGACGACATGGATCATCGGAAGGCTCGTCCCCTTGCCCCCGGTAAAGTGCGACCTGCTAAAGAGTTGTGTAGCGAGTGTGGGTTGTGTGACACGACCTACATTCACTATGTCAAAGAGGCTTGTGCTTTTCTAAATCAGCAGTTTTCTCCGTTGGAGTCAGCGGCTCACGGGCGATCGCGCGACCTTGATAATCTTGACGAAGTGTATTTCGGGGTTCATCAGACGATGATGGCTGCCCGCAAGAAGGAGCCCATTGAGGGTGCCCAGTGGACAGGCATTGTTAGCACTGTGGCGATCGCCATGCTCGAAAAAGGCTGGGTCGAGGGGGTGGTCTGCGTGCAAAACACTGAGAGCGATCGCTTTCAACCCATGCCTGTTATTGCGCGAACTCCGGATGAAATCTTAGCGGCTAAGGTCAACAAACCGACTCTTTCCCCCAATTTGTCAGTCCTCGACCTCGTTGAACAATCTGGACTCAAGCGCTTGTTAGTCATTGGTGTGGGTTGCCAGATTCAGGCTCTACGCGCTGTGCAAGACAAACTGGGTCTCGAAAAGCTCTATGTTCTGGGCACTCCTTGTGTCGATAACGTTACCCGTGCTGGACTCCAGAAGTTTCTCGACACCACGAGCCGATCCCCAGATACGGTCGTGCACTACGAATTCATGCAGGACTTTCGCGTCCACTTCAAACACGAAGATGGATCGGTTGAGACCGTTCCTTTCTTTGGCCTCAAGACGAATCAACTCAAAGATATTTTTGCCCCCTCTTGCATGAGCTGTTTTGACTATGTGAACGGGTTAGCTGATCTCGTCGTAGGCTACATGGGAGCTCCCTTTGGATGGCAATGGATTAC
>CAKZMO010000407.1 GCA_937128595.1 uncultured cyanobacterium | reverse complement strand
ACCCGCCGACCGAGCCACCTACTGACCCGCCGACCGAGCCACCTACTGACCCGCCGACCGAGCCACCTACTGACCCGCCAGCAGGTCTGGCGTGGTGGAGAGGAATCAACCTGGGAACCAATTCTCAGATGCGAGTTGGCAGCAATACTTTTTATGGGGAGGGCTCTTACAGCAATTTGACCTTATCGGCAATCTACAGAACCTCAACGCTAGAAGCATTCGCAGGCTCCGAAACTGAGAGAGCCATGCTCCAAACCCGGATCGAATATTGGCAAGGATTCACCGTTGCCATGCCAACGGTGAATGGAGAGCACGAGGTCTATCTCTGGTTTGGAGAGGATGGGACTGATGCGCGGGTATTCAATGTCGAGCTGAATGGCGTTGAGGTGGCTACGGATCTTGGGGGATTGGCTCAAGGGCAGTGGCAAAGATACGGCCCCTTCGCCACAACTGTCACGGACGGCAATTTGACTGTAGGCATTCAACGACGAAGCGACGACTTCTCCGGGCCAAACAAGATGATTTCTGCCCTGGAAATTTGGCGATAAGAGGGGGATGATCGCCTCTCTTTAGGCTTGAATCTAGGCACAGCTAAAAAGGGAAACCTCAGAGCTGCTGATATATAATGGCTTCAGCGAAAGGCGAAAGGGATTCGAATTCCCCTGGGGGTATGAGTCAAAGCGACACTTAAAAAGAAGAGCGCAAGTCTTAGAAAGACTTGCGCTTTTTGGTTTATAGAGCTTGGGCACGCGTTGCGTTGCCCATCCTACAGATCCCTAGCTCTGTCTGGCGGGCTTCTTTGTGGCTTGTTCTTCAATCGCGACCTTGGAGTGTCTCACCAGTGACTCGATGTGATAAAGGTAAGCTGCCACTCCATAGATGATGACGAACTCCACAACACCGGGCTCATACTGATTTGCATCAAAATTCTCGAAACCAGCCGTAAAACCGATCGCCAGCGACTGATAGTAAATCGGCAACATCGCAACAGTGGCAGCCGAGAAGAGAACCTGAAGTGCAAAAAGCCCTTCCCAAATACTCTCAGCACCTGGGCGGAGCCACGGAGCCTGACACACCGCGATCCAGTGATGTAAATAGGCTGTGATGATCACTGGAAGAAGGATCAAAAAAGGTGCGACTGTAACCAGAAGCATCATTATCGACCTGAACACTAATTCAGGACGGCTAGGGGCGTCCCATAGTGGGCTATTTGGACTAGCGCTTATCAAACCCATGCCAATCCAAATTGCTGGATAAAAACCCAGTGGAATCAAGGTACGAAGGAGCGATCGCCAACTCGGAACCCAATTTGATAAGCGCATAGATGGAGAACCCTGAAACTTCTGATTCAGTATTCCCTCCAATTGTTGGGGATATCTTGTGGTGCACTGATTGCAGTCGGTTGCTTATCTTTCCACTAAAATTGGATTGCAGTTCTGTGCAGCGTCATGAGCGAAGCCCTTCTCTCTAACATCTACAACGCTTTCGATCCGTTTCGTCCGCTAGAGCCGGGAGATGCGTTTTATGTCTACTGTCAGGACGTGCGCGGGAATGACAATATCCAACGAGAACTGGGTCGGAAAATTCAACGCTCCAATCAGCCCACCTATCAGCTCTACACCGGACATCGCGGCGTAGGCAAGTCTACAGAGCTAAAGCGACTCAAAGTTGATCTCGAAAGCAAAGGCTATCGGGTCGTGTATTTCACCGCTGACGAAGATATTGATGAAGACGACGCCCAATATACCGACATTTTGCTGGCCTGTACGCGGCATATTCTGGAAGATCTGAAGGATACTGCAAATGCATCGCCTCTGACGATGTGGCTCAAGTCTCGATGGAATGCCCTCAAAGATTTAGCCCTTACCGAGGTCGAGTTTGACAAGCTGCAAGTCGATGCCCAAATCTCACAGTTTGCCAAGCTGACGGCGACGCTGCGGCAGGTTCCCAATACGCGCAAAACGATTCGAGAGCAGGTTGATAATCACTCGATTGCGCTGCTGGACGCGCTCAACGAATTTATTCACGATGCGAAGAGCAAATTGGGTCAAACGAAGGGGGTCGTGATGGCGGATAACCTGGACCGAATTGTGCCCAGTCCTCGCTATGATGGCAGAACCAATCACGACGAGATTTTTATCGATCGCAGCGGCTCTTTGCGCAAAATTGACTGCCATGTGATTTACACGGTGCCCATTTCGCTGGTGTATTCCAATCGGGCGACCCAACTGCGCGACAACTATGGAGACTGTCAGGTGTTGCCGATGTTGATGGTGCGCCAGCGAGACGGAGAAATCAATCAGCACGGCCTCGACCGAGTCAAAGAGCTGATTGCCAAGCGCATTTCGAAATATGCCGCAAACAAAGTCCTCGAAACCGAAATTTTTGATCAGCCCTCAACGCTAGAACAGGTTTGTCTTGCTAGCGGTGGGCACATGCGAGAAGTGATGCAGTTGATGCAAACCTCTCTCGACTGGACAGATAAGCTACCGATTAAACCAGATGCGGTGAGACAGGCCGTGACCCGTGCTCGCAACAGCTATCGCAACGCAGTGGATAATGAAGATTGGGAAAAGCTAGCCCGTGTGAACCGTTCGAAAATGCTGCCCAATGAAGACGACTATCGCAATTTGCTGTTTAACCGCTGTTTATTGGAATATCGCTACATCGATGAAAATGGTGAACAGCAACGCTGGCACGATGTTCATCCTCTAATTACAGGCAT
>CAKZMO010000406.1 GCA_937128595.1 uncultured cyanobacterium | reverse complement strand
TGCGATGCCCCTACAGCAGGTCATCCATGAGTTGAATCTTGCCGCATCATTCCATGCTGTGCAACACCGAAAAAATAGTGGGAAAGAGAAGGGAAAGATTCTCTAAACAGTTGTGAAATGTCAGCCAGAATTGGCGTTGAGGTGACGAGACTGGGACTAAAACTATGGCGATCGCCCCCATTTTTGTTCGTCAGAATGAGAATTAGCGAGATTTGCTGATTTTTTTGCTGATTTTAATAATCGCATTACCTCAACTTAAGGTGCGCTCGATATGGTTAGTGCTGGTGTGCCTGTATTTGTGAATGATGTGGCATACCCGGATAAATCTCGCTTGTATGACACTGTCAGAGCAATTTTGTATAGGTAAGCGTTTGGCATTGCATTCCTTTGGTTGGAGTGTCACTCGCTTGCAGCAACAGGCTGAAAAATCCAGGATTTTGACAACAACAACTTTTTACCTATGAATCTCAAGCGCCGACAATTTTTAATGTTTATGGGAGCGACGGCTGGAACCGTTGCTCTGGCACCCCTCACAAAGTCAAGTTCTCTAATCGGTAGCGATGCAGCGATCGCCTCTACCCTCGAAGAGATTGCCTTTAGTCCAGTCAAAAGCCCCATGCCTGTTAGCTCTGCGGGGATTGCTGCAAGTTCACAGTCATCCGAGTACGCAACCTTTGCCGTTCAGGACGATCTGGTTTTGCCTGAAGGCTATACCTACGACCTCATCGGGGCTTGGGGTGATCCGGTTGGTGATTCTCGATTTGGGTATAACAACGATTACCTATCCTTTGTGGAAACAGCTCCCAATGAAGGGTTCCTCACCATCAACTTTGAGTACATTAGTGGTGCCACCTGGATGCAAACGTATCCGCAGGTCATAGGTAAGACTCTGCCGTTTGAAGAAGTCAAGGCAGCTTTGGCAGCAACGGCAGGGGAAATTAATGCTTTCGGTTTGACTGACGACGATCCGCTCAAAGCAAAAATTGTTGAGCTTTCGAAAGAAGGTCTGATCGATCAGGGAATTGGCGTCATCTCGGTTCGTCGTGAAGCTAGTGGTCAGTGGGTACGCACTTACTCTGATGCCGATCGCCGTATTACCGGTATTTCCGGATTAGAAGATGGTCGCTACCTGAGCGTCACTGGCCCTGCGGTCTTTGTCTTCAACAAGTCCGACAAGATGGGCTACGACGATGGCCTAGGCGATCGCATCATTGGTACATTTCAAAACTGTGCTGGGGGCACTACGCCTTGGGGCACAGTTCTCAGTGCTGAGGAAAACTTTCAAGATCAGGTCTATGAGCCTGTGATGGCAGATGGTTCCGCTTATGACCCATCGAATACACCATTCCTCTTGACTGAATTTACATTGGACGGTCGAGCCAATACGTTTGGGCTGCCCGGAAACAAGTACGGTTGGATGGTGGAAGTTGATCCGGCTAACCCTGATGATTATGGTGTGAAGCACTCTTGGCTCGGTCGTTTTCGCCATGAGGCTGTTGCCGTTCGTGCGGTGGAAGGAAAGTCATTGGCGGTGTACTCTGGGTGCGATCGCCGGGGGGGACACCTCTACAAATTTGTCAGCAGCGACGCGGTTAGTGATGTCACGAGTAAATCTAATTCAGCTCTGATGACGGATGGAATGCTCTATGCCGCCAAGTTCAATGCGGATGGCACCGGAAGCTGGATTGCGCTGAAGCCTGAGACTGCTGTTGATCCTGACATGCCAAGCACCATTGCAGGCAATATGATCACATTGCCATCGCGTCCCGATGGAGGTTTCTTCAAGGCAGAAAGCGATGAGGCGGTGGCTGCCTTTGCAAGTCAGTACAGCACGTTGGATGATCTCTATGTGGGTAGTCCTGAAGAGAAGCAAGGCGCGATTTTAATCGATGCTCACTACGCGGCTAATGCGGCAGGAGCGACGCCTACTGCACGTCCCGAAGATACAGATGTTGCAGCGGATGGAACTCTCTACATCGCCTTCACGTCTGGCAGCCCCGGTGGTGACGGTGGCCCCAGCACGGCGATTTTCCAAGGGCCAAACGGCGTTACATCTTATGAGCACGGCTGGATCATGAGTCTTCGGGAAGATGCCAACGATCCAAGTGCTATGACGTTTACGTGGGACATGCTGAGCATGGGTGGTGAACCCTCCCAGGGCGGCATGGGCTTCTCGAATCCTGACAACCTGGAGATCGATGCCAATGGTCACTTGTGGATGGTGACGGATATGTCAACCAGTAGCCACAACAAGGAGATTTCAGTCCGCGTTGATGCGAATGGTGATCCGGTGAGTGATTCTGACCTGAGGGGCCTATTTGGCAATAATTCTGTTTGGTTTATCCCGACTTCAGGCCCGTTGGCGGGTGAGGCTTATATGTTTGCCTATGGCCCGATGGAGTGTGAGGTGTGTGGCCCGTATTTGAGTCAGGATCAGGGCAGTCTGTTTCTGGCAGCTCAGCACCCTGGCGAGCGCAACGGAATTCGCGTCGATATGGGGTCGGAAATCCGACAATATGCGATGAAGACCGTTGAAGGTGAGGACTTCATGCAAGATCGGGAAGTGCCGATTGGGTCAAATTGGCCTGACAAGAGTGCTGGTGCTCCGCCAAAGCCAGCCACTATGGTGGTACGCCGTATCGATGGCGGAACGTTGGTTTAGCGGATTGTTGAGGTCAGTTCTCGAAGGTAAAGTGACGCGTGGGATTGGATTTGGCCTGAACGCTAGTCAGATGAATCCTTCTCTTGTAGAAATATTCAACCGATGGATCGCCCCACAGCGGGTCGTCCGTCGGTTGA
>CAKZMO010000405.1 GCA_937128595.1 uncultured cyanobacterium | reverse complement strand
CCATGTATAGCAATGCGCAGATAGGTTAGGACAGATATTGATGGAGAAGCCGCGCACCGCGCGGCTTCTCCATCAACTATTGGTTTTATATCAGCGCGTAGCACTATATCTTTAGAGTTGATTGCTACGAACTATCGCATACTTGAATACTTTCGAATTCAACTGTTTTGAAAATAAACACAACACTGCCCAAAGAAACGAGAGGCTTTGAACAACTCCTTAATTCTTTGGGCATGCTGCCACAACTATAGTCAGACTATTGAGGAAAGAAACACTTTCATGACACGCGGGCGAGTGCTCACAAAAGTGTCCCAACCCTCCTGGATGTCGCGATACAACTAGCTCAGTGCGTTGATTGCATAGTCAATGTAAGAATTAGCTTCAACAGCAGGGTCTCCGGATAGACCGTGATTAGATTTGATGTGCTTTAGAGCTTCTACGTACCAGCTTGGAGATAACTCAAATGTTTTGTTGATCTCAGCGAGTCCGGCAACCAAGTAGTCATCCATGGGGCCTGTGCTGCCTGTTACGAGACAGTAGGTCACCATCCGCAGATAGTAGCCGATGTCGCGAGAGCACTTCGACTTACCTGTTTCGGTGGATGCGTAGTTAGGCCCTTCCATTTGAGTAGTGTAGGGAAACTTGTTGTAAACGGCTTGAGCTGCGCCGTTGATGAGGCTATCAGCATTGGAAGTCAATGCTTTTGCTGCCTCTAGTCCAGCAGCAGCCTGCTGCATCCGACCAAATGCCATCTGTATTTCTGAGCTGCTCAGAAAACGACCTTGAGAATCTGCTGTAGACACAGCTTCAGTCAGAGGAGTTTTCATAGAATCAAGGAATCTCCCGATGTTTTGAGAATATGTTGTGGAGTAAAGATTTTGAATGAATATTAGTGACTACAAAGCTAACGTCTTAAGTCTCAATGACTTTTTGACAAAAGCCTTGTAGTCACGCATTCTTCGCCAGAGCTATGCGACCGATGAAGCTGCTCGATCGAAGTAGGTAGACAGCTCAGAAATCAAAGAGCTACAGTCGCCAGAAGTGACGCCATTGCTGTCGTTGGCGATCGCCACAGCAGTATCCTTCATTTTGCCAACACCAACAGCGACTGACTGTCCAGGAGTGCCTAGCGCTAAGTAAGTCTCGCGCAAACCATTCAAGCAGCGATCTTCGAGAACACTTGCGTCACCTGCAAACATGGCATAAGTCACGTAGCGCAGGATAATTTCCATGTCACGGAGACAAGCAGCCATGCGACGGTTGGTGTAAGCATTTCCACCTGGCGCAATCAACTGAGGCTGTTCTGCGAACAGTTCACGAGCTGCATCTGCAACGATAGAAGATGCATTGCTGGTGATTCGGTTGACAATATCCATCCGCTTATTGCCATCCTGAACCATTGCCATTAGGCCGTCCAGCTGCTCGGTACTGAGGTAGTCACCCCTGGTGTCTGCCTGAGAGACAACCCTAGCAAACGCATCAAACATAGATTAATCTCCTACTTGGTCTGAGTGCCCTACTTTGTGCAACGTTATTGATGCAAGGAACAAGACACTTCAATCTTGTGACTTGAACAATTCTTAATGCTGCCCATTGATTAATGTATTAGCCAAATTGAGTAGGCACAACCAATTTTCTAAGTTTCTTCGCAAAAGTTAATATCCACTGCACTTCTGAAAAGCGCTTCAGGGTAAGGTTTAGCCGTTTCTACTAACACAAAAAACTTTAAAGTTGCTCGCGTGGTTCGTCAAAATGAGACGATTCGTTACAAATTATGAGAGACGAAACGGAGTGGAAGTGCAAGCTTTGTGTTGCATCTGATATTGAATTTGATGGTGTTGAACTGGTATTCAGCAATCCAAGCCTCATGGTTCGCGAGAGAGTTCAGCAGGATTGCAAATAAGCGAAGTTTCGCACAGAGTGTGAGGCCGAAGAGCGATCGCACTCACACTCCACAGAATTGATATTTAAGCAACATTGGTCTATGGGCAACAGAGAGAATACTGCATAAAAGATCTCATAAGCTTCTTGAGCCTACTCACTTTTACTTTGCAAAATTAAAGGCGACACCCGGATTCGAACCGGGGGATGAAGGTTTTGCAGACCCTTGCCTTACCACTTGGCTATGTCGCCGCATCCCTGACTATCGTATCAAACTTTCTCAACCATGCGACATCAGCCTGTCAGGAAGGATGAGGGAAGCATTGATCCTGGCGAATCTCGCAAAAAGGCTAGCTGATTCCGTTGCTTTCTCGGCCATAAGCTTGCCAAGAGAGATCAACTAAGCCACCCATGATAGCTGAAGCAACGACTGCGCTGCCTTTCCGCCCTTCAATTTGAATATGGGGAACAAGAGAATTTTTAAGGCGATCCTCAATGGCGTCGATGCCGAGAAATCCAGCTGGAGTCCCAACAATCAACGCCGGTCGAATTTCCTCTGCGTCAATCAGATCAACCAACGCCGTCAGAGCTGTTTGCGCTTGACCGACCACAAAAATGGCTTCGGGATATCGTCGTGCGAGGGTTTCCATACCCCAGGCTGCGCGAGTTCTCTCTCGTTGAGGACGAGTGATAGCGTCCATACTGCAATAGACAGGATTCGCAAACGTTCCCTGAATGATCGGTGCAATGCCCACTTGTACCATAGGGACATCGACCACAATGGTACTGCGGGCTGCAAGAGCTGCTGCTCCCGACTGGAGAGCCTGATCTGAGAACCGAATTAGGTTTAAATAGTCGAAGTCAGCCGTTGCGTAGATAACACGACGAACGATTTCGTACTCTGAAGGTGAGAAGGTATGGTCACCAATCTCTCGGTCGATAATTCTGAGACTTTGAGCGTCGGAGATATGCCATTCCATGGCGACTTCAAGCAATAACGTAATTTGAGCGTTGCTCAGAACAGGGAAAGTTCCTCTGCAAAGAGATGGATGAAAAGATACCTCTCAGACTAAACCATTTCAGTCATCCCATATCGAGTTTTGTGAGAATTGAGAGAAGTCTTTGATGATAGACAAGGAAACGAGGGGGGTAGGAGTGAGAAAAGTTTTGGCTTTTTTGAAATGACGCTAAGTTCTGAGCGTGTGCGATCGCGCCTATCGGATTATCTCGAAAATCTAAACGAGACGCCGGGAAAAATCATCAATGGCAGTCTTGCTGTACTCGTGCTGCTGTCAGCTGTGATTTTTGTCGCAGAAACCTATCCGCTGCCGGAGTCGATTCGGTCAGCGTTGCAAAGTATTAATACAGGGATTTTGATTGTTTTCTCTGTAGAATACCTGCTCCGTCTGTGGAGTGCAGAGCAGAAGTGGCGCTATGTTGTGAGTCCCTATTCCATTATCGATTTAGTGGCGATCGTACCGTTTTTTGTAGGGTCGGTTCATACTAGCTTCGTTCTGGTCTTGCGTTGGGTACGCATTCTAAAACTGCTGCGTTTCATCAAAGGTCGCACGATTATTGGGTATGTGAGCAGCGAAGACGGCGTTATTTTGACGCGAATTCTATTTTCCTTGTTTGCTATCGTTTTTATTTATTCTGGGTTGATTTACCAGGTCGAACATCCTAGCAACGGTGAAAAATTTCGTACGTTTCTAGATGCTCTCTACTTTGCTGTAGCTACGATGACGACTGTGGGTTTTGGCGATATTACTCCCGAATCTGAAACAGGGCGACTCCTCACAATTTTGATGATCTGGACAGGTATCATTGTGATTCCTTGGCAGGTGGGAGATTTGGTTAAGCACTTAGTCAAGGGTGCAAAGCAGGTCAAAACGCCCTGCTTATCCTGTGGAACTGAATTTCACGATGGAGACGCTAAGTTTTGTCGGGTATGCGGTCTTTCTTTCGAAAAGGACGATGAGGAAGGCGAAGCGGCGATTGATTCAGACCCACCCGTTGATGAAACGCTAAATCCTGATGTTCCCTTAAATAATCCCTAAGGGGGACTCGAAACTGTCGGTAGATGCGCCGAAACAATTTGAACTCCTCCAACTCTCCCTTAGAAAAGAGGACTTAAAAGTTTCTTCCCCGCTTCTCGAAGGGGACAAAGATAGATTTGTGGGAACTTTGACAACTCCTCCCACACCCTCTAATGCTCTGTCCGAAACTCGCAGCTATAAAGTTGGCAGGCAATTTTATTTCAATTGCTCAGCGCGACTGAAAAATATTTTGAACCATTGTTTTGTCGGTACGGCTAGCCGCGTTGTCAAGTTCGCTCACTTCACCGTCGCTGAGCCGCCATCCTAGGGCTCCGATATTTTGCTCTGCCTGGTTCAGCGTTTTTGCTCCGGGAATGGGAATTGTTTCTTTGCACATACACCAGTTGATGGCAACTTGAGCCGGAGTTTTCTGTCGCTCTTTGGCGATCGCCATAAGACAGCTCAGCAACCCCTGTACACCCGGCAGAATTTGCCGGAATGCTAGCCCTCTCAGTCCCGATGGTAGATAATTTGTACTGTATTTTCCAGTTAGGATACCGAGAGCGAGAGGACTGTAGGCAATAAGCTGAATCCCCAATTCGTCGCAGACTTCCTTGACACCCAGTTCGGTTACGGGAGCCGTCGATAGCAGTGAATATTGCACTTGCAAGGTGGCGATCGCCAGTCCTCGTTCAGCAAATCGTTTGTGAATGCGTCGCAGTCGCTTTGGCCCAAAATTGGAGACGCCAATGCCACGAATGTGCTCCTGCTCATAGAGATCCATCAGACCATCCAGCAGGGGCAACTCTTGCCAGGGAAAATAGTTGGCAGTTGACCAGTGTAGCTGAGCTAGGTCGATAGGGCGCTGTAGCCGCTCAGCAGAGGCATCGCAAGCTTTGACCATAGAACTGCGGGTCAGTCGCCATGGATAGGGGGCAAGCTTGGTTGCTAGACAAATATGCTCCGCATTTGTCCCGGTGTACTTCTGGGAGAATTGCCCCAACAGCTTTTCGCTTTGCCCACTCAGCCGTCCTGTGCCGTAAGAGTCCCCAGTGTCGAATAGAGTAACTCCTTTTTGAACACAACGGTTAAAGACTTGCCGAAGCTCAGCATCCATGGTGGCATCGTATCCCCAAAGGAGACGATTGCCCCAAGCCCAGGTGCCGCATCCCATTGGAGACAATTGCAGATTACGACTGTTGGGGAGTGGAGTAAACGTTGATGTTGTTGTCGATGAGTCGAGAGAATCAGTCATTGACAATGGATGTGGCAAAGCACACAGGTGGGCGATCGCTAAAAGCCTATCAGGTTCTTTGGCGCAGACAAAGTGTGGCGCAGGCTCAACAGCAAAAAGCACACGTCTAAATCAACGTGTACTCTTTCACAAAAAACTGGGTGATGCACTTACGCTAAAGTATCCGCGTGAAGTGCCAAAACCCATTAGCCAAATCGACCTGAAACATATTCTTGAGTCGATTCTTCAGCAGGATTCTGGAAAATTTTGGCGGTGTTGTCATATTCGACTAGGTATCCCACCTTGCCACCCGCGTCTGTAGCCTCAGCGTTGAAGAAAGCCGTCATGTCAGATACTCGTGATGCTTGCTGCATGTTGTGAGTGACGATGACGATGGTGTATTTTTCCTTCAAATCTTGCATCAGTTCCTCAATCCGCAAGGTTGAAATGGGGTCGAGAGCTGAGCAAGGCTCGTCCATCAAAATCACTTCAGGTTCGATGGCGATCGCCCGCGCAATACACAGACGCTGCTGCTGACCACCCGAAAGAGACAGACCACTTTCCTTCAGCTTGTCTTTTACCTCTTCCCAGAGAGCCGCGTCTCGCAACGATTTCTCAATGAGTTCATCCATGTCCCCCTGATAGCCATTGATACGAGCGCCAAAGGCAATGTTGTCATATATGGACTTAGGAAACGGATTCGGTTTTTGAAAAACCATGCCAATGCGGCGACGTAGATCTGTCGGGTCAACGCGCTTGTCATACAAATCAACGCCGTGATAGGTGATTTTTCCCTTGATGTGGGCTCCCGGAATCAGGTCATTCAGGCGGTTGAAGCAGCGAACCACCGTACTTTTCCCACAGCCCGATGGGCCAATAAACGCCGTAATTTTGTTGCCGGGGATATCAAGGTTCACTCCCCGAACGGCCATATTTGAGCCGTAGTAATAGCTGGTGTTATCGACTTGGAAAACGTTTTCAGTTCCAACAGCAGCTGTGGAAGATTGAGATTGCATGAAAGACAGCCTCTAAAACTTAGAAAACGAACAGCAAAGAATAACAAAACAAACAGAAAAAAGATGAACCTGATACTCAAGTAGGTAGCTATCAGTAAACGATGATAGTTAAGGTTTCCCCCCGCCGGGGACCACACTCCCGTTCGTTTTAGCTATAACCACATACTTACCAGACATCTATTGGGACTTTTGGAAGCGATTGCGGATAGAGATCGCAGTTGCATTCATCGTCAGAAGCAGACCTAGCAGAATAATGCTGGCACCTGCTGCAAGGGTGTGGAACTCCTCTTGAGGACGCCCAACCCAGTTAAAAATTTGGATTGGCAGAGCCGAAAACTTAGAACTTAGTCCCTCAAAAGAGAAGTCAGGAGCAAAGGGCACATATGCAACCGCACCCACCGCGATTAGCGGAGCAGTTTCGCCGATCGCACGAGAAAGAGCCAAAATTGTTCCCGTCATGATGCCAGGAATGGCCTGAGGCAAAACATGGGCTCGTACAGTCTGCCAACGAGTCGATCCCAGAGCCATACCCGCCATTCGAATACTGTCAGGAACAGCCTTCAAAGATTCACGAGTTGCCACGATAATCACAGGCAGAATGAGCAAAGCCAACGTCAAGCCGGCAGATATGATCGAGCGCCCTCCAGTGAGAGGCGACAAAACTCGCGCAAATATAAATAGTCCCAATAGACCGTAGATAATGGATGGAACAGCGGCCAAGTTGCTGATGTTGACCTCAATTGCTTTTGTAAAGAAGTTGTTTCCTCCAAACTCTTGCAGATAGATCCCTGCTCCCACACCGATAGGAATAACAACAAGAGCTGTGATAGCAATGAGGTAAACAGATGCAACAAGGGGAGGCCAAATGCCAGCATCCTCCGGCTTGCGGGAAGGAGGACTGACAATAAAGTTCCAGTCGAGCGCACCGATCCCATCAACCAAAATATCGCCGATTAGGAATACCAGCACAACTAAGCCAGAGAAGGTCGCTATCCAGCAAATAGTCTTGAAGATCTTGTCAATCTTATAGCGCTTGTGGAGGGCAGGCTCGAAATTTGTATTGTCTCCTTTGGGGAGTATGGACTCTGAAACCTGCTGGGTTGTCATTCGTACTTCTCCTGATACTTTCGAACAAACCAGAAACTGAAAATATTCAGCACCAGTGTGATGATAAAGAGCGTCATTCCGACAGCAAAGAGGGTCAAGTATTCTGTAGACCCGTAGGGAGCATCTCCTTTAGCAACCTGAACCATGAATGAAGTCATGGTTTGAACTGAGCTTCTTGGGTCAAGGGTCAGTGTTGGTCTTGAACCCGCTGCAAGCGTCACAATCATCGTCTCACCGACAGCACGGGAGACACCCAGCACAATCGACGCGACGATACCGGACAAAGCTGCCGGAAGCACAACTCCAGTAATCGCCTCACGCTTTGTTGCTCCTAGAGCATACGTTCCTTGTCTGAGGCTATGAGGAACAGCAAAAATCGCATCTTCACTCAAAGACGCAATCGTTGGTAAGATCGCAAACCCTAAGACAATACCAGCGCTAAGAGCATTAAACGCACCTAAGCTTGGAATGAAGGTCTTCAAGATGGGAGTCAGAAACAGAAGTGCAAAGTAACCAAATACAACGGTAGGAATCCCTGCCAATACCTCTAGTGCAGGCTTTAACCAAGCTCTGAGTCCTCGAGGAGCATACTCACTAAGGCAGACTGCTGCCAGTAGCCCCAACGGAATTGCAACAATAAGACCAATCAGAGAAGTTAGAAACGTACCACATATAAGGACGATGACGCCAAACTGTGGATTCACAAATAAAGGTGTCCACTGCGTTTCTGTCAGGTATCGCCAAATCGATACTTCCTGGAAAAATTCAAGGGCTTCAAAAATTAATGTGCAAACAATTCCTATTGTTGTTGCGACTGAAACTAGGGCAAATGCTCCACAGATAGTAGCAACAATCCGCTGGGAGATTTTGCTAGCTGCGCGATTTGGTTGCCAAAGCTCTGTATGAGCTGTGTCACCCGATGAGGAATTTGGAAAAACACTGTCTGCCATAGTGAAACTAGCAAATGAAAATTTAGTGCGTTCAAGTGTAAATGCTTATCGATTGATAGATGCTGAAGACAAGAAAGCATTTCTCTAAGTTAATCGTGTTAACTCTTATCCGGGAGGGACAAGCGAAAAAGAACTCATATCTTTAAAGAGTTAGGGCTGGCAGACCCTAAACACCTGCAAAACAGAAGACGTGCGATCGCCAGCCCTAGCTCCTAAGCTTCAAGCTTATTCAGCCGTTTTAACTTCACCGCTTTCGATTTTCTCTTGAGAAGCAGCATATTTCTCTTCGTTAAGAGTGACATATCCTGTGTCAGCAACAAACTGACTGTTCTCTGGGTTGAGATAGAAGTCAACAAAGTCTTGAACAGCCGGATCTTCTTCTAGAGCGTTCTTGCTCACATAGATGAATAGAGGACGAGATAAAGGAGTGTATTCTCCTTCGAGCACGTTCTCTTCCGTCGGAGCCACACAGCCTTCACCAGCGTCAATTTCGAGAGACTTCATCTGATCTTGGTTCTCGAAGTAGTACGCGTAGCCAAAGTAGGCCATTGCATTGGCATCTCCAACAACACCCTGAACCAAAACGTTGTCGTCTTCACTAGAGGTGTAGTCGCCTCGGCTTGCACCCTCTTCTCCACCGACGATTTCGGTAAAGTAGTCGAAAGTACCGGAGTCAGTTCCTGGACCGTAAAGCACCAACTCTGCATCAGGCCATTCAGGATTGACCTGACTCCAGTTGTTGATGTTGCCTTGGGCATCAGGCTCCCAAATGGTGCCAAGCTCGTCAATCGTAATGCAGCTCACCCAATCGTTTTCGGGGTTGACCACAACAGTCAAGGCATCCGTTGCGACAGGTATCTCGATCATCTCGATACCATTTTCAGCACAAGCTTCAATCTCTTCGGGCTTCACTTCACGAGAAGCATCGGAAATCTGAGTTTCACCATTACAAAACTTCTCGAAGCCACCACCTGTACCGGAGGCACCGACTGTAATTTGAACATCAGGATTAACTTTTTGATACTCTTCGGCCATTGCTTCAGAGATAGGGAAAACGGTACTAGAACCATCAATTGCAATCGAACCACTCACACCAGAGCCTGAATCAGCCGTCTCTTCGGTTGCGGCATCATCAGTGGTTGCAGTGTCAGTCCCAGAACATGCAGCGAGTCCACCGACTACAGCAACCAGCGACACTGTGGACGCTAAACGAAACATACGCTTCTGGAATGTCATAAAATCAACTCTCTCAATTTTTGAAATTGTACGTTTGAAGTTTTTTTCAATGTGCTATCCCTGTCGCACATTACAACTTCAACGTAAAGTCGAGGTTAAGAATATGTAATGAATTCCATAAAAAAATTGAAGGAGATACAACCTTTTGCTAGTTTCTCCTTTGCACAGGGCTGCCGAAGGCACCCAAATAAGCTCTGAATTCCAATCTGCTGTAGCGTTGCAGTTGTTTGCTTACCGTCCTTCGTATCAGTATGTACTTTTGCCGGTCTAAGATTAGTACTACGCGGTACGAAGATGTGACTGTAGTCTGGATATCATTTTTGCTTTTAATATCATAGTTGTAGTAATTTCGTTTGAGTCTAGTCTGGTTGTGTCCGATTGTCGGAACAGCAAACCGCCCTCTCTATTCTGTTCTGTAGCGACAAGTTCGAATCAAAGCGAAGAGTTTTTCGAGGAGATCGTCGGGGCTAAATCTTTTCAAAATCGGCCAAGTATCAATCATGAGTGGTGCGCTGCGGCTGTGCCTAACCTCACCCGACTGGCGCGACTCAGCTAAAATAGTAGGCTGGGTTGAGATCACGAAACCCACCAGATTCAATCTTTTCGTTGGGTTCGCTATCGCTTAGAGGATGTTTGAGAAGTCGTCAATGCTACTTCAGATCCCCCCTAGCCCCCCTTGAAAAAGGGGGAACCGGATCAAAGTCCCCCTTCTCAAGGGGGATTTAGGGGGATCAGTCTTGTTCCAGCGTGTTGTCTAATACTTTTCAAACATCCTCTTAACCCAACCTACCAAGTTAGACATGTCGCGCCACTACTCTTGCTACACTGAGTCTGACTTAGACCCCCACCATACTCTTTGGCCTAGGGATTTTGTGTAGCGCAATATCCATAGCGCAATATCTTAATATCCGTGAAAATCCCATCGCTAGGTTAGATTCATCAGTAAACTTTGGGAAAGAGTGTGTAGCTAGGCTAAATAGAAACTTGGGAACGGGGGAGTGTGCTTGTGCGGCTTGTCGGACGGTATGACATTGTCAAAAAGCTCGCGGAAGGCGGATTTGGAATTACGTTTCTGGGGCGCGACATCATGCAGCCCAGTCAGCCGCTGTGTGTGATCAAGCAGCTTTGGCCCCATCAAGCCAGCGAGCCCCGCATCCGGCAATTTTTCAACGATGAGGCCGTTGTTTTAGAAAGACTGGGTAAGCATTCACAAATTCCACAGCTTCTTTCCTATTTCACCGAAACTCAAAACTACTACATTGTTCAAGAATATATTGACGGTCAAGACCTGAGCTGTGAGATCGAGACGGGCAAGCGGCTGAGCGATCGCACGGGGCGAAGCTATCGACTACCCAGTGAGGCCGAGTGGGAATATGCCGTCGAGCTGGGACAACGACGCCGTTTTATCTTGGTGAGACCTTGTCAACGGATGTAGCTAACTATAATGGTGCTTACACTTATGGCAGCGGTCAAACAGGAGAAGATCGCGGCGTGACTACTGCTGTGGGCAGCTTTCCGCCGAATGCGTTTGGCTTTTACGACATGCATGGCAATTTTTGGGAGTGCTGTGCGGATCACTATCGCAACAGCTATGACAACGCTCCGACTGAC
>CAKZMO010000404.1 GCA_937128595.1 uncultured cyanobacterium | reverse complement strand
TGTGGAAGTGCGCGGCGAAATGTCGCGGGCGATCAACGTCTTCAAGATGCGGGGATCATGGCACGATAAAGGCATTCGCGAATACACCATCTCTTATAAGGGTGCTGATATTCGTGATTCTCTGCGTAACTACGAGCGCATCATCAGTGGATCGCCCACCCGAGTTGCTGTTAATGAGAAGAGTGAACTTTCTCGCATTATTCAGGGTTTTGATGACAAGGATGAGCCTGAAGATTCCCCGATGCTTTAGTCAGTGCTGCGAAGTCTAACGAGGGATGCCGAGTCTGTGATGCTGAGTCTGTGATGCTGAGTCTGTGATGCTGAGTTCAACGCGGACGTCCACGACCCACAGTTCAGAGCGGTTTTCAGATGATTTGCGGATGATGTGTGGAGCATCATGCCCAGCCCAACGCTCGCACGAGATGACGGGCAATGCGATCGCCTGCACCGGGACTTCCCATGCGCCGTAATCCATTGTGATACATATGGTTGAGCTGATCCGAATTGTTCAGAAGCTGGGTTAAAATCTGTCCGGCCTCTTCAGGAGGATCAGCCACCACCACTGAGATGCCTAACAGTCGGGTCTGCGCTTCCGCGAAAGCTGATGTGAATTGAGGCCCATTCCCCGGCAAAATGATGGCAGGTTTGCCCAGTCCGACAAACTGTTCGGTTGCGGTGCCTGTAGTGGCGATCGCCACATCTGCGGCATGGAGGCAGTCTCCAAATGCTGAAGAGGTGAGTGTGCAGGTATGAGTGACCTGGGGTTTTGTGATGGACTGCGTTGTGATGGACTGCGTTAGATAAACATCAGTAGCTAGCTCTCTTGAATCTTCAGCAACATCATCTCCAGATTGAAAAGATTGAGTTTCGACCCGCCACCCTTCTCTCTGCAATGCCTCACAAAAGAGATTGATTTCTACGCTGGGAGCGATCGCTCCCAATAATCGCAGAGAGCGGTGAGGTTGTTGATGTTGGATACTTCGAATCGCTTTGAGAATGCGCTCCCAGTTGCGATAGACCTCTGGCGATCGCGATCCTGGAAGTAGCACCAGAGTCAATGGACGATGCTCTTTCTCCTGACTCCCTTTGAGGGTGAGGAGTTGGGTCGGCTCTAGCCCATCCATCATGGGATTACCCAGATCTGCGACTGGGATTTTCCAACGGCTCAATCCCTTCGCTGTGATGGTGTCGCGGGGAAATACGGCCTTGCAGCGTGGATGCTGCATTAGCCAACGCTCCCAGGGCAAGTAGACTGAACCTGACCAGCGCTCTAACTGCTCTGCCCAACTGGATCGAAGTAGCCACCCCTGTTCATCTCGCAGGTAATAATCTGACTTGGCCGTACCGACAAATCCGTAGGGCGCTCCACTCCACCAGGCAAACAGAAGCGGCACAATATCTCCTACTGCCAAGATCGCGCCGCCTTGTTTTGCCCACTGACGAACAGTGTGCAACTGCGCAAGAGTTAGCTGCACCAGACCGCCTTTGACATCCCGCATTAGCTGCCGCCCATCCATATAGACAAATCCTCCAGATGGCATGGCGCGAGTGCTTCCTATGATTGAAATTGAGCTGCCTTGATAGGCTTTTCCTTCCCCCACTAGGGGCAACGCGTAGAGGTCTGGCGCGTTGGGAAGTTTCTGAAGTGCCTTAAGAATCGATACCGCGATCGCATCTTCTCCGTGGCCATTGCTCAAGCACAACAGTCGTTTTGGGGTAGAAGCCTTCATACAAAAATTTGAACAAACAGTCGGAATGGACAGATCAAAACCCACCAGTCCTTCATCCTAGCCTGTGATGGCGATCGCCTCACCTACTGACACTCACACCCCGTCTGGCCTGGTTCCGATGTCAACGGGTAGCGTGGCATCAAGTAATGACTCTAGACAAATTACTTTTTCTGGGCAAACACAACGTTTTATTTCATAACAAAACAAGGATTAACAATCTTCTTAAGACAATGAAAGGATCTGTGACGACTGAAGATTTCAGCAGCACAATAGGAAACACTAATAAGCCCTATAGGGTTTTTTAATATAACTCTTGACGTTCTGCTGCTGTTTACATCAACCGGGTTGATCGCATCATGTACAACTCAGTCAGAAATGAAGCTTCAGTCATTCCTCTCATCGGCGATCGCAGTCGTCACTCAGCTCATCCACCAGAACATAGCCCTGCAGAACAAGTCCGGTTAGCGTTGGCGATCGCTGATGAAGACTTGCTGCGATCGCTTCTCGCAAAAAGCACCCTCCCTATTGCTGAAGCCCATCGGATGGATAGAGTGACCTCTAAAGTCGGAATACGAGTTGACACTCACCTGACTCTGGATGCCATATTGGAATTTGACGATATTCGTTGCGTGTTAGCTGAGTCTGAAGCCGAGATCGAGCGGAATCTGGGCCTCTGCGACAAATCAGCTCCTGAGCGTCAACGAGAATTAGCACGCCTGACCCAGTGTCGAACTGATTTGCAGACATTTGCTCATCACACCACGACCGTTCAAACTATTAGTCTCTTGGCTCGGGCTGGATTTACGCGCTGCCACATTCAAAATATTCTGCATCTTCCCAATGATGCGTGGAACAAGTCGTGGTGGTACGCCCTAGATGACAATGGTAATTTTTCACTGCCATTCCACCGCATGATGCGCACACGGCGATATGCAGACGGCACATTTACCCTACAATATCGAGATTTCTTCAGCCAAGAAAAGCCGCCCTGCTTTAAAAGCGAACAGCAGCAAGTCCTAGTCGCAATCCGGGAACGGAGTCAAGGCTTCAGCGAGTTACTCAGTTCTATCAATTACGGACGGGCCGAACTCGGTATTGAACGAGCCATTTTGATTGGCGATCGCTTTTCCGAGCTAGAGGTGCGCGGCTTTATGAGTCAAGGGGTGAGCTTGTATGCTGCGTCGGATTTTGTATTGCCAACTCGCGCCGACTGTAGTGTTTGTGCTCAGCATGATTGTCCGATGAACCATCGAGATGACTCTCCGGTTACAACCTGCCGTAACTTTTGTTTTGGCGAGTGGGTATAACCTGCAACGACGTTGCAGCATGATTGTTTTGCCGCAAGGCATCTAGTCGTGCTGCGAAAGAAAGGGTAGGTTCCTTCGGTGCGACACGATTAGATGTGCGGGTGAAATTTCCAGCAATTCTCAATTTGGCGAATTAGCTGTATTTCTTGTTGGAAGTCTCCAGATTAAAGAGCGTATGGAGGGTTTGCATCGCATGGCGACGGGCTTCAATGTCTTGCTGTGCTCGAAGCTGTACCATCGGATCGTGGAGAATTTTGTTGACAATACCACGAGTGAGAGCTTCAATAATCTCTTGGTGTTTTTCGGCAAACTCAGAGCCTAAACGAGACAGCGCTTTTTCGAGCTCTTGCTCACGAATGGTCTCAACCTTAGTGCGCAGGCTGCTGATAGTATGTACCGTTTCGAGCGATCGCCACCACACCTCAAAAGCCTCCACTTCCTCTTCGAGTAGCCCTTCTGCTTCCAGCGCTATTCGCCGCCGGCTTTCTTGATTTTGTGCGACGACTGCTTTCAAATCATCCACATTGAAAGCCCGCACTCTTTCCAGTCCGTTCACGTCTGAATGGATGTTACGGGGAACTGAGATGTCGAATAGCATCACAGACTGCTGTGAGAGCAACACGGGTTCTAGATTGGAACGGGTGAGCAATGGCTCAGATGCAGAGGTACTCGTAAACACCAGGTCTGAATTCGTAACGATAGGCATCATTTCATCCAGCGTATGCAGCTTTAGAGCCGCATGCTCAAACTGCTTAGCTAGATTTTCTGCCCCTCGCATGGATCGATTAACGATGGTGATGTCATTTGCACCTTTGGATAGCAAATGCTGTACTAAAAGACGCGCCATTTTGCCCGCGCCTAAGATCGATACCCGTCGATTCTCTAGGGTATCGACTTGCATTTGAGCTAACTCAACAGCAGCGGAACTAATAGATACAGCTCCCGTGCCAATGCTTGTTTCTGTGCGCACTCGCTTGCCTGCAGTGATCGCTTGCTTGAACAGCCGATTGAGTGTGCGACCGATGCCGTTGTGCTGTTGTCCGAGCTTATGAGTGTGTTTGACCTGAGATAAAATTTGCCCTTCCCCCAATACCAAACTGTCTAGCCCCGCAGCGACTCGCATCAAGTGCATCACGGCGTCGTGATGCAGCAGGGTGAAAAGATAGGGGCGCAGATCTTGCAACAAGACGCGGCTCTGGTCAGCTAAAAATTGACTAATTTCTCGAATACCGTGCTCAGTCTCTGTGGTGACGGCGTAAAGCTCTAGACGGTTGCAGGTACTGAGAATCGCGACTTCTTCGATGTGTGGATAGCTGGTGAGTTTGGCGATCGCCTCATCAATTTGAGTATCTGGGATACTAAGCTTTTCTCTGATTTCAACTGGCGCTGTTTTATGGCTGAGACCCACAACGGCAATATTCATTTTTCCTCCCAAAAATATGCTAAAACGCTCGCCAAATTAGGACAGCACTGATATCAATGTGACCTTTTCAGACTTTCAAAATTTTCTATTGCGATTTGAAATGGAACTCATGAATCAGAAGGCTATTGCATCAACTCCAAATCTGTTCATTCGGAGTCAATATTGCTAGAGATACCTTGTTTATCTGATATCCAATGAAAAAACTAATAAAACCACCTCAAGCTCGAAAGACTTGAAACGTACTCATTCATTCCGAGATAGAGTCTACCAAGTTTAGGCAGTCTATCCCTGGCAAAAAGCAACATTTCTCTACATGTTAGCGATAATCATTTCACAAATCTCAACAAGACAGATTTTTGCCGGATTATCGTAAGAGTGAGTTCGGAAAGCCTATGCTGGTAAGTAGATGTCCGGAACGATTCAATGTCTTGCAATCTGACACATACAGGCATCTCAGCTATTTAGAGCTTCGTTTCCTCATGGTTACCTACTGAAGAACTATTCGACTTTTATCCTATAGCGATACTAAATCATCTGAGATTGCTATGGCTCCGTAGACAATATCACGACAGCAGGAAGAAACTAGCAAAAAACATTACTACCGAATCCTAATCTAGCCAATCGTTTGAGACCACTTACACCTCATATAAAAAGCCCCAAGCCAAGGCTTGAGGCTCTTTAATCCATAAAAACAATTTGCTAACGAAGCTGTAGTTTTGGGGGAGAGTCAGTCATGTGAATCGTATCGACAAATCGAGCCGTCTTAGACTGAGAAGAAATAACCAAGCTCTGAGTACGAGCACCACCGTGAAAGAAACGAACGCCGTCCATCAGCATTCCTGCGGTAATACCACAAGCAGCGAAGAGAACCGTCTCACCTGAAGCAAGCTCTTCAGCTTCGTAAACTTTGTCAGGATCGGTGATATTCATTTCCTCAAGACGCTTGAGGTTACCTTCTTTGGTCATGTTGGCCCATTCTTTAGTCTTGACCACAGCAGGATCGTAGACGAGTTGTCCTTGGAAATGCCCACCTAAACAGCGCATCGCAGCTGCAGAAATAACGCCTTCTGGAGCCGCTCCGATACCCATCAGTGCGTGGGTATTGGTTCCCGAAAAAGCACAGGAGATCGCAGCTGATACATCTCCATCACTAATCAGCTTCACTCGTGCACCAACTTCACGAATTTCCTGAATCAGCTCAGTGTGGCGATCGCGCTTCATCACTACCACGACTAGCTCATCAATGGATCGGTCTAGGCACTCAGCAATGATTTTGAGGTTCTCTGTGGCTGACTTACGAATGTCTACCTTGCCTTTCGCCGCAGATGGAGCAGCCAACTTTTTCATGTAAAAGTCGGGCGCGTTAAACAATCCACCCTTTTCAGAGATTGCCAAAACTGCCATAGAACCCGGCTGTCCGTATGCACAGAGGTTTGTTCCTTCGCAAGGGTCAACTGCAATATCGATCTCAAGCAGCTCTTCAGGATTGCAAAACTCCTTCGCATCGGGACGAGTGCAAATTCCGACTTCTTCGCCAATGTAGAGCATAGGAGCGTCGTCTCGCTCACCTTCTCCAATAACAATACGTCCCCGCATGTGAATATCATTCATGCGTTCGCGCATGGCTTCTACCGCAACCTCATCAGCCATGTCCTTGTCGCCCTTGCCCATCCACCGTGCAGAAGCGACAGCGGCACGTTCGACCACCTCAATAATTTCTAATCCGAGTGTACTCTCCACCAGGCATACCCTCCCAAACTACGTAATTTCTGTTATTTATTTGACAAAAGACCTCAATGTAAAAGTCTATCAGACCGTTGATACCCAAATAGCCAGATCATTGATTTTTCGGCCGTAAGAGGCTCCGACACTACCCATGTAAATCTGGGATGTACCCATGATTTGCATGGGTAGTGTGGGCATCTTGTCTGTGTTGCCAAAGCCTCTCTCTCAGGAGAACCGGGACGCTCGCACTATAAAACATCGATAAATCTGCAAAGGATGAGATGCCCTCTTGCTCATCGAGCATTAAGAGCACAGTCAGATGACTCCGGCATCGCTCAATCGAATCTTCTAGATTGAGACCTAGACCTAACAAGTAAAAAGGCTCAATGCTCAGAAACATCTGCTCGAATCGAGTCTAGTAGTCCTTCGCAAGCATCAAGCAACAAGTCAATCACGTATTTGAACCCCTCTGTTCCACCGTAGTAAGGGTCAGGAACTTCTTCATCGTCATGTTGCGTGCAAAAGCTGCACATCAAGCGAACTTTGTCTTTATATCGTCCGGTACTATCCAGCCTAAGAATATCTTGATAGTTGTCTTTATCCATCGCCAGAATTAGGTCAAACTCTTCGAAGTCTGCCACTGTAAACTGGCGTGCCTGCCCCTCTAAGGCAATATCGCGAAGCTTTGCAGCAGCAGTCATACGGCGATCGGGGGAGCTGCCGATGTGGTAGCTCGAAGTGCCTGCTGAATCACACATGATGCGATCGCCTAGCTCTTTTTCTTGTATCAAGTGGTTCATGATGCCTTCTGCCGATGGCGATCGACAAATATTGCCAAGACAAACAAATAGAAGCTGATAAGCCATGAAGTCGTGCCCAATCACAAGATTTACTCAGAAATGCTATACTCACGTGTAGCTTTCTTAGTAGAGAGTACAAGGGCATGTAGCTCAGTGGATAGAGCATCAGATTCCGGTTCTGAGGGTCGGGGGTTCGAATCCCTTCATGCTCGTTTTAGCAATATCGATTTTCTGCGCAACTCAGTAAAGCAATTTTTTCCAAGCTGTGTATCAAGCTTCCACCTTGATGCGTCACTGATGCGTCAAGGTGGAATGGAAAAATGCCAGAGGGTGTTTCCCTGACATTTTGAAACACAGATAATGCTTTGGGTGGAAACAGTTTAGGAAATCTGGCAAATGTTGGCGATCGCACTTTCACATTGCCCAGCACTGAATGGTATCGAGAACAGTACCGATCGCCAAAGACTCTACAGAGCCAACACATCGTCTAAAGCATCAAGAGCTTCGCAAACTACCGCAGTGGGTTTACTAGACCTCCTTGGCGATCGAGATTCCCGTGTCGCTAAAATCTCGATCGACTCCCCCTGATCTTGATTCTGTTGTCTACTTAAATAATCGTCTGAGTAGCGCCGGAATACAGCTTCCACAGCCGCACGAGCATTTTTTAGTCCCCACTCTCTAGCAATAATCTCTGCCTTTTCCAAGACATCTCGGCTCAGTCTTACTTTGTTGTCATGCATAGCTGAGTATCCTCCGACAGCAGATAAAGACCTCGAACGTTAGCAAACTGAGGATCGCCCATCACTGTAAATAGCTTGCGGCCCATTAACCGCTCCGATATCAGGTGAGAACCTCCGCCTGTCACTAAAAACTTTGTCACTCTTGCCATATAGGGCGTGTACTGAGCTTTGACAGTCTGGAAAATTCCCTTAAACCAAGGATCCAGATGCTCGTCTAACCAAGACTCCCACGACAATCCCATATCGGCGTAAGAATGACCTGACCGAAAGCCGTCCATGATGATTCCAGGGTCAACAGTTGTTCCGAGAACGTCAGTCAGACGCTTATCGAAACTCAATGAAACAGCTAGTTCATAAGAGCCACCCCGATTCATTACGTTCTCGTCAATCACGTCTCCTTCCGCATCAACCAAACGAGTCAACCAAGTGCCACCCCCAATGTCGATCACAATTGTGTAACCATTGTCGGGAATATGTCCTTGACTTTGAGCGTGGTAGTAGGCACCCATGCCTTCCCTCTCCACTGTCACAGACTCCACGTTGACCCGAAATTCTACGTTGTTTCTCGTAAAATGATGCATCCCTGTGAGCTGATCTTTCAAACCCGCTGCATTGCGCATGGGTTCGGGGGTAGAAACAATCAAGTTGAGAGGAAACTCAGAGACTTCGCCGTTAATTGGCTCCAGGCAGGCGTATAGATGTAGTCTTGCTAGCTCTACTTTGTTTTCGATCACCGTTTGCTGTTGACGACGATACTTATAAGCCTGAGCACCGAAGTGATAACGCGACCCATCCGGCAGTGAGACAAGAGGCGAAGCATCGGAGAAGCGAACCGAGTCTCGTCCTCGGGGAAGCTGATATCTAACTGAGCGAATGGCCTTGGGATGCCCCACACCATCGAAAAACTTGAGATCGTAGTTACCAGCATCCAAGGCTAGGGTCTGCACCGTGGGAGTGGACAGAGCTGATGATGAAGATGGCGTAGATTTGGTAGTTTTAGCTTTGCTGGTACGTTTTTGTCGGGTAGCTGTAGCCATAAAAATTCCTCAACTTCCGGACGAGTACATATATACCCAAAGACAAAAGTACTATAGCACTCTAGTTCAAAAATGGAACATCAGAAATTTATCGAATTCTTTGCACTTTTGTCATTTTTCGTAAGTCAAAGATATTATGAATTTTTTGCAAGGTGCTGAGCTGTTCGTCAGATTCTTACGCAAAGAGATGTAGATGGGAATAGGGTTAGATGCTTGTGTTCCTTTACTCAACATACCTTTGACATCTTTCTCCCAATATCCAAGAACTGTGTTGCTATCCCTGTCACTGTACTTTGTCGGTCGATACAATGCTCTTTGGTCATTTCGGGTCAGAAAATACGCATAGTTGTGATAGAACTTGACGAAGAATTTAACTACTTCTAGAAAACCTGAGTTATTGTTTTAACAGAAGGTCAAACATTTTTCTTTCGATCCTGGAAGCTAGAAACTTAAAGTTGCTTAGCTCTTTGCAAATAAGGGTAACCTAAGATTCAAGACATCTCGTCTAAATGTCTTTCATGAATCACTAGCTCTAACGCTGATTCAAGCACGTTAGTGATTCTGACTTAGAATGCTGAAGCAAGGCAATCAGATTCAAAGGAAGTTTAGAATCGCAATCGCGGTTACTCAGTTAAACAAGCAATCTGTATTCTCATGGCTGTCTTAAATCTATTACTAAACACGGTGGGTATTGAGTGCTGCCTCCAATAATTGAGGAAAACGGTTTTTCGTCATTTAAGTTTTGGTTCGATAGTAGTGTCCAGGAAGGCATGTATTATCGAAGTGAACTGTTTTATCGCCTGCAAACCGAGCTGATTGAACAGCGGGCGCAGCTTTACTATTCGGCTTGCAAGATGTCACGTAGTGAGCGGGTTATCGTTACATCAACCGATGAAACATGCAGTATCTGGATCAGTCTGCGCAGCCCCAATATTGCGAATCTACGTCCTCAAACTCAGCAAGAATCTACAAGTGCGAGTCAAATTCTGGGTTGATTGATTCCCTATAAATACATCAAGCTTGTAAAGTCCACTGTGCCGAGTTTTCTAGCTCTTCGATTTGAAAATAGGTATTGCTACTGCTGTTTTAACCGAGGAAATCTTACTTATATAGCGATACTAAATTGCTCGTGAACTGCTAAATGAGAGGAGGGGCGAGCGCAGCCCGCCCCTCCTCTCACAAATTGTTTGAGATTGCTATAGTCAATTTAGATAAGAAACAAACATCTAGACATCTGTCATCTAAATCTAGCAAGTCAAAATCACGAAACTCAATGAGCCACTGTCGAGTCTTGACTCAACGACTGCAATCCATCTCTACAGCATTGTTGCCTATCATAATCGTCACCTTTTCTGGAGGATGCTCCTTGAGTGACACACTGACTTTTGATGCTTCTTCTCCTGAAGCTGCTGAATCAGAAATCGTCGAACAGGAAGAGTCACCTCCAACAGAAGCAGCCCAGGATTCAGTCTGGTGATGTTGCGAAGGTATAGTCATTTCAGATAAATAATAGACGTTTTCGTTTAGAATAATGGTGTCACTTTAGAGCAACAACCAGATTTGGACGATGGCCTATCGTCTAGATCTCAGAGAGCGAGTCATTGACTACGCGGCGCAGTTTGGCGTGAGAGTGAGTGCGATTTACTATGCGTTGAGGCAGATGAAGATCACGCGAAAAAAAAGACGTTGAGATATCGCGAACGGTCTCATACGGAGTGGATGCACTATTGCCGAACTCTGCGAGAATGGATTCGCCGCTATGGCAGTGGCCGCCTGGTTTACATTGATGAATCGGGGTTTGAAGCCGTTCAAACCTGTCTTTATGCCTGGGCTGAGCGAGGGAAAAAGGTCTATGGGGAACGCACGGGCAAGCGGGGCAAGTGCGAAAACTTAGTGACCGCGAGACGCAAGGGAAAGAAGGACTTGATTGTCCCGATGATTTTTTCAAGCTGCCTCAATGCGGATGGGTTTGAGGGTGGGTTCGAGTGCTATCTTTTGCCCAGCCTGAGTGAACCTTCTGTGCTGATTATGGACAATGCGCCGATTCATCGTCAGAGCAAGATTAAGGCGTTGGCCGAGGCGGTTAGTCAGACCGTGCTCTTTCTGCCCAAGTATTCCCCAGACTTGAATGATATTGAGCATGATTTTAGTGCGTTGAAGCAAGCCAGGATGTATGCCGAATCAGGCACTTAGCTGGATGACATTATTCGAGACTATTGTGCCTCCTGAGTGTCTCTGACTTATTTAGAATGACTATAAAGGGGCGATCGCGCGACTCATGGTTGGCCTCAAGTCTCAAGGTTTCCTTTAG
>CAKZMO010000403.1 GCA_937128595.1 uncultured cyanobacterium | reverse complement strand
CTGTAGCTACATGACTATCTATTGACCTCAGAGTTGTGATTGAAGTGTTGATGCATCATTCTCGTTGAACGATTATCAGCCTCAATCTATTCCCAGCGTTTGCCACCGCCGCTATTGTAGGAAGATCGACTGGGGCTGTTTTCGCGAGGACGAGCCTTGTTGACTTTTAAGACTCGCTCCATCCACTCAGCTCCATCTAAGTCTTCGATCGCAGTGGTTTCCTGCTCTTCGCTCTCCATATCGACAAAAGCAAAACCGCGCATCCGTCCGGTTTCACGATCGACAGGCATTTTAATCCGCTTTACAGGGCCATATTCTGCAAATACGCTTGTTAAGTCTTCTTCTGTCACTGAGTACGACAAGTTACCCACGTAAACTGTCATTGCGCTTATGCCTCCAAGGGGCAAGAAATTAGATGTTCATGAGATTGGAATTCGGAGGCAAGCTCCTAACGGATGTGAGCAAGAACGAGTTGAACTGCCGTGAATGCTAGAAAAAACTTAACAACCGATAATCTAATCCGCATCCATAATAACGCCATCGTTTTCCAGAGCGCAAAGCCCAAATTTCGGAAGATAAGAAGATTAGAATAGTTTACTCAAACGAATACCTATCAAGGCATCTGAGTTGTGCATGATTTTCAGATTCATCTCTTGCCATCCTTGTCGGCTCGATCAAAACGACATCAAGGGAAAAGCTATCTTGTTGATGATCAGGGAGCCTTTTTGCCGAGCGTTAGTACTGTCCTGAACGCAACTAAATCCCGAGAAGATCGGGAAGCTCTACAACGCTGGCGGCAGCGAGTGGGTACTGCGGAATCCCAACGCATCGCAGGACAAGCAAGCCGTCGGGGTACTTCAACTCATAAGCAGCTTCGTCATTATTTGATCGGTGAACCGTTACCCTGTCCAGAGGTGGCGCGTCCCTACTGGGAAAGTTTGCAGTCGGTTCTGAATGACATTGAGACTGTACAGCTCGTTGAAGGGGCCGTTTTTCACTACGACTTGGGCTATGGCGGTCGCGTCGATTGTGTGGCGACCTATAAAGGCGTGCCCTGCGTGTTGGATTGGAAAACGAGCGATCGCCCTAAAGAAACAGTCGATCGCCTGTATGACAATCCGCTCCAGCTTGCAGCGTATTGTGGTGCCGTGAATCATATTTACGGCGAGCATGGAGTACATCTAAAAGAAGCCGCCATCGTCGTTGCCATACCTGATCAAGAGGCCGAGGTCTTTTACTTCGATGCGCCTACCCTGCGAGACTATTGGCAGCAGTGGCAAGAGCGGGTTGCTCGGTTTCACGCCCGCCGAACAGGTTGAATTTGCTTGAGTTGTTCAAACAGGCGTTCGACTTGATCCAGATCCTTATCTCCGGGCGATCGCTCGACTCCACTCGACAGATCCACTCCATTAGGGCGCAGCTGACTCAACGCTTCGACGATATTGTCTGGATTTAGCCCTCCTGCCAGCAACCACGGACAATCCGGCTGAAAAGACTGTAGCGCCTTCCAATTGAGGGTTTTGCCTGTGCCTCCCATCATGGTGGGATGATAGGCATCGAGCAGTAGCGTATCGATCACCTGACTGTAGCGATGAGCTGCGGCTAAGGTTTCGGGCGATCGCACCCGGAAGGCTTTGATGATCTCGATCGGGACGTGAAACGAATCCGGAGGTGCAGAGTCCTGTAAAGATTGCAGTGCCGTTTGAAGAGTACTGCAAAACTCCACAGATTCTTGACCATGTAGCTGCACGGCACTGAGATGTCCCTGGGCTACAACGCTAACAATATGTTCGATTGAAGCATCGACAAACACTCCGACCCGGTCGATGATCCGATCAATGATTTGAGTCTCCTTCTGGCCGTTTGCCTGCCCTCCCCACTGATGCGAAGTTTTGGAAGATGCGGGTACGACACCTGTTTCTATCGACGAAAGTCCATCTATGATCTGGCGAATTCTTGCCGCTTCAACGTAGCGTGGAGAGCTGGTCGCGCAGATAAATCCCAACGCTGTTGCTCCGAGCTGGGCGATCGCCTGTGCCTGACTGACCTGAGTAACTCCACAAATTTTGACTCGCATTGATTTAGGAATAGATTGTGTTGAAGTGTGACAAATGTGCTGAGTTTTGTGTCAAATTCCTTCTGAATTGTTAACTCTAACAAACAAGCGAATAGAAGAGGCCCTGATTCTTTTTATAATCCTCCTACACTGTTTGCCAGTTTCAATGCGCTCCCAAAAGAAATATGGGAATGGAAGCATCAGAAACTTGCTGATTCAACTCTGACTGAAAACAGGAGATAGTATTTTGTTACACCTGATGCTTGCTGCCTCTGTACCGACCTTTGAATGGTCATTTGACGTTGCCCTAATCATGGTGACCTGCAACTTGTTTGCGATCGCCATTGGCTATTACGCCATTCAAAAACGGGGTGTTGGCCCTGGGCTGCCTGTCGATTTGCCTGCGATGTTTACTGGTTTTGGGATTCCAGAACTATTGGCAACCATGAGTTTTGGTCATGTGCTTGGGGCTGGAATGGTGTTGGGACTAGCAAATGCTGGTCTTTTGTAAAGAATCATTCTTTCAATATCTTTTGAACCTAGTATCTTTTGAAGTCTCATTCAAATTCGTTGCTTTGTAAGCTGCGTGTTCCCAACCCTCTCAAATGATCTCTCTTGGCCGGGCCGATGATTAAAGACATCGCCCCGGCTTTTCTTATAAGTTGGATCGGCAAATCCTTTAGCATCTGAAGCGTCAGTGTATTGTTTTGCTCCAATGAGTGAAGCCGCTCGCTGCCGCAGCCTATTCAAAGAAGTCTATATCTCAGATCTTTACGGCTCCATGCTTGGTTGAAGCGTGCCTCGGAAAGAGTTCACTACAATGGAGAGGTATCGTCTAAGTCTCAACGAATGCTTTTGTTGAACGATCGAATGATGAAGAAGCGATCGCACGCAGCACTTCGACAATGCAGTCATCCATACGATAATGCACTCAGAAGATTGAGACGAAGTCACTGTGTTAGCACGATTGGAGTGAATTGAGGATTGGCTATGAAGTCCGGCTGGCGGATTGGTTCTCTGTTCGGGATTCCCTTGTTTCTCGACCCGTCATGGTTCGTTATTTTGCTGTTGGTCACCTTTGTGTATGGCTCTAGCTGGCAAGGTGAAAACTGGGGAGACGGTGCCGAATGGATCGCAGGCTTTGCTATGGCGCTGCTGCTGTTTGGCTCTGTCTTGCTGCATGAGCTAGGCCACAGCTTAGTTGCGTTGTCTCAAGGGATTAGCGTGAATTCGATCACGCTCTTTTTGTTTGGGGGAATTGCCTCCATCGACAAAGAGTCGAAAACTCCTGAACAAGCTTTTCAGGTGGCGATCGCTGGGCCAGCGGTTAGTCTTAGTCTTTTTCTGCTTTTGTTAGCCGTGAACCAAGTGCTGCCGACAGGAGAACCTGCTCAAGTTGTGTTGGAACGGCTCGCTTGGATCAATCTGGTTCTCGCCATCTTTAACATGATTCCTGGGCTTCCCCTGGATGGTGGTCAGGTGCTCAAAGCCGCAATTTGGAAAGCGACTGGCAGTCGGATTCAAGGGGTGCGCTGGTCAGCGCGAGTAGGTCAGGCTTTAGGTTGGTCGGCGATCGCCCTCGGGTTAGTGCTCTACATCACCGAGTTTAGCTTTGCGTTCTTATGGATTGCGCTGCTGGGTTGGTTTGGTGTGCGCAATGCCGCTGCATATGGTCGCATCGCAGATTTGCAAGAGACACTCCTCAGCCTCAAAGCCTCAGAAGCGATGACGCGAGAGTTTCGCGTGGTCGATGCAAAATCTAGCCTACGAGATTTTGCAGACAACTATGTATTGGCAGAAACTCACCCCGAAAGCTACTTTGCTGCCTCGGATGGGCGCTATCGCGGCCTCATTATTATGGAAGATTTGCGTCAAGTTGAACGCAGCCAATGGGACAGCACGACTCTTCACGACATTGCTCAACCTTTGAGCAATATTGACTCCGTTGAAGAATCTGATCCGCTGTCTGTGGTGATTTTGAAGCTAGAAGACGAGAACCTACGACGCATCACAGTACTATCTCCAGCAGGAGCGGTGTCTGGCGTGGTTGACCGAGGCGACATCATTCGAGCTGTGGCTAAAAAGCTCAATATTCCCTTTGCGGGAGGGCTGATTCGCCGCATCAAAGAAGATGGAGCATATCCACCAGAGCTGCAACTGCCTGCGATCGCCCGCTCGATTCAAGCTGATACCCCTTCATCCCCATCGCCTCAGTCGGTTAGCGACGCAGCCTAAGAGGATGTTTGAGAAGTCGTCAATGCTACTTCAGATCCCCCCTAGCCC
>CAKZMO010000402.1 GCA_937128595.1 uncultured cyanobacterium | reverse complement strand
CCCGGTTGAACCTGAGTGCCCACGCTTATTCCAAGTGGGACATCATATTCAGCAATGCGCTCAACGACTCCTAGCTCAGCATTCCAGATATCAACATAGTCCCAATATCCGCAAGGGTTTGAGCCAACAAAAGTACAGACGCCACCAATAAAACTAATCGCGGTAGCAGCGCCACCACTGATATCAAGATCCACCCCCGCATGTCTTCTTGAGCCACCTCCACGAGACACTCCATAGCGTTGTGCTGCGAGAGTTGTTGAATATTTTTGAGTTTGCTGAGTCTCTGTGATGGCTTGCTCGACTGGTGCTGACACCTCTTCTTGTGGCGGTGCTTCGGTTCCAGATTGGTATGCGGTGAGCCGTTGCTCGTAGACTTGGCGCAGCTCAGCCATCGTTTTGACAGGCTGACCATAGGGCGAACCAGGCATTGATGCCCATTCTTGGTTTACTCTCGTCACTGCGGTTTCAAAATCGCCGTTATCTACTGCGGCAAGAGCCCCGCGTTGCTCAATAAGTCGAATTGCTGCTCTATCTTGAGTCTCTGGCGAAAAGTCTGTGTATCCGTATCGTTGGGTAAGTCCATCCCAAGTGCGCACCAAGAACTGATAGCGCCCCGCTGCATCACTGGTATAGCCTCCGCCCCGGTTTAATGTTCTAGGGTGATCTGAAAAACCGTCGAAGGTGCGCCCCGTGAACATGGTTCGATAGCCATCTGGCCCACTGGTGCCTTCCGCGTAGGCCAGCATATCAAGAAATGCTCGTCGGTTTGGGGTTAGCTCTGTGGCTTGAGTCGTCGAACCCACAAGACCACCGCCCGCCCCACCGGGGATCGACGGATCAAACGCCGCCGATTCGCTGAATACAGGCTCAGGAATAACGCTCAGGTCTGGAGTCGTGTCGGTTCGTCTAATCTGGCTAGGGTCAGCGATCGCCCCTTCTAATGGATTCGCATTCCGAGCGCAGTAGACCTCAATGCAAAGCCCAGGGTGAAGCCGCTGAAATAGTCGCTCATTCCTTTCATTGACCGCCATTTGCAGCGACCACGAGCCCGACGCGCCCTCAGTGCTGAGTGAGTCTCGATAGCTCAGCAAGTCTTGAAATTCATCAAAATCAATGACCACCTCGCCCTTGCGAGTCAGCACGCGCAAGGCCAATACTAAAGACCCGCTAGTGGCATCATCTTCAGCCATTAGCGGGTTATAGGTGTCGAGAGTCAAGACCATCGGCGTTATCCTCTATTCGGTTCCGAGCCATTCAGTCGCGTCGATTGGCTCGGCGTAGTTTGCACTAAATGAGCCAGACTGACTTTCGTAAAATGCCGATAACCAACGCCCATCGACCAGCGGCACATGCACAACGGTCTGGGTTCCTCCCCCAGTTGCCGTTATGTCCATCACTTCGCAGAGCATCTGAATGTTTTGCCCATCAACGGTTTGCAATGTAATCAGCCGCCGCATCGTATCGCCAACGGCTTCGGAGGGAAGTGCAGGTAAGAACGTCTCACGATGCACCGTGATTGTGTTGCGGAACATGCCCGGAAAGTTGATGGCGATCGCGCCCTGACAAAAATTTTCGTTGATTGCCTGCGCCGAGACTTCAGCCGAGAGAAGGGGCATGAGGGAAGTGGCGATCGCAAGCGAAGTTAATAAGCGTTTCATGATTTTGAATGAAGGTCGGTTATCTTAGTTTGACCACCTAACCCATCTATCTATCGTGCGTTGTGACAGTCCTTAAAACGCCTGCCTTAACCGTGGCTCATTGCCATCGCTAGCCCGCCAGCGTGAGAAAAACTCATCAAACCCAGCTCGACTCCCCTCTCTAGCCGATCGCTCAATGATCGCCGGATCGCCCCCCGCAGCCCCGTCAATGACCACCGTGATATTGCCTTGAATGTTGGTAGAGCCACCGCCCGGAGCCTCGCCCATTCGCGCCTGCACCACATCACCAGGCGCAAAGCGAAACGTATTGAACCCATCACGAGCCACGACACCCCCCGCAGGCGTATCGTTAAACTCAGCATTCACGAAACTTTGCGGCAACGGTTCTTCAACGCCCTGCACTGGCGCTGCATTGCGACCCGAGAAGAACTGGCGATCGCCACCCCCCGCAGCCATGCCCGCCGATGGCGATCGCCCTGCGGATGGCTCAGATTCAGCACGCCTCCCACGAGCGCCAAACAAACGATTTTGCAAGCTTTCCAATCCTCTCAATCCCAGATCGGTGATCGGGTTCAGTTCGTCCCGGTTTTCTTTCACCTCATCTAAATTTCCAGTGGCGATCGCGCCCCCAACCCGAGCCGAGTCACGCAGGAACCCAACCGGAGAGTTGTTGAGTACATTCCGAGCCGTGCCGCCGACGATGCCATGCTCATTAAGTGACTGCGCTCCTTGAGCAATTCTTGAGCCCATAAACGAGTTAATCGCCTCAGAGATTTTGATAATCGCAGGCGCGACTTCAGCCATGAATGGTTTGATGGACTCCAATATGTCAACCATTGATTCATCCATTGCTGTGAGCAAAGGCGCGAATTCCTCCATGATGTCCATCATTTCCTTATGCCGTTCAGCCGCAGCCTCACGCGCCTGCTCACCTTCTGTCTTTTGAGATTCTGCAATCAAATCAGCGATCGACCCTTCCCCATCCCCCGCCGCTGTGTCGGGAGTCAAGGTTCCCTGGGTAATGTATGCCTGAAGAAGCTGCATTGTCGTCTGTCGTTCTTGTGCCGTAAGCTGCTCTGGAGACTTGCCATACTGTGTGGCGATCGACGTATCCAGTTGCGCCTGAAGTTGTGTCGCTTGTGGCCCGTTGGTTAGTGCTTGTTGAATCAGCTCTGGATTTTGTTGAGCGGCAGACTGCAACTCTTCCGCACTGTCATAGCCCAACGTCCCGCTCATGCCCAAAAACTGATCCGCGATAAACTTCTGTCGCGCCAGAATATTTGAGGTTTGCTGCTCTGGAGAAATATATCCCGCCGTGGTTTTGGATGCGTCGATTCCCGCCATTTGCATCATGGCCGCATCCATGCCAAACATGCTACTAGATGCGCCCGTGCCCATGAGCGACCCTATCATCTGCTGAGCCATCATGGGATTATTTCCCAGCAGTTCAGACATCTTGTTATTTTGGCCGAGGAGATTGTAGAGGATATCCTGCACCCCCTCAGTACCCCCGCCCGAATAATCCCCAACGCCGCCAGAATAGACCAGTTGAGCGCTATTGGAGCTAAGTAACTCCGAATACTGATCTAGGTTTTCCCGCATCCCCACAGAGACAGCGCCCGCAATGACCTGAGCCATGTAGCCTTCAGCCGATTTTTCTCCGCCAGTCTGTTGATATGATGCGTACTGACTAACTAGCGCCTCAGTGTTGATTCCAGTAGCACGGGTCAGCTCTTGAATGCTTTCAGTGAGGGCGATCGCCTCTTCATCAACCGTTTCAATGAGGTTTTGCTGACGCAGCTGATCAAGGAGTCCTGCTGTCTCTTGCGTCGAGTATCCAGAACTGGACATCTGTGAAATATTGCCAATGCTTAGCTCATCATCAGCAAGACTGGCATCACCAAACCGCGCCGCAATATCAGCCGCTTGCATGGAATACTGCTGAGACTCAGACGCACCACT
>CAKZMO010000401.1 GCA_937128595.1 uncultured cyanobacterium | reverse complement strand
GCACCGCGCGGCTTCTCCATTAACTATTGGTTTTATATCAGCGCGTAGCACTATAGCAGAGCGAAAACCTGTTATGCCTCAGAGGGGACAAAAAACTGACGCTCTAATTTATTTTGGGCAACAATACGTCCTTTTTTGAGAATAGTCCGTTCTATTGGGGCTGAACCAACGGCTTCAGACACCGTTTCAGCTCCCAATATCACCAGATCAGCAGAGTGTCCTACGGTCAGGCCATAGTGCTTAATTCCCATCGCCTGAGCTGCGCTCTGGGTCGCCATTTCGAGGCAGAGATGATGTTGAGACACGTTGCCCAAATGTAAAACTTGAGCCAACAGAGTGCAGATTTTGAGCAAATCTCCATCCCCAAAGGGCGTAAACAAGTTTTGAACGTTGTTGGTGGCTAACCCGACGTTGACTCCATGTGCGGCCAGCGTGTGAACTGGAGCTACTCCTCGTCTGACGTTGTGCGAATCCTGACGAGCCATCATATACAAGTCAGAGGCAGGAAGAGCCAATACTGAAATGCCAGCTTCGGCAAGTTGTTTGGCGATCGCCTGTAGTTCTTCCGGAGAAAGTGCGGCCAGTTTGGTCATGTGCCCTAAACAGACTCGCCCTTGCCAGCCCCGCCGTTGAGTCTCTTCGATCACGACTGGAGCTAACAATGGCTTGTCATCATCTAGAAAATCAAGGTGAAAATCGACATCACAATCAAATTCTTCTGCAATGTCGAAAATGGTGCGAATGTTTTCAGCTGGACTGGCATCAACATAAGGAGCCGATCCAATGACATCTCCCCCTGCCGCCATTGCTTGCCGCAAAAGGTCTGGTATCTCGGAATCGTGGGTGATGCCCTCTTGAGCAAATACCGCAAGCTGAATGTCAATTCCCCAGGCATAGCGATCGCGCAGAGGCAGTAATGCCTCAAGTGCAAGTAGGCGAATCGTTGGATCAACCTCGACATGGCTACGCATGAAGCTGGTGCCAAAGGCGATCGCCTGTTCAATATGGCGACTGGCTCGAGCTTGAATATCTGGCAGCGTAAATTCTCGTTTTGCCGCAAGGGTAACTTCCATCGCTTCCTTAAAGTCTCCGCGCTTGGGAACGCAGCGTCGGAGCAGCGACACCTTATCTAAGTGAAAATGAGCATCCGCTAAGCCTGGAATGACCAGGTGTCCTCGGGCATCTAAGGTGGTTTGAACAGAATCGTTGGGCTGTCCGTTGGGCTGTCCGTTGGACGGTGAAGAGTCGTTGGAATGAAGCCCTGATTCTGTGGATAAATCTTGGGAAGGAGGGTGGAGAGAACTGGTCGCCGGACGAATGTAAGCAATCTTTTCGTCCACAATACCGATGTCCCAATAGCCTTGTCTGCTCGGCAAAGCAGCATTAACGATTGCTAAATCCAGCATGGCTTTCATCTCGGCATGTTGAAGAATTTACACCCTGGCTCAAGATTGCGAGTATGGAACCTCAAACGTTTCATCAATAAAATCAACGAAAATAATGACTAAATAGTTACTTGAAAAGCAATCTTGTAACAAATGGCTTAGAACAAGAATTAGGTGGGCAGTCAGACAACCTAGAAAAATAGATAACTCAAGTTCAAATCATGTTGTTGATGACAAGTTAACTTTAAGCTGCGATCATCACAACTTTTACTTACACAAAACGATAGCCTTTGCTCTAGTAGAGAAAGTGTATCATTCGAAAACTAAGGCTTAAGTATTTTTTGCTGCATGATGAAAATTTAAAAAATCAATCAGATTCCGTCCATGATTAATCCGGTGATTTCGATTTGACAGGTTTTCCAAGCTGTCTTGAATTCTATATTGGCTTCCGTTAAGTTCCAAACCCACTTTTGGACGAGAAAGGTGCGATCAGGAAAATTCACCGAAAATTTATGCGAATGTTCCTTAAGCTAGGTAGAACTTCTGGCGACTTGTCCCTAGATGTAGAGATAATTTAGTAAGAGGATGAACCCAAGAAACCCAACTTTGTGTTGGGGCGGCTGTTTTGGTCGGAAGAAGATCAACCGAAAAGGCTAAATCTGGCCTTGAACAGCACTCATGCCGCATATTATCTTGGCCTAGGGGAGTTGAATGTCAGACATCCACCAAAGAGGTTCCATGAAGATCAAACATGTCGCTAGGGGGCTAGCTGTGGCGATCGCCACTCTAACCGCGCTGATGGCTACCGAGTCAGTGTCTAAGGCGTTTACGGTTCCGACTTCAGACCAGTATTCTAGTCAGCTCAATGGGAAGTTAGGGCTGGGATACGATACTTGGCTGAAGTTCAATGGTTATATCAATAGAGAAGCACAGTTTCTCAGTGATGCAGAACTGTCCCCACTCAATCTGGATGATTTGACATGGGCAACAGGCGTCAATGACGTAGAAGTTTTCTTCGTCAACGAAGGCGCAGAGTACCACAACAAAATTTTGTTCTCCGCTGACAACCGCAATACTACGACCACCATTTTTGAAGACGCATCTTCTTCAAACAGCATTTTCCCGAATGGTGGCCCACTAGCGTTGGGACAAGGGGTTAACCTTGGTGGCTTTGCAGGCCGGACTTCCCTCAGCTTCTTGCTACAGAATCCAAATGGCAATATTTACGGAGCAAATACGGCTCAAAATATTGACGGGACACAGCACATTACGGCATACAAGTCCGACGGCTATCTCGTCCTCGGATTTGAAGATCTAGACTGGGGTGGCGATCGCGACTACAACGACGTTGTGATTGCGGTAAGAGGTATGGTCGATGCAGAAGAGAATTCAGCCGATGTCCCTGAACCTTTCTCTGGAGCGGCTCTGCTGGTTCTAGGCATGGTCAGCTGGGTTGGTCTTCGACGCCAGAAAAAAGCATAGCGTTTTTATTGCTAGTGCTGTAGTGGTTGAATGCTATACGGTGCTGAGGGTGAAGCTGCATCATGTGGCGCTTGCACGGTGGATTGTGGGTGAACGCTGTTGTGCTGGATGAATAGCTCTGTAATAAAGAATGTAACGTTGGTGGAAGTTGTTTTCGCCAACGTTTTTTGGTTGTAGTCCGTAGGTTCTGCTGTGAAGTTAGGGATCAGGAATTTATAGTGTTGAAGATGTTGTCATCTTAGTAAAGGCAAGCTGAGGGAAAGCATTTGATTTCTGGTGTGCCTGTGTCTTAAACCGTTTTTGCAGATTTTTTAAGGAGAAAGTTCGTGCCTGCTCCCTATCCTGATGTGAACCGTCGTCATCGCCTTTCTGAGGCTCTACAGATTTCCAGAAGGTTGGCGCAGAGCAAAGCGGATGGAGTCGATACGAGCGTACAGCAGCGCTGGAGAGAAAGATTGCGGTTGCTTCAAGCAGAACTGAAGTCGTTTGCGCATCCTATTCAAAAAAGTCAGCTGTCGGTGCAAACGATTCCTCATTCGGTGCGGAGGGCGTTTGTGCAGGCGGTGGCGATGCTGACGCGATACAGCCATAGTGGAGGGTTAAACTGGCACGGCACGCTTGACTCTCCAACCCTGTCGAAATACCGCACCGATATTGTTCCGCCACAATGGCACCATCCTCAGGCGATCGCCCAACTTTGCATAGACTTTGAGCTGACGGATGAAGACCATCATGAAATCGTTCAGCTTCTGCAACGAGCTGATGCAGGAGTAAACGAACAGCGATCGCTGATTCGCCACATTTTGGAAGATTCAGGAGCGGCGGTTGTGCATGAGCCTTCTGCAAATTCTCTGAGAACTCTAAGAGAAGATACTCGGGAAGTTTTAGTAGAACTGTTTCACGCTTTATTTGGTGCCGTGTCGCTGCCTGCTGCTGCCATCGATGGAGTCTATACCGACACGCAAATTTATTTTTGCATTGACTACACGGGCGATCGCCTTACTGATGAAACACTGTGGCATCAGCTCACCGCTTTTGAACAGACTACATTACAGTCCTTTTTGCAGTCGTTAGGACAGTTTCATTTCGACTCTTTTCGCCGATTTCCAACATTTGGGGCGTGTCGTCCGGCGGAGATTAACAGCGAATGGTGCGATCGCTTGGCGCAGGATCTGCAAATGGACTCAGCAACGGTGCGTCGTATCTTGAGTCGGGCCGTGGGCATTGTTCCGACGGCAAAAGCTGAGTCGTTTTTGCTGCACGATATTTGGGGGCACAACTGGCAGTTGATGCTGACGCCGTTTGAAAGTGACTACGAGTCGCTAGCAGACTGTGACGACCCTCTGCGAGCTGGCGAGACGGCCTACACGGTTGACGGGCCTCTGACCTGTGGTGAGCTGTTTACTCTTCATGATTCTCAGGTTCTGGTAGATGAGCAAAAGGCTCGATTGTTTTTCCGAGGAGAGGCTCGGCAGCGATTGGGACTACTCTTTACACATTTGATTGGCGAGCTGGTAGCTGATGTCGCTGAATTCAAGTTTGTTTGGGATTATCCGCAGAGTGCCCATGAACTGATCAGCTCTTCGCTGTTTAAGGACGAACCAACCAAGCTAGATTTAGGATTGGCAGATGTCGATTTTTTGTTCATGCGAGTCTTGAAACCTTTGCTGGAAGTCACACTCTCTGTCAGCCATGACTCTCGACTTGAACTCGATTTGCTGCATCAATGGCAAACGTTAGATGCTGAAACCCATTCTCTTGAGTTGAGAGCAAGTTTGAAACAAGCGATCGCCAATCTCTACAGCATTTTTCTAGATGAATATCGTCAATTCTATCTGCCTACATGCGATGGGGAGGTTGGGCTGTTTACTCAGATCGTCAGTAACTTACTCTATCTCCAAAATGTGGTAAATGAGCTGTATACAATGTTTTCTGATACGGAAAATTTGCCATTTCAAGATTTGTTGATGCTCTTGATCAGCAGCTTTTGTTCGAGCGATAGCTATGCTGAATTTTGGGATGTCGATGATGCGATCGCTGCTTATTTCCTACCGTGTTGGCATCTTTTAAAGGAGACCAGCACCTCTCTAAAATTAGAACCTGACTATTCTGAGGTTTCCTGAAGATATAGCAATATAGAGCTACGCGCTGATATAAAACCAATAGTTGATGGAGAAGCCGCGCACCGCGCGGCTTCTCCATCAATATCTGTCCTAACCTATCTGCGCATTGCAATACTAAATCGCTTGTGAACTTCTAAGAGGATGTTTGAAAAGTATTAGACAACACGCTGGAACAAGACTGATCCCCC
>CAKZMO010000400.1 GCA_937128595.1 uncultured cyanobacterium | reverse complement strand
AACAATTCATAATGCGATCGCTGCGGGGATGATCCGCTGTTGAAGATATGGATGCGCGTCATCGTTGCCTGCTACATTCCATCATGATCTGAATGATTAGGCTCCTCAGGTATGATTTCCTCTTCAGCCTCATCGATCCTTTCAGGTTCAGCGAACGGCATCGATTCACTGCCCATATCATCGCCCATCTCAGTGTCCATGCCGTGAGTATGGGGTTGCATCAGTTCCATGGCTTGGGGGCCATAGGCTTTGATGCCCATCGTGACTAAGCCAGTGGTGAGCAAACCCATTGAGACTAACCCCATTGAGACAACGCCCATTGCAATGACACCCACTGAGATAATGCCATGTGAAATGACACCCATCGCGATGACACCGTGGGCTGAAATACCGATCGCGATTGTCCCATGAGCGCCAATACCGACCGATATAAATTTTTCTCGCTTCTCGGGTGAGCTATCAATTGTTTGGTTCATTTCATTATTCATGGAGGGAACAAAGTGCAATTGCGGCGTGCGATCGCATACGTGGACAACGGTAATCTGTAAAATTATTGCTAGGCTATCTCTGAACAAGAATATCCTGGTCTAAGAACGCTCCGTCATGCCCGTGAGGGCAGCGGCAAACGCCCTACCGAACGGCAATCCTCATGGGTTCCCGCCGAAGCGGGAATGACAGGGTAGATTCTTTTATGGAGAACGCCCTATGGCACAGTCAATACGACTGTCCAGCAGAAAACTGGCGCTGCATCATTTACCGTTTCTGCTAGACGAGTTCCCATGCGGGGTATCTAGCATCATGAGTAAATTGCAACGCCAGTTACGAGATAACCTAGAGTAGAGTTATCAAAAAACGGATTATCAGGTTTACCATCCCTTTTCAGCCTGATCCAGAACATACATAGCCACAGACTCGATTTGATCGGGGGTGAGCTGTTGTCCAAAAGCAGGCATGGCAGCTTTGCCCCGGGTCACCTGAGTTGTGATTGCCTCCACAGAGTCCATGCCATACGCTTCTAAATCGGCTTGGCTAAGGGTCTTAGCTCGATTGACGACGTTACCTCCACCCACATGGCAGGCGGTGCAGTTGGCGGAAAAGACCTGAGCACCACTATCGATATCTGCTGCGATCGCGGGCGTAATGGCCGTAACCATCAGGACAAACCCGATCATGACTGCCCAAAGACGATTTAAACCAGTATTGCGACCAGTATTTCGAGAGGAATCCATTGTGATATCTAGAAAAACGAAGTAGACGATTAGCAGAGTGTGTCCCTACTATCTTCGGTATGACGCCCATCGTCAAAAGACAGGCTGTCAATTATTACAAAGTTGTTTACATTGCTGTTCATTCGGAGCGATTGGATGGCGACCGTCTGCCAGTCAACCTTCGGGGGTGGTTAGGAACGACCCGGTGGGTGCATCCCAGTTTTGTTGTCCTCACCCTATCCCTCTCCCAAAGGGCTATCCATGACGCAGACCTCGCTGGAACCCGTATTCCTTGGTTCAAAAATGAGTATTCTGATTCACTGTTAGAATGGTTGAGAAGCAAAAAGTCTGGCGACTTTTGCGTAATGCATCGCTTTTGGCAGGGTATGAAGGGGAGCGTCAAATATCGTTGAGCCTTGATACAAACCTTTGCAGATGTGGGATGTACCCCGTCCCGGTCTTGTCATGGGATGCATTGGGCGGCTCAGGTATCCACCCCACGATCGCCGAAACCGCCACGATCGCCATCCTATTTGGGTGCAACCCGAATTTGCCAACCCCTCATTGTGCAACTCGGTCAGTCATTCCCATGCAAATGGGAATCCACAGATACTTGGCTTCTGTATAGAGTCCCACCTTCGTGGGAATGACGCAGACATTCGCAAAAGTGGGATGCTCCCTCCTATTTGAATGGTGAGAAGAAGTCCGCTAAACTCCTCCTCATAATATCCATTTTCATTTATGGCAGTAACCATTTTGTTTAGGGGGATTTTTTGTGAGACGGCTCAGTTGTCCCACAAAATATTCCTAAGTTGTCTGCTTAGCGCCATATCACTCATTGAGAACGACTATGTAGATGCCAAGCTGTCAGTTGAAACGACTGCAAGTGGCGGATGCCTTGAATCCTGCGCGAATAGCGTTACGATGTCAATATTCTGTTATTGTTTGCTATCGATCCATGTCACCGTTGCCCGATCCACGTCCAAAGCAATTATCTCTCGGCCCCCTCGAAGCTGAAATCCTCTCCATTTTATGGGAGAACCAACCCATTACGGCTACGGCCATCCATGAAACGATTTTGGCTGACCCGAATCGAGAATTAACCTATCCTTCGGTGATGACGGTCTTGCGTCGCCTTGCCAAAAAGGGCTGGGTTACGTCTAAGAAGGTGAATCGGGTCTTTCATTGGACGGCTGTAGTGACGCAGCAACAAGCTACGGTGCTGCAGGCTCATGAGCAACTGCATCAATTTTTGGCGGTCGGCAATCCTGATGTTGTGGCTGCATTTGCCGATAGCTTAGATCACACTAGCTTAGACCAAATCGAGGCGATCGCCGCCCGTATTAAAGCCATCCGCCAGGCACGTCAGGAGGAAGAATAATGCATACTGGCCTACTGCTCACCACGTTGATAATCGCGGGATTGATGCGCTGGACTTATCTAAGGTTGGTCTATCCTCGGCGATTGCAGCAGTCTTGGTCACAGCGCTGGCACCAAGCCTTAGCGGCATTTGTAATTCCGCCGCTATCACTCATCATGGTTGCGATCGCCATTGTGATGATGGGACGTCGCGGCTCGATGTGGGGACTGCCCGTGGGCTACCTCGGTAGCTTGCTCAGCCTGGGTATTATTGGATTTGCCGCCGCCACTCTGATCGATTTGGTCTGGCGAG
>CAKZMO010000399.1 GCA_937128595.1 uncultured cyanobacterium | reverse complement strand
TTGTGAGAAGGATTCCGCAGGAATCCTTCTCACAATCCAAATAGGATTGCTATAGGCAGGGATATGGTGTCGATTTTGTTCTTGGGGGCTGCCTGTTCGGATTTGGTATAATAGCGATCGCTTCTGTAATCCCCTTTAGCACTTGCTAAAGAATAGCTGCCGATGAAGATGAGTTAGCAGTAGATAATCATACGAACCTGAAGCAACCTTCCATCAAGATGGTTGAACAGGCTAGCTTCAGCAATAGGGTGCAGGTATTCATTGACAGAGTTACGCGAAAGTAAAGAATCGACAAACCAAATTTATTCTTTTTCGACAACGGCTGATGCATTTACGCTAAGTACCGGATCGACCGATTGGTGCTTCCTCTTTAAGTCAAAAAAATCAGGCTAATATCAAGGATCCTAAAAACCTTTGCTGATGATAGTCAGGAGAAAGTGCATGACCGTAAGTAAACGTTGGCCTAGGGCGCTGTTAGGCGTAGCCGTAACTCACCATTTGACAAGGCTTTGATACATCACGCTGTTGCTGTCGCATCCTACGAAAAAGTTAGGCTACCTACTTATTTCATTCTCAATAGCGGTGCGATCGCCGTTCAATAATTGACTCATGCCCATGATTCCGCCCGCGAATTGATGGCGGGCTAATGAGAGCCAACCCATGGCAATGGTCGTAATGCCATTCTTACTCTCAGGGTTGACTAACCAGTATTTGATATGAGCCTGGAATGAAACAACCCTGCCTACAATCAACATAAGCTGCCCTATGCATCAAGCCCGCCTCCCACTACGACGCAGTTAACGGTTGAGGTGATTGACTGTCGGGTTGGCTGGTGCGTACTGTATCCCACTCTTCTTTAGTAAACGTTTCATAGTAAGAGCGCTCAGTGTTGACATTCCATAAATCGTGCTGCTTACCCATGATATTCTCTACTGCTAGCATTGCAGTCAGCATCGAATGATCCTGATTATTGTAGCGATGCATACCATTGCGTCCAACGGTATGCAGATTGCTAAAGCGCGATAGAAACGATCGGATAACGTCAAGATGCTGGCGATATACTCCATCGTAAACTGGATAAGCCTTTGGCTGACGAATGACCACACCATCTATAACATCAGCCGCATCCGCTAATCCAAGCTGAGCCAGTTCACGGGTCGCCAGTGAAACGAGATCCGCTTGCGACATCGACCAAATATCATCGCCTTCAGTACAGAAATATTCGAGTCCCAAGCAGGTTTTGCTGGAATCAGGCACCATCGCGGCGCTCCAATTCTTAAAGTTCTGGATCCGTCCAACCTTAACCTCTGGACTGTGAACATAAATCCAATTATCTGGAAAGAGGTGATTAGCATCGATAATAAGCGACACAATCAAAAACGCACGATAAGTGAGCGATCGCGCAGCTGTCAGCACGGGTGCTGGTGCTGGCGGATCCAGTCGTTCAACCAAAGCTGAGATTGGCATGGTCGAAATCAAATTTTCCGTATCAAGATATTCTGGACCGGCTTCATGGCGTATTGTGACCCCCGTGATGCGATCGTCCTGATGATGCACAGTGGACACTTCTGTTTGAAGCTGTACCTGACCGCCTGCGGTGTTCACCTTATCTTGAACGGTTTCCCACATCATGCCTGGTCCCAGCACAGGATAGTCAAACTCTTTGATAAGAGTTTTTGTATTGTTTGCGCCGAATAAGGCATTAATGACCGCTCGCTTGAGGGACAATCCCTGTATTCGCTGCGATGCCCATTCAGAGTGGATCTTGCTACAGGGAATTCCCCAGACCTTCTCAGTGTAGGTTTTGAAAAAGGTCAAGTAGAGTTCCCGACCAAAGCGATCGATCGCCCAGTCTTCAAAATTATCTGGTTCCTCAGACGGGTGCAATCGGGCCTTAACTTTAGACTTTAGATAGCTTAATAACACTCTTGCACTTTGGAAAACGCCTAGATTTTTCACAGTGTTTGCAATTGAAAGCGGGTAGCTAAAGTATTTACCCTGATAATAAATTCGCGAGAGTCGAGGAACTTTAATAAATTCCTCACCCAGAATTTCCATCCAAAAGGCCTGAACCTGAGGAACCTTGGTATAGAAGCGATGACCGCCGATGTCAAATCGGTATCCTTTGTATTCCTCCGTACGAGCAATGCCACCGACCCGGCGATCGCGCTCTAGAACTAAGGGAAATCGCCCAATCTGAACCAGTTGGTAGGCCGCTGTCAAACCAGCAGGGCCAGCGCCCGCAATCACGACTGGATAGGCTTTTGAGTCAGTCATAATGTTCCTCAATGGGGTTGGAGGTAAGGATAGTAGAGCGTGCTGACAATCGTTGGTGGCAACGGACGATAGTTCTACATACCGTGGTGATGAATCAGTCACCTGGATAAGATTTATGCCCAAGATGTCTTAAGCTAGCACTCCAGAACAGCGTTTGTGATTTGCAATCCTGATGCTTTTTTACTCTAGTATAAACTCGGAAAATAATGGACGCACTGCGATCGCTAGCATCTCTAGGATGGGGCGCAGCTCAGGTGGTTCATGGCAAAATACGATGAATGCCGCCCCTTCAATATGAAACAACTTGAGACAAATGAGACTCGTTAGCGAGGACGCCGCTACTTGGATGACTCGGCAGCACCGTGAGCCTGGACGGGAACCCACAATGGTTCTGGAGAGGAGATTGACCTCGTCGGTGCTGAGGCTAACGAACTCCTGGGTTTCAGCCGAGACCAAGTGTGAATCGTGCCGCCAACGATAAACGCAACGCTGCTGTAGAGATAGTATAGCCAGTGAACAGGGATTGCCTTCAGGGTAAACGTTAGCCCTCGCTTTTCCAGAAAAAACTGGTACAGCTCTCGATTGAGCCAGAGCAAAACACTAGCACATAGACCAGCCATCATTAAGCCTGGCCAATACCACAGCGCGATCGCACTTGATGCAAACAAGCTGAGTAGACAAACGG
>CAKZMO010000398.1 GCA_937128595.1 uncultured cyanobacterium | reverse complement strand
GCGCGGCTTCTCCATCAACTATTGGTTTTATATCAGCGCGTAGCACTGTATTAAATCTCTGAGCGCTTCAGAAATTTAACTATTCTCCACCAACGCTAAGGTTTGTTCCAAACACTTGGGCGTTCGTGAGGTCGATATCTTCCATGGAAGCACCTGAGACATCGGCGTGATAGATGTCTACGTCTGTCATATCTACACCATTGAGATTGGCATCAGCTAGAACCGCATTGGTCATAAACGCTCCGGTGAGGTCAGCTCCAGAGAGATTGGCTCCAGATAAATCTGCCCCTTCCAGGTTTGCATCGGTCAAGACTGCGTTTTGCAAGTTGGCACCTCGAAGGTCTGTGCCAATGAGGTGGGTTGTGCTGAGATCGGCTCCAGACAAATCACATCCGGCGCACTCACCTGTTAGTAACAGTTGCTGAACATGGGCAGGATCTTCTGCATGGGCTGCAGGGAGGGCGATCGCCAATGCACTGATACTGATTGCCAAAGACGCTAATACTTTCATCTTTAATTCTTTCCCTCTTTCAACTTTCTTAATATTTTTAATTTCGCTCGCAAATCGAAGCGATTAGATGTTGTGGCCGAGCTTTGATGACATTTGGTTGAGTCGCTAATCAATGTGAGAAGGTATTAATTTTTGACAAACCTGTGGCGATCGCTCTGTAAACACTTTCTAAATCAAATGTGAATTGATGATTAAGAATGATGTGTTGCTGCGAGGCTCGAACACTTTTTTGAAGTGTGGAGATGACTCTGCGGCAAGCTTGTCAAACACAAGCACGATAATTCTTCTAAATGTCAGGCTTTGCTATGCAATTGTGTCTGAGTAGAGCTACAGCAAGGAATGTCTCAATTCCTAAAGTACGCTAGAAGACTTGTCGACGAGCCTTAACTAAGATAGATCTCGACTCAAGCCTGACTATGTCGTTAGTGCAGTGCAGGTGTCTATCTCTCGTCATTTCCTTTTTTAATCTCTATGGTTCCATCATAGTTCACTTGGAAGACTCATACATCAATCGATCGAGGGATTTAAAACTACTAAATGAAAATTTGTTTGAGGCGTCAAAAAACTTCATCTTATGTTCACGATGAAGCCATTCCAACAAGGGTGACGCTGATCAAATCATGCCCAAGAATCGATCAGTTCTTTTTTGATAAACGACTTCTAGCCAATATTTTCCGCGACGATGCTGTGCTCAAGCATCTTATCGTCGTAGTTTCTTGCTGATTGCCTGACATATCTCCTGAAATGCCCACAACTCATAGGTTATGGTTGTCGTAAGAAAATCTAACAATGCGGTCAGAATTTGACCGTGTTGAGTTTCGCAAGCTCACCCTCAGCCTACTATTGTCGAAAATTCTGGCTGCAAAATAAAATGTGTCAGGCAGCCAGAGTCTCTTACCTTCTGACGTAGCTCGCCTAGATGCGGTTTAATAGTGCGTTGACGTGAACAAAAGACACAATCTATGACAGAACCGTCGTTCGATCGCCTTTTCGAAACTATCGAGCAGTTGGTAATGCACCATTCGCCCAGTGGTATGGAGCAGGAGATCGATACTTTCTTACTCGACCAGTTTCGTTTGCTGAACGTAGAGGCTTGGCAAGACGACGCAGGCAATATTGTGGCTTGCATTCCGGGGCAGGATACGACTCGCTCCCTTGCTATTACCGCCCACAAGGACGAGATCGGCGGCATTGTGAAAGCGGTTGGAGCAGACGGGCGGTTGGAGGTGCGAAAGCTAGGGGGAGCATTTCCTTGGGTGTATGGAGAAGGTGTAGTCGATTTGTTGGGCGATCGCCAAACCATATCCGGCATTCTCAGCTTCGGTTCGCGTCATGTTTCTCACGAGTCGCCTCAGAAGGTATTGCAGGAAAATACTGCTCTGAGATGGCAGGATGCTTGGGTCGAAACGAAATGTACCTTCAAAGAACTCATGGATGCGGGGATCCGTCCCGGTAGTCGGATGGTGGTTGGCAAGCATCGAAAGCGCCCTTTTCGCTTGCGAGACCACATCGCTAGCTACACACTTGACAACAAAGCCTCTATCGCTATCTTGCTCAACTTAGCTCAAACCCTCACCAAGCCTGCGGTTACAACATACTTGGTCGCATCTGCCAAAGAGGAGGTAGGAGCGATTGGTGCTCTTTACTTCACCCAACGCAATTCTATTGATGCGCTGATTGCTTTAGAAATTTGTCCGTTATCGGACGAGTACCCCATAGCGGATGGAGAAATTCCTGTGCTTCTCGCCCAAGATGGATATGGCCTCTATGACGAAGGCTTGAATGAAGACCTACGGCAAGCGGCAGATATTTGCGACATGCCGCTTCAGATTGCGACAATCTCAGGGTTTGGCAGCGACGGTTCGATTGCAATGAAAAACGGCCATGTAGCTCGTGCCGCCTGTTTGGGATTTCCGACTCAAAATACTCATGGTTATGAAATTGCCCATTTGGGGGCGATCGCCAACTGTCACGAAATTCTTCAGAGCTATTGTCAATCCACTGAGAAGCAAGCTTCAGCAGAGAAGTCTGTGTAACAACCTGTGACCACTCCACGGCGAAGATCGTTATCGCTACCGTGATTCCCTACAATGTTTAGGTGAGGTTTTGGCTTGTCCATCAGCTCGCTCATTCAATTGTCTTAGTAGTGAACCCATGCCATCTGTAGATCCTCTGGTTTCAGACATCATGACTCCTGATCCTCTTGTGGTGAGCCCTAGCACACCGCTGGGGGAAGCAATTCAGCTGATTGCTAAAAATCGCATCAGTGGGCTGCCGGTTGTGGACGAGAATCGTCACCTAGTCGGTGTTATCTCAGAAGCTGACTTGATGTGGCAAGAAACGGGGATCAAGCCACCAGCCTACATCATGCTGCTTGATAGTGTGATTTATCTGGAGAATCCAGCGACTTACGATCGAGAGCTGCACAAGGCACTTGGACAAACCGTCGGCGAAGTGATGACAAAGGATGTAACCACCACTTCCTCCAACAAATCGTTGCGAGAAGCAGCTCGCGTTATGCATGAGAAAGACGTTCATCGGCTGCCTGTTGTGGATAAAGATAAAAATGTGATTGGCATTCTGACTCGTGGAGACATCGTGCGACATATGGCAGCCAATCAAGACCAATAATGTTTGATATTCCGTTTGCAGCTTTCCTGTTTTAGATTCTGATTGCAGTGATCCAGCCAATCAAAGATTCAAGAAAAGCTGCTTGAGACCTTTGAGAAAATGTGTTCGAGAGAAGACCCATGGATGTGACCCCCGATTCAGTCAATGCTCTATTCGAGTCTGAGGACTATGGCAAACGCATCAGTGCCGTTAATCAGATGCGCTATTTGGAGCCAGCGATCGCCTTTGAGATGCTGATGAAGGCCGCTGTTGATAGTAATACTCGGGTTCGCTATGCTGCGGTGAGCCAACTCTCAGCGGTGGGAGAGCAAAACTTAGAAAGCGTAAAGACACTATTGAGCGATCGCCTTCTTAACGACCCTGAACCGGATGTTCGATCTGCCGCAGCAGACAGCATTGGTGCGCTCCAACTCACCGACCTATTTGAAGAACTTCACCAAGTCTATTCGGAAACAACGGAGTGGCTGCTCCAGTTCAGCATCATCGCAACCTTAGGAGAACTGGGCGATCCCCGAGGTTTTGACATGCTCGAAAAAGCACTTCAGTCAGATGTTGAGCTGGTGAGAACCGCAGCCGTTGGCGCATTGGGAGAACTGGGCGATCCCCGTGCAATCCCCTTACTCAAGCCACTCGCATCGAGCGACGATTGGCAATTGCGATATCGTGTTGTGCAAGCACTGAATCACATTGGAGGAGAAGAGGCACAGTCTATTCTGAAAGATCTAGTCGATGATCAAGTCGAACAGATTGCTCACGAAGCGAGACAGGGCATCGCTTCCAGCTAGTACAATCTGTCGCACCAAGAGCCCGTGCTAAAATTAAATTGGGAAATAAAAAAGGTGGCTTGATTGTTTGAGATACCTTTACTATTAGAAACTTAATAATTCTAAGATCTTGCTCTAAGAGGATGTTTGAAAAGTATTAGACAACACGCTGGAACAAGACTGATCCC
>CAKZMO010000397.1 GCA_937128595.1 uncultured cyanobacterium | reverse complement strand
TTAAACACGCTCGTTTGATCTGAACTGATGGAGTAGTTTTGATGTCATGTGCTGAGTATGAATGCATAGGTAGCCTGATTGCTAAGTGATAGGCGTTAATTTAAGAGAATGTTCGACTGAATCCTAAATATCGATTACAAAGATGACAGCTTTTTCAAAATCGACCCAAGCTGCGATCGCCCGCACTTAACCCAGTTCAACCTGACAGCCTAGTTCCCGACGCTCAAGTGACTGAACCCCTCAATTGTGGGTAATGTTACATTTTTCCGGTCTGCGATGGGGTAGTGAATAATTAGCATGTGCTTGCTCTAAGTCAATTTTGCGACTGTTTTCTCCCAATTCGGGCTAGCATTAAAACCCTTTTCGCTCAAGGCATCGACAATGAATTTGTTTATTAACCGTTCTTCTCCAGCTCTACTGTTCCAGCGAATGCAGAGTTGGGTGAAGCCTCAGGTTATTGTGTCGAGCCTTTCTGCTGGGTTAGTTACGGGGGTGATTGGGGTCATTCGGGCAATTTCCTATGGCAGTCTAGTCTTCTCTGGGGCACTAGCCGTGCATCTGCCTACAGGCTTGGGCGTCACTGTCTTCAGCACGGCTATCATCACAGGCTTGGTAGGAATCACGAGCACATTGCCCGGATTGATTGCAACTCCACTAGCAGCTCCGACAGCCATTCTCGCCATCATGGCAACCGCGATCGCCCAGGAGATGGCAAGTGCTGAGCCTTCAGAGCTGCTCTCTACAGTGTTAGTGGCGATCGCCCTCACCGCGTTGCTCACGGGAGGGTTGCTGCTGGGATTAGGGGTGTTTCGCCAAGGTGAACGTATTCGCTTTGTGCCATTTCCTGTCATTGGCGGATTTATGGCGGGTACAGGGTGGCTGTTGACGAAAGGCTTTTTTCAAATTGCCACCGATACGTCTCTCACTTGGTCAACAATTACAGACTTGGCTCAGCCTCCGCTGTTGTGGCAATGGCTACTGGGCACTGGGTTTGCGATCGCCTTGTTAACAGCAACTCAGATGTGGAAACAGTTTTGGGTAATGCCTGCAACACTGCTGATCTGTGCGGTCGGCTTTTTTGTCGTGCTATGGGGAGCAGATATTTCAATCGAGCAAGCTCGAACGGCGGGGTGGCTGCTGGGGCCATTTCCGGATGGAGAACAGCTTTGGCAACCCATTACAGGTGCTCAACTCTCCCAGGTTAACTGGATGGCGATCGCTCATCAGTCTGCCAGCATTTTAACGGTGGTCTTTATCAGTCTGCTATCGCTCTTGCTCAGCAACAGCAGCATCGAACTGGTAGTGGGACGCGACCTCAATCTCAGCAGTGAAATGAAAGCTGTCGGTCTCGCCAATCTCGCCTCTGGCTTTGGCGGCGGCATGGTGGGCAATCAAGCACTGCCGAGCACGCTCTTGGTTCACGAAATTGGGGCTAACTATCGACTCACGGGATTGATTTCAGCTTTACCCTCTGTAGCAGTATTGGCTCTTGGCTCATCATTTCTGTCATACTTGCCAAAGGCCGTGCTGGGTAGCTTGATTTTATATTTAGGTCTATCGCTGCTGTGGCAATGGCTATATCAGGCTTACTTCAAACTGCCTCTCAGCGACTATATAACCGTGTGGATTACCCTGATCGTGATTGACATGGTGGGGTTTTTGCAGGGCATCGTGGTGGGCTTTGTGATCACGGTGATTTTGTTTATGTACCGCTACAGTCAGGTGAATGTGGCGAAACAGTTCTTTTCCGGCGTCGGTAGCCATAGCAATGTCAAGCGTAGTCCAGCAGAAGAAAATCTATTGCATCAAAAAGGAAGCCAGATCTATGCCCTGGAACTCCAGGGATTTCTGTTTTTTGGTACGGCAAATTATTTGTTGAACAATGTGCGCGATCGCGCTGTAGCGACTGATTCTGTGCAGGACGGCGAAGAGGCAAATGAATCAGTCGAACCTCTGCGCTATGTCGTGATTGACTTTCGCCAAGTGAGTGGTCTGGATTCGTCCGCCGTCTTGACGTTCAACAAGATTCTAAAGCTGGCGCGAAAATATGACTTCACGTTAGTGCTAACCAATCTGTTACCTGAGTTTGAAGCCGCTCTGGAGCAAGGACAAGCCATCGATATGGCGTGCGATCGCTGTCAGATTTATCCCGATATCGATCGCGGGTTGGAATGGTGCGAACAGCAGATCCTTGGCAACGTTGCGCTGAGCAGTGAGATTCCGCTATCTCTTGTGGAACAAATGTCTCAGTCATTTCTCACGGCTAGCCAAGCCTCTCAGTTTATGACTTACCTCAACTCCCATACATTTCCAGCGGGCCATTGTGTGTTTCGACAGGGGGAAATGAGCACGGCGCTGTATTTTATTGAATCGGGTCAGGTCAGTGTGCTGCTCGATCTTGATGATGGTCGCACCAAGCGATTGCAAAGCTGCTCTCGGGGGCAACTGCTGGGAGAAATGCGCTTTTACGATAAGGTGCCTTTGTCTACCTCTGTAGTCACCGACACGCCTAGTACGCTGTATTCCCTTTCGAAGCAAGATTTTAGCCGGATGCAGCAGGAGTCTCCCGATCTCGTTCAAGCGCTCCAGCGTCACATCGTTGAAATTCTTTGTGAGAGTTTAATCCGTCGAGGGGAACAGCTCCGAGTCATGCAGTAGAGACATGCCCGATTACCGTCTAGAGTGCTAATCTGATTTCCGTTTGCAGGAGGTTGTCGACTTGTCTATCTATCCCTTCTGCCAGAGTTTCCCTGTTGTTTGCTGTTTTCCTTCATCGACTCTCATGTCCCCCAATTCTTCCTTTCTCTCCTTAAGCGAGTCTCCGTTCTACCAAGCATTTCAGGCCGAACTTCAGCCTAAACGGTTGATGGCTAGCCTGGTTGCAGGCGGCATCACAGGCATGATTGGAGTGATTCGAGCGATTTCCTATGCGGCACTGATTTTTTCGGGCAGTCTAGCGGGTGATTTGACGGTTGGTGTCGGCATTGCCGTGCTTAGCTCGGCCTTGATTAGCATTGTGGTGGCATTGACCAGCTCGCTGGCAGGAATGATTGCAACTCCACTCGCTGCTCCGACAGTGGTGCTAACGGTTTTGGCCGCAAGCATTGCTAACCAATTGGGCGCGACAGCCAGTCATCAGGATCTCTTGCTCACCGTTGTTGCAGCGATCGCTCTTGGGTCGCTCCTTACTGGATTTGTCCTGTGGCTGTTGGGGCAGCTCAAATGGGGCAACGCTCTGAACTTCTTGCCCTATCCAGTCGTCGGCGGATTTATGGCCGGAACTGGATTGTTACTCATTCGAGGCGCGTTCAAGGTAATGACGGGGGACGATCTCACCTGCCAAAATCTGAACTGGTTTATAGAACCAGAGCAGTGGCCTCGGTGGGTGGCTGGCTTGGCGATCGCCAGCATCCTACTAGGAGCTACGAAACTCAGCCACCACTACCTTGTGATGCCCGGAGTTTTGCTGCTGTCTACCGGAGTTTTCTACGGCATAATTTGGGTGGGTCAAATGCCCCTAGAGATCATCCAAAGCCAGGGCTGGTTGCTAGGGCCATTTCCAAAGGGAAGTCTGTGGCATCCGTTAACTCTAGAAAGCTTCTCCCACGTGCAATGGGGCTCCATTCTTCAGTCGAGTAACAGCCTCGTCTTGCTGGTGTTTGTCAGTCTGCTGTCTCTCGTGTTGACCAATGGCAGCATCGAACTTGCGGTGGAAAAAGACCTCGACTTGAACCGGGAGCTAAAAGCCGTTGGACTCGCAAATATTGTAGCTGGGCTGGGTAGCACAATGGCGGGAAATCAGGCGCTCCCCAGTACGTTACTGGTGCATCGTTTAGGAGCCGCAAATCGCTTAACAGGCATATTTAAAACTCTGCCATGCTTTGCAGTGCTAATCCTTGGCCCTGCATTTCTCAACTATTTTCCCAAACCAATTTTAGGAAGTCTGCTCTTATTTCTGGGGTTAGACTTGTTGTGGCAGTGGCTCTATAAAGCCTGGGACAAAGTGCCAATTCCAGACTACCTCATCATCTGGGTGACGCTGATCGTCATCAATCGAGCCGGATTTTTGGCAGGAATCGGAGCCGGATTTGGGCTTGCATCTGTCCAGTTTCTGATCCAGTGCAGTCGTTTAATCCCGACTCATGAGGTATCCCCTGAAGCAACTCAGGCATCAGAGCAGGGAGAGAACGTTCGTCCACAAGAATCGCAAGAAAAGTTGAAAGAGGCGATCGCCCCCACCTCTCAACTCTGCTCAGAATTTCAGCAAGACGCGCCCCTTACCTGTATAAACCTCCAAGGTCTGTTGTTTTTTGGAACAGCGCGAATACTAGGTCAACAATTGCGCGATCGCATACTTCATCCCTCCAGCGTCACTCCTCTGCGGTATCTACTACTAGACTTTCAGCATGTCCTGGTTCTGGACTTGTCAGCGGCGATGGCTCTGAGTAAGATATCAAAACTAGCGCAACGGCACGGCTGTACTCTTGTGTTTAGTGCGGTCAAAGAGGCTTATCAAGATCAGTTGAAAAAGAATCAGGTGATGAGTAATCAGCCTCTTCTTTTTGCAGATCAGGCAACAGCGCTGCAATGGTGTCGAAACCAGATTCAATCAGCCCCTGATTCTCAAGTTTCAGAATCATCGACAGCAGACATACCGCAGATGTCTGAACAGCAACCATCGGAGGCTGAAGCGTCTAAACCTTCTGCACTCGAACTCTCAGAACTTTCCCCGTAGGAGAGGATTTACCTTCTTCAGTGCTGCCCTCAAAGCAATAAAAACCACTTGCTTTTGGGTAGTCCGATCGCGCAGGGTTTCAGCCAAATAGCGGCAGCGTGTATTGTCTAGGCTGAACACTTTGTGCCCCAGTCTTTTCTTGTTCATGGTTCAGCAAGCGTTGCTTACGATCTAGTCCCCCAGCATAGCCTGTCAACTTACCATTAGCCGCGATGACTCGGTGACAAGGTACGACGATCGAAATTGGATTTCGCCCATTGGCTGCACCTACTGCACGAGATGCGTCCGGGCTTCCTAGTTGATGTGCGAGTTCCGCATAGGATATCGTTTGACCGTACGGGATAGTTTGCAGACCTTGCCAGACCCGTTTTTGGAACTCCGTTCCTTGTGGGTCTACAGGCAGATCGAAGACCTGACGCTGATGAGCAAAATACTCACTGAGTTGAGTTTTCGTTTGTGTCAGAACTTCTATATCGTCAGCCTCCTGCCACTCCTCGGTTTGTGATGGGAAATATTTTTGTCCATCTAAGTACAGTCCAGTGAGCGATCGCCCATCTGACATGAGCAACAGAGCTCCTAGAAGACTATCCATCCATGTATAATAGAGCATTGTCAAAGGATTCAATCTCCTATACACAAGTTGATTTAGGTGTTAGATGATGTTTGAAAAGTTATCGATGTTACTTTAGATCTTATTCACCCTGTCAGAAAAGAGAAATCGCCTTTAAAGTCCATCCTCTTTAGGAGGAATCTAGGGTAGGGCTGATTCTCTTAAAAAAAGAATAGCCTCGAAACCTCGATTCCTCAATTCCTTGGTTTGCACTCAGACGAGTTCGAACAAAAAGTTAAGACTTCCAAGAGTTTTCTTTGAGTAAAAAATTGGCCTTAGGAATCTAGGGGGGCGAGTCAACCCAAGGCAGCTCTTCGCTAAACACCACCACTCGCCGCCAAAAGTCTGAATGTAGTTTCATTTTTAGCTCTTGCCTTGCATATTCACTATTCAAATGGGGGGGGTGTTCGTTTAGGTTAACTTTCTATATCGTAAGGGCTTCACCCAACCGATCAGACTTAACTTACTCTACGATCTCTACCGTCAAAATTATTAAAGCGTTGACAGCACAAAGCTCACTATACCTGACACAGCGGAATTACGTAAAGGCATAAATTAGAAGCCATGCATACCTTTTTCTTTCAAAGTCCAAGAGGCTAGAAATTAAGAGACAGCTACAGGGGTTGCTGACTTCAGAACACACGGCGCAACTGAAGCATCAATGATCATCACAGAACTCACTAACCAGTCAGCCAACCGAGCATGGGCACTGCGAGCAATTTCGTCACTTGCTCCACTCGCGCAATATTGAGCTTGAAGATTCTTAAGCATTTTCGAGAGCTGAACCTGACCTTGCCTGTGTCTTTCAGCGATCGCACAGGCGTGCTTGTCAGCACAATTTTCCTCGTGTTCGAGGTACCATTCAATCAGATATTGTAGGGAAATCATCAACTTTTTGACCGCAGCTGCCCCATTGCCTTGCTCAATCGCGTTGGAGAGATCGTTGAAAGCAGCAATGAGTTCCCTGTGCTGTGCGTCGATCGTCGGAACACCGACACTAAGACTTTCCATCCATTCAAATTTTTGCATGCTGCATTCCTAAAAGCCTGTTCTACGTATTAACCCGTATAAAATCTTAACTGGCATCGTCCTCAAACTACTTGGGGCTCATACTCCTATAGTTCCCCGTAGACCGCTGCTTCCCCCACCTTTCAGCCAGCTCCGTGAACAAAAATCCAAATTGACTGTAAGATTACGGTTAACTATTTGAGATTAATAGCCATAATATGTCACTAATTTCGGATGTTCAGAGTTCTAAAAATGACAAATTGTTCTCTACTCCGAAATGTTTTTAGTGCTACTTATTTAACTTGAATAGGCATCAGGGTGCCTTTCTAAAACCAACATGCTCATTTCCGAATATATTGAAGGCAGTCGCAACAACAAAGCCATTGAGTTACACAACCCTTCAGAGGCTGCTGTCGATCTGGGTGCTGAAAGCTATGTATTGGAGTTCTATTTCAATGGCAACACTGCTCCTCGAACAATCATTCTAACCGGAACAGTTGCAGCTAAAGGTTCTTATGTCATTGCAGACAACGGCTCGGTTGCCGGAATTCTAGCTGTTGCAAATCAGGTTGAAGGAGGTACTTTTTTCAACGGAAACGATGCAATCGTATTGAGAAAAAGCGGTACCGTCATAGACTCACTCGGTCAAATCGGCTTCGACCCTGGCGAACAGTGGGGCAGTGGGGCGATCGCCACCAAAGACAAGACGCTACGTCGAATTGCGACAGTTTTAACAGGCGATGCGATCGCCACTGATCCGTTCAATCCGTCTTTGGAATGGGAAGGGTATGCACAAGATACGTTCAACGGCCTCGGGGTTCACACCACCCGAGATGAAACCCCACCGACTTTGCGTCAGATTAATCCGTTTACGCCTGTCGATGATTCTGCGGATATTGCGATTGATACCGCGCTATCGCTGCAGTTTGATGAATCAATTCAGCGAGGCACAGGTGCTCTCATTCTCAGGCGAACAGCTGATGGTCTCGTCATAGAAAGCTTTGATATTGCAGATTCAAATCGGATCAGCATCAGTGAGAGTAGCTTGACCCTCGATCCAAGCAGTGATTTAGAGTTTGCAACTGATTACCATATTGAAATCGAACCTGGAGCTGTCAAAGATTTAGCAGGCAACAGTTTCGCAGGATTTGTCAATACAACTACTTGGAACTTCACCACAGTTTCAGATCCGACTCCTCCACCCTCTGACCCCGTCCCAACTCCTGATCTGACTGAACCTGAGCCAAACGTCCCTGAATCTCCGAACTCCGAACCTGTTGACCCCAATCCTACGGAACCCAATCCAACTGAATCGAACTCAGATAACCCTCAGCCCATAGAACCTGATCCCGTTGAGCCTAACCCTACAGAGTCTGATCCGAGCATCCTCACTCCAGTCGAATCAGAGCGCCCAGGAGCGAATTTCGGAGACTCAGATTCTCCTAGCTCACCAACAATCGGTTCAGATTCTCAAGATTCTGACTCAGGTCTAGAGAATCCTGTGTCACCTAGTTCAGAACTTAACCGAGAAAACTTGCTAGGTTCTGCACGAAGAGATATTCCATTTGCTCGACCCCGGTCAGGTATTTTCAAAATAGGGATGTCTGAGACCGATGTTCTACGCGGAACTCCACAATCAGACAAGATTCAGGGAGGTCAGGGCAACGATCGCCTCTTTGGTGGCTCCAAGCAAAATGGGCATGGTCAAGATCATCTATTGGGAAATCGCGGCGACGACTGGCTATGGGGCGGCAAGGGCAAAGATCGACTGGACGGAGGGCAAGGTGATGATGTACTGATTGGCGGCAAAAATCGCGATTTGTGTATTGGTGGAAACGGTCGCGATCGCCTGTTGGGTCAGGGGGGAAACGATATTCTTATCGGCGGACAGGGCGACGATCGACTCAGCGGAGGTCAGGGTCGAGATATGTTCACTTATACCAGCCTCAAAGATGGCACAGACACGATTCTCAAGTTCAACGTTAAACAGGATCTGATTGACCTTCGGCAAATTTTTACCACTCCAGCATTTTCTGGAGAAAGTTTTTCGCAGCAGCTCAACGCCTACGTTGATTGGGTTCAGATTGGTTCGAGTACTCAAGTCCGCATTGACGCAGACGGTAGCGGAACAGGGCAGGATTTTGTCACGTTGGCTGTGTTGAGGGATGTCAACGCCAGCGAAATCACCTCACAGAATTATGTGATTTCTTAGCAACGTCAAAAAGTCATTTTACAAGTGAAGCTTTTTGGGAACCGCTAACAGTTCTTGAGCGGTTCCCAGAAAGCTTCAACTTTACCTGTTGTTCTTGAGGCCAGCCCGAACTAACTGGCTTTCTTTGTGAAGCATTTTTTTGACCATGCGAAGTAATCAACGTCAAAAGCGGCGATCGCCCAAGCATAGTATGGAATTAGCCCCGGTCTGTGTTCAAGAGTTCACTCAAACAGATTGTACTACTTGTCCGTGCTGCGAAGCGTATTATCCACAAAAGCTTTGAGTTTGTCCACGTCACGTCCGGCCTGTCGATTGTGACCTCTGAGCGTCGAGATATTGATCTCACGATGGTACTTTTTCAAAGTATCGGCGTTTGCTTCTAAAAATGCGTTTGCTGCCTTCTGATTGATATGAAATGTCTTCACCAACAACCCTTGGGTGATGGCAAAACTGCGGTCGGGATTGACCTGGTTCCACTGCTGAATAGTTCTAAAAATCGCGGCTGCTCTCTCTTGCGCCCGTCCCTTAGCTTTAAGTGTTGCTCTTAATGGTGTGCTTTTATTTTTAGAGCTATTTGATGAGCGATTCGACCTGACTTGTTGTTTCTTCTTTTGAGTCTTTGCCGGACGAATCTCTGAACGATTATCTTCGATAACCGTGTCTTGAGAACGGTCTAACTCCTCTGCTATGATCTGTCTTAATTGCTCAAGAAGCTGGCGATCGCCTTTCAAAGTCGCGTTCTCTTGTTTTAGACTCAAGTTTTCTGCTCTCAGAGTTTGAAGCTCCGCTTCGAGAACCTGCACATTGAGCTGAGCTGTCTCAGAGATCACCGATTTGATAGGTTCGGACTTCGCTTCTAGCTCGTTAGATATACTTATGTCGAGTGCTTCGCTCTGACTGTCGGAGACCCTGTCTGGAAGGGGAGCTTGTCCACTTGCAGGAAGCTTGACACCCTTAACGCTCAAGATTTTGCCATCTCTAGCCGCAACAAAGTGAAAGTAGTGTTGAGTTGCGGCCGCGTTGAAAGCATCAGCATTTTGACTATTGATGAGGTGCCCGAGGTAGTGCTGAAGGAATCGATGCTCGTTTTTGGTTGGAGGACAGAAGAAGTGAATGGCGATCGCACCATAAACTCCTCTCAAGCGATGGATCGAAACGGTTTTGAACCCTAAAGGAATGGGGACAATACCCGTTTTTTCGAAATGGGTACGGACTCGCCCATTGACGCGAGTGTTAAATGCACGAACTGGAGGCGCATCGTAGGACAGCCCTTCTAACTCAGAACAGCTATTGCGAAACTGCTCTAGACGAGGCAATAGTTCCTTCGCCGGAATCAACGTCAAAATCTCAAACCCTGGAGTAGGATCTTTCAACTGTCCTTCAAATCGCAGCGTGTAAGGATGCTCGGCTGCTTCAAAAGAGCCGCTACTGACAATTTCCGTATGTCGTCGCCCCGTAAGCGCACATAGGGCGATCGCCACATCTCCGGGGTCATCACTTTCCAGCAGCTGCCGCGCTTTTTCAATAAACGCATCAACATCAACAAGCTGTTGTTGATCCTGACGCTCATTATTGCGTCGTGTTGTGTCTCCTCTCAGAGCGACCTGTATCGCCTTAGGATATGTAAGATACTCCAAAGCAAAATGCTTTTGAATTATTCCATTAGCCGTCTGCTTTGGATAACTATTAAGTCCTGTGAGCTTGATTTTCTCTTGGGCGATCGCCTCTTTAATCTGACGCGTATAAATGGGCAAGTACTTACTGTTCAAAGAAGTTTGGGGATAGCCTTCTTCCAGCATTTGAATCTCAGCATCACAAATTGCTTTGACGGCCTCTTCGTTATCTGCTTTTGCTCGATTGAGATGAATAATTTTTCCTGCAAGAATGACGGCAAGCTCTTCAAAGTCAGTTTTGCTAAGCTTTTTCTTTCTGCCGTTCTGAATAGCAGTTCGCATTTTTTCGACAATCTCTTCACGAGTACTGTCGAGCATTTCAAATAGGATTGCAGATGTCATGTTGGCAGTTAACAGAGTTCAAACACACTGACACATCATACACTTTCGCGCTCGAAATATCGAAAATATGTTTAAAGTATGCTTGAAAATAATTTATATTCAAAATTAAATAATGACTGTAAAAATGGAACCACTCGGAGTATTGTCTTCAACAGAGATCTGACCGCCATGAGCCTCAACAACCATCTTACAAAAGGCTAGCCCAAGCCCTGTCTGTGCAATGTCTGTTGGGCGATCGCCTATTTCATATTTGTTAAATATTTTCTGGCGCATATTTTCTGTGATGCCAGGGCCTTCGTCCTTGACTTGTATCACGATTGATTTATCAGCTTCTAAGTTCTCATTCTGTACATTTACTGAACGCGAGCGATAGACTCGCAATCCAATTTTTCCACTTTCTGGAGAAAATTTCACTGCATTCGAAATTAAGTTATCAATTAATCGGCGTAGTAAATGAATATCTGCATTCAGGTATTCATTCGGTTCTGGACAATGAATTTCAAACTGGAGCTGTTTTGTTCGTGCAATCGATTGAAATCCAGATATTACAGCAGTAATTAATGCATTCAAATTCACCTCAGTGCGATTGAGCAGGAGTTTTCCTACTTCCATCTTTGCCATAATTAACAATTCGTTAATCATCGCATCTAATCTCTGACCAGAAGCGTAAACGAGTCGTATTCTTTCCCTTTCATTAGGCTGCAACATGTTGCTCATCAGCATAAATTGAGAACCCAAAAGAATGCTAGTGACAGGATTTCGAAGATCATGAACCATCATGGCAGACATGTCTTCACGCATTTTCAATGTAGCCTTAAGCTGGTCATGCTGCTGCTTAATACGCAGCAGCGATCGCACTCTTGCTCTTAGCTCTAATCGGTTGAGGGGTTTAGAAATAAAGTCATCGGCACCGGCTTCAAAGCAACGTGCCAGATCTTCATTGGAGCTGAGCGCTGTGACAATAATAATAGGAATATGGGCTGCATTCGGATCAGATTTGATGCGATGACAGACTTCTATTCCATCTAGCTCGGGCATCATTACATCGAGCAAAATTAGATCAGGGGCGATCGCATCAACTTGCTCCAATGCAGTCTGCCCACTCTCGGCATAGCTGAGTTGATATCCCTCCGGTTTCAACAACGCCTGGATGACCGTAAACCCAGTGAGATCATCGTCGACAACCAGAACCGACACTTCACGACTCATGAGCATCCCCGATCGTTTGAGCCCGCAACTGCGGAATGTAGCGAATCAGAACCTGAGTGAGGCGTCTGAGGCTGATCGGCTTAGTCAGATAGTCTGTGGCTCCAGCAGCAAGACATCGCTCGCGATCGCCCGGCATGGCCAAAGCCGTCAATGCAATAATCGGTGTTTCTTTCAGGGTAGACTGGGTTCGAATGCGCTGAGTCGCTTCAAACCCATCCATCTCAGGCATTTGGATATCCATCAAGATTAAGTCTGGTTGAGATTGGCTTGCCATTTGAATCGCCTCTGCTCCATTTCGAGCCAGCAGCACCCGCACCCCCTTTGCTTTCAAGTAGCTCTCTATCATCGCGATATTTGCTTCATGGTCTTCTACCAGCAAAATGAGGGGAGCTTGTGTCTGAGTTACGACAAGAACAGTAAGCTTCCCTGGAGAATTTTGCACAGAAATTGCTTGCTCCAAGGTTTGCTGAAGTTGCTGGCGATCGAAGGGAGCCACTAGATGAGCAGCAGATCCCATCGCCAAACTGCGGAGACGATCTGCTGCGACTGCGATAACCACCACGGCAATGTTCCGAGTGCCTGTGTTGGACTTGAGGTTTTCCAGCAGTGCCCAGCCAAGCTGGTCTAGCCGCAGAATATCCAAGACGATGATGTCTGGCTGTGTCTGTAGCGCCATGTGCAATGCCTCATCACATTGAGAGCAGAGGCGCGTTTGCATTCCGAGTGATTCCAACTCACGAACGAGTTGATTAGCGACTGTTTCTAAATGGTCTGTGATCAAGGCGGAATGAAAACCGGATGTTCGCTCTTGCTCTTGAGGTATCTCAGATGCAGCAGTCGGTTCGGTGAATAATGGTGTCCAAGGCAGAGTCACCGTAAAGCGGCTCCCCTTGCCTTCCTGACTCTCTAGAGCAACGCTACCGCCGTGAAGCTCTGTAATTCGGCGCACTAGAGCTAAGCCTAGCCCTGTTCCAGAATATCGGCGAGAGAGCGCACTGTCAATTTGGACGAATGGCTGGAACAGCTTGTCAATGTGCTCTGGGGCAATACCGATACCTGTGTCGGTGACGCTGAATTCGAGAGTTTCGCGAAACGAATCAGCCCTGACTTGAAGCTGCACAGTACCCCGATCTGGCGTGAATTTTACGGCGTTGCTCAGCAAATTGACCAACACTTGACGAATGCGGCGTTCGTCAACGTCAATCTCCAAAAGCTCCTCATCAACTCGGCAGTCTAGCTTGATGCGTTTCCGATGAGCCTGTTGTTTGATAAAGCTGAGGCAAGATTGACAAAATTCTTGCACAGGAACAGGCGTGATTTCCAGCTTCATCATGCCCGATTCCATTTTAGACAGGTCGAGGATATCGTTGATCAGAGCCAGCAAATGTTGTCCGCTGCGCTCGATAGTGGCGAGATGCTCCCGCTGTTCTTCGGTAATAGAACCAAAAATCTCCTCAATTAAGGCTTCTGACAATCCAAGAATTGCATTAAGTGGGGTTCGCAATTCGTGGCTCATGCTGGCTAAAAATTCATCTTTGAGCCGAGCGGCTCTGGCAAGTTCGGCATTGGCAAGACTTGTGCGCTCAGTACTGATGCGAAGCTGTTCTTCAGAGCGTTTTCGGGCGGTGATATCTCGACAGACGCACAATTGCAAGACTTCTTCTTCTAAGACGACTTCACTCACGGTGATTTCGACTTCATAAATCGACTGGTCGAGTCGGCGGTGCAGGGTTTCAAAGGTCGTGCCAACACACCGACGGCTGTCCACTATTTCATTGAGTTCTTCTGAAGTCCACTGGGCATCCCAATCTGTGATGTGAAGAGTCAGCGTATCTTGCAAACTTCGCCCCAACATGCGAGCAAAACTTTCGTTTGCCTCGACGACCTTGCCCTGACTGTTGAGAGCAACGATGCCATCAAAGGATGACTCGAATAATGCCTTACTGCGCATGAGTTCTCGAGCCAAGGCTTCTTCTGCTCGCTGGCGTTCGGCTTCACCTCGCTTTCGCTCACTGATATCTCGAGCAATTTTGGAAATGCCGATCACTTCACCCGACGCATTTTTGATCGGGGACATTGTCAGTGCGACGTCAAATACGGTGCCGTTCTTGTGTCGTCGTTGAGTTTCGTAATGTTCGAGGCGATCGCCCTGCTCAATCTGACGGATGATTCGCATCTCCTCTGCAACTAAATCGGGCGGGACGAGGAGATCGATCGGCTGCCCTAGGATCTCATCGGCAGAATACCCATAGATTCTTTCAGCTCCCTTGTTCCAACTCATGATGTTGCCATCGAGGCTGACTCCAAGAATGCCGTCGTCTGACGATTCGACGATGGCCGCTAGACGCAACTGCTCTGCTTCCGCCTGCTTGCGGTTTGTAATGTCGTTGTTGATTTCAAGAATTTTGATCGGCTGACCTTGGCGATCGCGCTGTAACGCCCAACGGCTGGCTACTGTAATTTGTGTGCCCTCTCGGGTGGTGTGAACCAGCTCACCTTCCCAGTATTCTCGCTCTAGAAGTTCTGCCTCGATCTTAGCTAGAGGTTTGGGAAACTGAGTTTGCAACAGGTCGTGAGAGATTTTGCCAAGGGCTTCCTCACAAGACCATCCATAGGTTGTCTCGGCACCTCGATTCCAAAACGTGATCGCCCCATCTAAGCGTTGAGCCATGATGGTGTCGTGAGCCAAATCGAGGAGCTGTGCCTGCTCTTGCAGCACTTGTTGCGATCGCTCCCGCTCTGCCAGTTCATGCTGGAGGCGATGGTTGAGTTGAGATAGCTCAGCGGTGCGGGTGGCCACTCGATGTTCCAGCTCTTGGTTCGCCCTCCGGAGGGACTCTTCAGCCTGACGTAGGGTCGCTTCGCTATGGCGCAGAGCGTCTTCTGCCTGCTGACGTTCCGCCTCCGTGCGTTGACGATTGCTAATGTCAGTGAGAAACGTGAGCGTAAAAAACTCACCGTCAATGTCTACAGAACTCAGCCCTGCCTCAATTGGAAATTCGGTTCCATCTTTGCGAAGGGCATAAAGATTACGAGACTCCCCCATCGAACGGCGGCTCGGCTTTTGCTGGTAGGTTGCGCGATGTTGCGTATGTCCTCGACGAAAGCGTTCTGGCATGAGGCACTCGACAGAGCGATGAAGCACTTCTGACTGACCATAGCCAAACAATTCTTCCGCTGCTGCGTTGAATAAAACAATCTCTCCTTGGGTGTTAGAAATAATAACGGCTTCCGATGCAGATTCTAGAAACGCACGAGATTTAGTTTCGCTGCCGCGAAGAACCACTCGAGTCCGTAACGCCGTAATGCCATAGGCCAGATCGTCTGCAAATTCAGTCAGCAGTTGACGTTCTTCACCCTCAAATGCGTAGGGCTGGACGGAATAAAGACCAAGAGCGCCAAAGGCGGAATCATCAACAATCAGCGGTAGCGTAACTGAAGAGGCGCTCCGTTGGTAGAGATCTGCCTCTTGCCAAGGCTGGTCGCTGGAATCGGATCCCCTGTCTCGTACCACACACACTTCTCCTGTGCGAATGGCAGTTCCGATTGAGCCGAGACCCAGCTCGTTACCCTCCCATGAAGCACACACCGACTGCAAAAGTTTGTTAGAACAACCCGACTGAGCAGCCAGACGAACAGACTTTGTTTCATCGCCCTCTGCAAAACCAATCCACGCGGCTTGATAGTTGCCAGACTCCACGAGAATCTGACATATTTCTCGGAGGAGAGTCGCTTCATTTGTTGCTCGAACGAGGGTCTGATTGCATTTGCCCAAAGCCCGCAGGAGACCGTTAGCTTGATCACGCTGCTGGTGAGCCTGCTCTTGTTCTGTAATATCGGTCGCGTAGTCGATGATCTGAGATGGCCTGTCGGTTTCATCCGTCACCACACTGCTGCAAAGGGAGATCCAGCGAGGAGAACCGTCAGAGTGAAGAATCCGATAGGTTAGAGCGATCGCGTCTCGTGGCTCCGGTGGTTCAGCTTGCGCTTGGAGAGCGATCGCCACTCGTTCACGATCCTCTGGGTGAACCGCTTCCAGCCAAGATTTTGGATTGTCGTAGAGACTGTCGAGCGATCGCCCCCACACCTCTTCATAGGTTGAGCTGATACTAAAAAGCCGACTGCGGTCTACAGAGAAGACAAAAACAATAGCGGATATGGCATTCATCGAGCGCTGAAGTTCCTTAGTGCGATCGCCCTTCACTTAGTCTATCTAAACCATTCATACAATCCACAGTACTCATTCTGTGTCCATTATTAACTTTTCGTTGATGACAACCATTCACCCGGTCTTTTAGAACAATGAGCTGAAGCTAGTGCTCAACGATCCAGGCAGAACTCAAGGATAAGCGAAAAGAATCTCAGTCAGAAGAAATGAAAAAGGGCGATCGCTCCCTTCTCAATGGAGAGAAGATGTAGCGATCGCCCTATAATAATGTTGTCCGTGGAATCAACCTGATACTTACTTCAGATTCAGCGGCTTTACTGAGATTTAATCGGTGAAGTCCTTATCAATTCAGGTCTTTGAAATTGTCATGTCAAACAGTCTCAGGCTGTGAATTGAGGCATTTGTCGTACAAGTGTCGAGCACCCCGGCTATCGTTTTTACGGTTATAAGTAGCCTCACATTCTGCACATGGCATCGCAGATTGCCCTAAATCATCTTTTGATCATGCATTGCCAGAAAGCCCTCACTCAGTTCGCGACATCAAACTACGTAATCGGCTCACGAAAACCAGGATATAAAGTCAATCCACCGTCCACAAACAGCGTTTGACCCGTAATGTAAGCCGCATCGTCAGAGGCTAAAAATGCCGTTACGATCGCCATTTCTTCAGGTGTTCCGGCTCGACCCATGGGGATGAACTCCTCAATCTTCTCGCGCTCTTCTGGGTCGTTGATCCAGTCGTCATTGATTGGAGTCACGGTGGCACCAGGGCCGATCGCATTTACCCGGATGCCTCGGCGGGCATATTCCAACGCTAGGGTACGGGTCATGTTCATCATCCCGCCTTTGCTCATGGTGTAGGCCAAGTAGCCCGGACGGGGAATAACTTCATGCACGCTGGAATTGTTGATGATCACGCCTTTAACGTCATTCTCCACAAAATGCTGAAGCGCACGACGGGCACAGAGATACGCTCCCCGAAGGTTCACATCCATCATTTTGTCAACCTTTGAGATTTCGATTTCGTGGGACGGCCCCTCCATCTGAATGCCCGCGTTGTTGATGAGGATATCTAAACCGCCCAATGCTGAGATGGTTTCATCAAACAGCCGCGTCACATCCTCTTCTTTGGACACGTCTGCCTGAACCAGCACTGGTTTGCGCGAGCCACAGTTTTCTATTGCTTTGCAGGATTCAAGCATCGCCTGCTTGGTCTCTTCAGCATCATCTAAGCTGCTGTGGTAGTTAACGGAAACATTGGCTCCTTCCTTCGCAAACTGCTCGGCGATCGCCCGTCCGATACCGGAGCTTGCCCCAGTAATTAATACGTTTTTACCCTTTAATCCCCGCATAGTTCCTCGGCTTCATTAGGACAACCAGCAGGCTAGCGGCAATTCGTTAGTTTCACATCCTTCTTAGGCAATGGTTTTACCACAAGGTTTTCCGAGAGAATAGAGGTTGCGCGACTGTATCGTCAACACACTGACCATGTGTAAACGCTGATACAAAATACCCCGAGGGCGTTCCTTAAGATTGTCCTAACAAATTCACATCTAAAAAATAAGGATGTGCTGTACTCAAGACTCTGTCAGAAGTTTCATCACCTTGAGCTTTGCCAAACGGTAACATCAAGGGCTGATCAGAAGTCTAGGTATAATTTGGACGCTATGCAGTGCTTTGATTAGGGGATAAAACATGGCTTATCACGGCGATATTTCATCGAGCGAAGACGCAGTCGGAGTTGCAGTCGTCAACTACAAAATGCCGAGGCTGCATACCAAAGAGGAAGTCATTGAGAACTGCAAAAACATTGCTTCCGTGATGGATGGCATGAAGCTGGGTTTGCCAGGAATGGATCTGGTGATTTTTCCAGAATATTCTACTCACGGCATCATGTACGATCACGACGAAATGATGGCCACGGCATCAGAGATTCCTGGGCCAGAAACTGAGATTTTTGCTGAAGCCTGCATTCGTAACAAGACTTGGGGCGTGTTCTCGCTCACAGGAGAGAAGCACGAAGCTCATCCACACAAAGTGCCTTACAACACGCTGATTTTGATGAACGATCAGGGTGAAATTGTCCAGAAATATCGCAAGATTATGCCCTGGGTTCCTATCGAAGGATGGTATCCCGGCAACTGTACCTATGTTTCTGAAGGGCCGAAGGGTCTGAAAATCAGCCTGATCATCTGCGATGACGGCAACTATCCAGAAATCTGGCGCGATTGCACCATGAAAGGGGCTGAGCTGATTGTTCGTTGTCAGGGATACATGTATCCCGCAAAAGAGCAGCAAATCATCGTGTCTAAGGCAATGGCCTGGATGAATAATACCTACGTCGCTGTAGCCAACGCAGCTGGATTCGACGGAGTGTATAGCTACTTCGGACACTCGGCAATTGTGGGCTTTGACGGTCGCACCTTAGGCGAGTGTGGCGAGGAAGAAAACGGCATTCAGTACGCGGCTTTATCTAAGTTTGCCATCCGCGATTTTCGCAAGAATGCTCAGTCGCAGAACCATATCTTTAAGCTGATGCATCGCGGCTACACTGGTACAGGTAAGTCGGACGACGGTTACGAAGGCATGATGGAATGTCCCTACGACTTCTACAAAGAGTGGGTAAACGAGCCCAAGAAAGCGAAAGAACGGGCTGAAGCATTAACCCGCTCGACAGCAGGGACACCAGAGTGTCCCATTGAGGGAATTCCATCGAAGCAAGACGTTCCTACTCCTGCAACCAAGCCTCAATCTGAAACCGTTCCAGTCAGAGTTCAAGGCTAGATAATCTGCCGATCAAGGCACAAGTACAGCTCCGCATAGCACATTCAGGTGTTGCATGATGCGGAGCTTCTTCTATGGTTGATTCATTTAGCAGATCCTACGTGAGATGATTGAACCACCATAGAATCAGACCCTATGACAAATCATTCTCTTGTAGATTCTCGCCACTCAAAGCGTCTCTCTGGATTGGGAGGCCACGTTCAGACCTTTTCTTGGCAATAAGGCCAGAATGTCTCTGTTGCTTATGAGACCGTAGGAACAGGATCGCCTGTGTTGCTGCTGCCTGCGTAAGGTCTATCTCCATTTTCATTTCAGATTCATCCAAGCCGACTACTCTAGTATCGTCATTTCTTCTGAAGTGAAGAAATGAGGGTGGTTTTGCAGCAAGGTCTCTTCAAGGTGCTAACTATAAATCAGCACCCGCTCAGAGTCCTGCGCTGTGAGCTGATATAAGCACAAATGAGCGAGATTTATCACATGGTGCGATCGCCAACTTGAGAGGAAACATCGGATATGGCTGACGGCATCGAATCAATTCGAAATCCTATCGGTCGAGGAGCTTTGGGCGCATGGGTAGGATTTTCCGCCGCGACGATGGTAGCTGGAGTAGCTGTTGGATTTTCAGAGAATAGAGAAGATAGTGCCTTCCGTACAGTGGGCTACATTGCTGGAATCAGTGCTGTTGCGGGAGCTATCATCGGGGCAGCAACCCCTCCACCTGCATCTCCCTCAGCTCGCAAGAACACCACGAAGGCAGGCAACGAGTGGACGGACTGGCGTGATTTTGTAGTAGCACGCAAAGTCAAAGAGAGCGCTGAAATCACGTCCTTTTATCTCAAGCCTAAGGATGGTCAGTCGATTCCGCCGTTTAAGCCAGGGCAGTTTTTGACCATTCGCCTCGACATTCCCAATCAGCCCCGACCCGTGATTCGCACCTATTCTTTGTCGGACTATCACAATCCGGTAGAACACTATCGCCTCTCAATCAAGCGAGAACTCGCTCCCAAAGATTCAGATGTTCCTCCAGGGCTGGCGTCCAATTTCATCCATGACCATATTGAAGAAGGAGCTGTTATTCCGGCTAAGCCACCTAGCGGCAAGTTTGTGCTCGACGTGGCCCAGACTCGACCCGCCGTTCTGATCAGTAATGGCGTCGGAATTACACCTATGATCAGCATGGCAAAAGCCGTAGAACGGCTGAACCCAGAACGTCACATTTGGTTTTTGCATGGCGCAAGAAATAGTGACTTCCACGCATTTCAGGAAGAAATGGCGGATGTCGCCCAATCCTTTTCCAACCTGCACCTCTACTATCGATACAGTCGTCCCCGCCCAGAAGATGAGGGAACTTATCACAGCACAGGCTATGTCGATGCAGACATGCTGGAGCAGATGATTATTCCTGAGATTAAATCGCTCCATCATGATTCAGCAGATGCGGATTATTTTCTGTGTGGCTCTCCCGCGTTCATGGATTCTCTGCGGGAGGGCTTAAGTGCTTTGGGCGTGCCGGAGAGTCAAGTCTTCTTTGAGTCTTTCTCGAAGCCGAAGGCGGCGGCTAAAACGGCGAAAGCTCCAGCCGAAGGTAATGGAGCCAGCGCTGAGGTGACGTTTACCCGTTCTGGAAAAACTGCCGTTTGGCATCCAGAAGACGGCACACTGCTAGAATTTGCTGAAGAACAAGGTCTCAATCCCGACTATAGCTGTCGCCAAGGCATCTGCCTTACCTGTGCATGCGCGATCGCAGAGGGCGAAGTAGAGTACGACGAAGACCCCAGCGGCACACCGGATGAAGGCTCAGTGTTGATCTGCATCTCCAAGCCAAAAACGCCGAACGTTATTCTCGATCTATAAGGAACTGAATGTTATGAATCGATTCATGGCCACTGGACTCATGGCGATCGCCCTAACCACATCGGGGGCGATCGCCGCTTGCCAATCTCAATCCACCACTGAGACCTCTTCCGACGACACCGCAGCGACCGCTGAAACGTCTGAAGAGTCTCCAGTAGAAGCACCAGAGCCAGAAAGTTTAGTCCGCTCTGGAACGTTCGTGCCTGGAGAACATGACACCGCAGGTGCGGCTGAACTGACACAGACCGAAAGTGGTTTCATCGTTACCTTTTCCGATGACTTCCAAACCGTTGAAAATGCCCCCGATCCCTTCGTCGTGCTACATACATCAGAAGATGTCATCGGCTCCACAGAACCTCCAGCTTTTCCCTTACAAGAAAGCGACTACGTCGAAATTGCCCCGCTAAAATCGTCTTCTGGGGCGCAGGAATACGTCATTCCCGCCGAAGTGGACATAGATGAGTACGCCTCTGTGGTGGTTTGGTGCCGAGAGTTTAATGCGTCCTTCGCATCAGCTCAACTGCAATAGGGTTGAGAAGCGCGATCGCCCAAAATCTCAGGCTCCTGCTGCTAAAGTACAGAAGGACGAGGGACGTCACGCTTCCTGTGTTTTTCTGTCTGAAACATGAACGACTTCTTTCCTGCAATTGATATTGTTGCCATTGTCAGGGCGTTGAGTTTGATCCTGACCAGTGTCTGCCAACTGCTGGCGCTGTTTGTGATTGCGGTTGGTGTATCAAAGGCAATGGTGATCTTTTTGCGGGATCTGCTGTTTCAAGCGCAGACCCCTGAAGCCTTTGAACGGAGCCGATTAGCCATGGGCTATTCGTTTTCCCTAGGACTGAGCTTTTTGGTTGGGGCAAGCATTCTCAAAACCATGTTTTCGAGCCGATGGGATGACATTGCTCGCCTTGCAGCCATCATCATGGTGCGAACGGTGCTGAACTACTTGCTGTTTCAGTCTCCTGGGCGGAAAATCGAGCCGCCGGATCCGGCGATCGCATCTCAAGCATCTGCAGAGACGGCCTCTTCATAGTCCCTCGTGTTGCCGTAATAGTTGAGCCGCGCGCTGAGAGGATAAGTTGTGCCCGAAGAGGCCACGAGGACGGCAGCAGAAAGGTCAAAAGCATTGTTAGAGAAGAAATGATGGCGATCGCTCTCTGATACAACCCTGTTGCATCCGGATCGCTCCTGATATCCACCGCACAATTTAAGATGTGATTCTCTGAAAGAACATGACGCTGTGAAATCTGCCCATTATGATGAGGATGATTTCATCTGCCGTTTCACATCCTGCTGCTGTGAGGAGCGCTATGTCGGGCGATTTTATTCAACTTAGGTGGGAAGACCCAGATACGGGCGAATTGCACGAGCCGATGCTGAGAGCGCCGATCGCCATTGGTCGAGAAGCACCTCAGATGCCAGAACAGTGGGGAGCCCTTCCGATTTCGCGACTAGAGATGCCCAATAAACAGGTGTCTCGCTATCATGCGCTGATTACAATCACAAACCAGCAGCTTTGCATTACCGATCAGAGCGTCAATGGCACATTTTTGAACGGGCGATCGGTGCAAAAAGAAAATCAGCCCTTTACAGGAAAAGATACCCTTCGCATCGGCCCCTATAAAATTACAGCGGCGATCGCCCGCGACGGAACCACCAATACAACGGAACTTAATCTGGAGCACAGCCATCTTTCTAAACAAGCCGCTAGTCCGAGTTCCAATGCCATGTTTATTTGGATTGGGGGATTGGTCGTGCTGGCGCTGATGGGATTAGCGACGTGGGGTCTGTTTGGATTGTTGCTGGAGCGATCGCGCCCGCAAATTGACTCAGAATCATCGCTCCCAGCTCCGTTGCCTATCACTCAGATCTTTTCGTAACTTTCCATTTGTGAACTTTCAGATCTTCTCAGCGTTTCGGTTTGGTCAGCGACAGAGCAACGGGTTGTGCTGGCAACGATTGATTCTCAGTGCTTGTGCTTTGATATTGGCGATCGCTCCTCATATTGGAGGAGTAGCAGTTGAGGCTCAAGTAGACTCTCAGGTTTCTCCCCCTTCAAAGAGCGCGCTGTCGGAATCGGCTGCGGTAGTGGTAGACGGTAATCCTATCTTTGAAGTGCGCAACACCAGTTCGCTGCCTGCCGCAGAACGGGCACAACAAATCAATCTCACATTAGAAGAAGAAGGGCGATCGCCTGACCTAATCGAAATTGATGTCGTTCGAGACGGTTCGCTTGTCTATCTCAAAAGCCAAAACAGCAACAAGATTCTCACCACCGTCACAGAAGCAGATGTTGCCGATCCGCGTCTCAATCGCTATCAACAGGCTCGTGTCTGGGCTGAATCACTGGAGAGAGCCTTGCAACGGGGACAGCTAGAGCGGCGGCCTGCTTATTTGCGACAGGCAGCTCTATATAGCCTGATTGTGATATTGGGGGCGATCGCGGTTCATCTAGGGCTGCATGTGCTGGGTCGCTGGGTGTCGCGTCGTCTCGACCAATGGCTACTCCACACCACATCTAATGTCCGCGAATGGACACGCCCTCTCAAACTTTTTTGGCAACTAGGGTTACTGGGGATTCAAGTGGGCCTGTGGACAACAGTGGCCTATACCGTCACCGACACGTTTCCCCAGGCTCGAAGCTGGCGCTACAAAATTTTCGAATTTCTCACAGCCCGCATTATCAATCTCGGCACGAGCAACTATTCGGCACTAGAACTCCTGCTGTTTCTGATGCTCACGGTGGGGTTGTGGTTTTTAGTCAGCCTCATCACTCGATTTTTCCGGCTCTACGTACTGCGACGGGCAGGACTTGATCGGCGAATGCAAGACATTTTGGGGGTGCTGGTACAGTACGCCCTCACGTTTTTGGGCATCATCATCTTGCTGCAGATTTGGGGCATTGATGTCAGCTCCCTTGCGATTCTTGCCAGTGTGCTCGGTGTTGGACTCGGTTTCGGTGTGCAAAATATCACCAACAACTTTATCAGCGGCTTCATCATCACGCTAGAACGTCCAATTCAGCTGGGCGACTTTGTCAACGTAGGAGAGCTGGTGGGCACTGTCGAACATATCGGAGCCCGCAGCACCGAGATTCGCACGCTGGATCAGGTGACAATCATTGTCCCCAACTCGCGATTTCTAGAAAATGAGGTGATCAACTGGAGCCACGGCGATCCGGTGTCGCGTCTGCACTTGCCCGTGGGTGTAGCCTATGGTTCAAATATTGAGAAGGTAAAGCGAGCCTTGCTAGAGGCCGTGAAGCGACATCCCGAAGTGTTGCTGCGGCCTCATCCCGAAGTGTGGTTTCACGGCTTTGGCGACAATGCCCTAAATTTCGAGCTGATGGTCTGGACGGGGGAACCGCGCAAGCAGTTTAAGGTGAAAAGCGACCTATATTACGCCATTGAGGCCAGCCTGCGTCGCTACGATATTGAAATTCCGTTTCCCCAACGAGTGCTGCATTTGCGATCGCCCCAACTCGACGACCTGCTGACGGTGCTCAAACACAATGCAAGTCAAAATGGCGCTCAGAGCAGCCCTCAACAAACGTTCCAAGACTCCGAAAGACAAACGGCTCACGTTTCCTCGGGTCAACCGCCTGAGGCCCTACCACAAGATGAAGAGATAACGGTCATCCAAACAGATGAGGACTTCGCTGAACATCATCGCCCAGACCAAGCTGATGCGGATTACGTTAGCTCAGAATATCTCAATCCTCCATCAGAAGCGCGCCCCGAACCCTTTCCTGTAGAGACAGGTCAGCGAACTTCTTCCCTAGAGAGCTTAGATTTAGAAGAGATTGCCCAAGACATGCAGGCCGAGTCGGGATTGTCAGTGCGCGATCGCCACTATCATTCCAACTTCTATCCCTCTTGCTTTACAGGCACCGCAGCAGTGGAGTGGCTGGTACAAGAACGCGGCTATTCACGGGAGGAATCGCTGTTCATCGGCCAAAGTTTGCTTCAGCAGGGATTTATTCGGGGATTAATCGACGATAAGCTGTTTAGAGACGGATATTACTTCTATCGGTTTTATCGCCAAGAGCGGAACTCTACACCATCAGAGAGTGTCTTATAACTGTCTTGTGAGGGGCATCTATCTCATCTGGCTTAGTACGATACACTACCACTCCCTATGGCATTGGATTTTTTGCGGTCAATTTGGCCGGGCACGTCTCAACCGTTAGGAGGGCGCTATGAAATTGTTGAACAGCTTGGAGCCGGAGGCTTTGGGCAGACATTTCGCGCCCGCGACCTTCACCTACCAGGGCATCCTCTCTGTGTCGTCAAACAACTAAAGCCCCAAGTCACCAGTGCTCAAGACTTGGCTGTGGCCCGACGGCTGTTTGATACCGAGGCGCAGGTGCTTTACCAGTTAGGTAGTCATCCCCAAATTCCTCGACTGCTGGCTCACTTTGAACAAAATCAAGAATTTTATCTAGCTCAAGAGTTAGTAGTCGGCCATTCGTTGTCGGATGAGCTGTTCTCTACGACAGCATGGAACGAACCTCAAGTCGTCGCATTTTTAGGCGACCTGCTGCGAATTTTGTCTTTCGTCCATGACCATCGGGTGATTCACCGAGACTTAAAGCCCTCGAATTTGATTCGTCGCCATTCCGACCATCGCATCGTGCTCATTGACTTTGGTGCGGTGAAACAAGCCAGTACCCAAATGTCCACATCCAGCACGGGCATCACCCATACCGTGTCCATTGGAACCCAGGGCTATATGCCGGGTGAGCAACTCAGCGGTACACCTCACTTCAGCAGCGACCTCTATGCCGTTGGCATGATGGGAATTCAGGCGTTAACAGGACAACATCCTCGACTGCTGACACCCGATCCTCGCACCGGCGAAATCGGCTGGCACCACCACGATCCTCAAGCCACATCCGAACTGGTTGACATTCTCGATCGGATGGTGCGATATGACTACCGGGCTCGCTATAGCACCGCCAGAGAAGCCTTTGAAGCGCTCGATACTCTACCTGAATCGCTGCGACAGGAAATTCCACATGATCTGACCGTCAACCATCCGGCCAGATCTTCAGAGACTTCCTCGGCTCCCTTCGCCTCAAATTCACCTGCAAACAGAGCAAGTATCGAGGCTCCCAACTCGTCTTCGATGCCCAATACTTATTCTGAAGCGCCCCTGCCTGAAACCCAATCCGATCCTGCACCTCCGAGTCAAGCGCCAACTCATCCTGTCGCTGGGCATCAGTCCCCTGGAAACTCCCTCTACTTATCAACAGGCGACACAGGTAACAAAACCGAACCGACTCAGGTCGTGGCTCCAGGACAGCCGCTAGAGTCAAAACCGCCGATTCATCCTTCCGTAACGACTTCTGTCGCGACTCAGGTCGTCCCTGCTCTGACCTCCCCTGCTGTTCGCAAAAAAGTGTTGCCGCCCGTGGCGATCGCCATCCTAGCCAGTTTGAGCTTGATCACCTGGCGAGCTTGCGCTCCCGAACTCGGTAGTGCGCCGAGTGCATCAGTGCAGTCGGAGTCTACAGCAGCCCCTGTCGATGAGCCTGCAAATGCCGAGCAGTCGTCTGCCCCAGAGTCAGATCCAGATGCAGGGACAGAGCTGACCCATCAGGCCAGCGATCAAAAACCGTTGAGAGAGCTGTTACAAGAAGCTCAAGACTTGCAACAGGCTCAAGACTACAACCAGGCACTTGCCCGCTACGAAGAGGCGATCGCTCGTAATGAGTCTTCTTCACCCGCCCACAGCGGACGGTGCTATGTGCTGAATCAGCTCCAGCGCCATCAGGAAGCGATCGCGGCTTGTGATCAGGCGATTTCCCTCGATAGCGGCAACGTGCAAGCCATTTGGAGTAAGGGATTTGCCCTTGAGAAGCGCGAACAACCCGAGGAGGCACTGCGGCTCTACAACCAAGCGCTGGGCTACGATCCTGAATTTTCAGAAGCTTGGAATAATAAAGGTACAGCACTACTCAGCTTGGGCAACACTCAAGGTGCCCTCGATGCCTTTGATCAGGCGATCGCCATCAGTCCTGACTTTGCAGAAGCCTGGAGCAACCGAGGAGCAACCCTTTGGGAACGGAGACAGTTTCAAGAAGGTCTCTCTTCAGTAGAAAAGGCACTCCAGCTTCGACCTGAATACCCAGAAGCCAGCGCTCTGCGGCAAGAGATGCAGCGGCGGCTCGGACAATAATCAGCTTCAAATCGACTGACACCGCGACATCCCTTTCATTGATATAGCAATGCGCAGATAGGTTAGGACAGATATTGATGGAGAAGCCGCGCGGTGCGCGGCTTCTCCATCAACGATTGGTTTTATATCAGCGCGTAGCACTATATTGAACAGCTTAGAAAGGCCGGGAAACAGACGTCTTTCTGGGCAAACTTGATGTCCTCGAACCAAAAATTTTTTTGTAAAAAATAAAAGGCCGAAAGTAAGAAGGCATACGCCGAAGGCTAGCCAATCTCAATCTTAGAGAATAGAGGGCGATCGCCATTACAGCAGATGTTTCTGAGATTGAAAGCCTTCTATCATACCAAAGCAGAAACTGAGTGAAAACATAGCTTCATTCTTTCGACAAAGCCGAGAGCCTGAAAATACCCTCACAACGGCAGATATAATCATCCCTCTTTACACGTTGCATAAATTATGAGAGAAATGTGAAAATGAAACAAATATGAAATGACACCGATCGGTACCTCATGGCACAACATGTTCTGACGCGAAGCATTCGTTTTGCCTCTATTCTCGCCTTGTGCATTGGTTTGGCAAGTTGCACCAGCACTGAGGTCACCTCTACCAGCAGCCCTGACAGTTCCTCGGCGTCTAGCACCAGCGATATAGACTCGAGCCTAGCCTCCGACGAACAAATCAAAGTTCTCACCACGTTCACAGTGTTGGCTGACATGGCTCAGAATGTGGCCGGGGATGAGTTGGTTGTTGAATCTATCACTCGCATTGGAGCTGAAATTCATGGCTATGAGCCAGTTCCTAGCGATCTGGTCAGAGCCCAAGGTGCTGATCTAATTCTCTACAACGGCATGAACCTAGAGCTTTGGTTCGAGCAATTCTTAGGCAACCTTGAAGATGTGCCCTCGGTGCTGCTGACAGAAGGCATTGAACCTATCTCCATTGCTGAAGGCCCCTACACTGACAAGCCAAATCCCCACGCGTGGATGTCGCCTCAAAATGCATTGATCTACGTCGAAAACATTCGGAAAGCCTTTGTAGAGCTAGATCCAGAAAATGCCAACACCTACAATGCCAATGCTGAAGCCTATAGCGAACAGTTGCGGGCGATCGACGAACAGTTGCGACTTGATCTGGAGCAAGTGCCAGAACGCCAGCGCTATCTAGTGAGTTGCGAAGGAGCATTTTCTTACTTGGCTCGCGACTACGGCATGAAAGAGATTTACATGTGGCCGATGAACGCAGAGCAACAGTTCACACCTAAGCAAGTGCAGTCAGTGATCGAGGACGTGAAGACCTACGACGTGCCTACTATCTTTTGTGAAAGCACGGTCAGCGACGAAGGCCAAAAGCAAGTCGCCCGAGAGACGGGAGCCCGATTTGGCGGCAATCTCTATGTTGATTCGCTCTCTACAGAAGAAGGGCCTGTGCCCACTTTTCTAGACCTGTTGGAATATGATGCTCGCACTATTTCCAACGGGCTTTTAGCAGGCAGCAACGCTGAAGATTGAGGAAGCAATCTCTCTGAAGAAGCTCAGTTCCTAAACTCTCGTAAAGCCACACCACGCGTCAATTTTGTCACTTATCGATAACGATTATGCAAGCGATCGCCCAAGCTCTCGACATCACCATTCATAATCTCAGCGTCAACTACAGCAATGCTCGACTGGCTCTCTACAACGCGAGCTGTGTCATCGAAGCAGGCACCATTACGGCGCTAGTTGGGCCAAATGGAGGAGGGAAATCCACTCTGTTTAAATCCATCATGGGATTTTTGCAGCCCAGCCAAGGACGCATTCATATCGGCAGTTTGTCTGTTCAAACGGCTCAAAAGCGTCAACTTATGGCCTATGTACCCCAGTCCGACGAGGTGGACTGGAACTTTCCAGTGAGCGTGTTTGATGTAGTGATGATGGGTCGCTACGGCTATATGAATCTACTACGAATGCCCAGACCTAAAGATCGTCGTCTGGCGATGGAGAGCCTAGAGCGGGTGGGAATGGCCGATTTTCGCCATCGTCAAATTGGTGAGCTTTCGGGTGGTCAACGGAAACGAGCATTTTTGGCACGGGCGTTGGCACAAGAAGGTAAGGTCATTTTGCTAGATGAGCCGTTTACCGGAGTCGATGTGAAAACGGAAAAGCGGATCATTGATTTGCTGATGCAGCTCAGAAACGAAGGGCACACGATTTTAGTGTCTACCCATGATTTGGCCTCTATCTCAACATTCTGCGATCGCACTGTCCTACTCAATCGCACGATTCTCGCCTCTGGTTCTCTTGAGAAAACCTTTACTGAGGAAAATCTAGCCATGACCTTTGGGGGGTTGCCTGTCATGAGCCTCCATCATCTGTTTCATCCTTCTAAGGTTTCTGAGGTTGATGCATGAATGAATTCATCACGGGTCTCTTCCTATGGGATGTGCGGGATTGGCTCGTTGAACCTCTACAGTTTGGGTTTATGGTCAGAGCACTTTGGGTCAGCGCCTTTGTCGGCCTAGTCTGTGCCGTTCTCTCTTGCTACATCACGCTGAAAGGATGGTCACTGATGGGAGATGCCGTTTCCCACGCTGTCGTTCCTGGAGTCGTGGTAGCATACGCGATCGGCATTCCCTTTGCCGTCGGAGCCTTTATTTTTGGGTTTGGAGCCACTGTGGCGATCGGCTATATCAAGTCCAAAGCTCGTCTCAAAGAAGACGCGGTGATTGGCGTTGTCTTCACAGGCTTCTTTGCCTTCGGCATTGTACTGATCACCAAAATACCCAGCAATATTGACCTGTTCCATATCTTATTTGGAAACGTCCTGGGAATCTCGAACTCAGACATCGTGCAAACGCTCATTGCAGGCACGACCACGTTGGTTGCAATGTTGTTGTTTCGCAAGGATCTCTTACTGTTTTGCTTTGACCCAAACCATGCCAAAGCAATTGGGCTCAACACTCAGCTCATGTATTACATGCTGCTTTCTCTGCTTGCCCTCACGATTGTGACCGCGCTACAGACCGCAGGTATTATCTTGGTCATTGCGATGTTGGTCACTCCCGGAGCCACAGCTTATCTACTGAGCGATCGCTTCGATCACATGCTAGGCCTTTCAGTTTTAGTCAGCGTTTCCTCATGCGTTCTAGGAACGTATTTTAGTTATCACTTAGATGTGTCTACGGGCGGTAGCATTGTAGTGCTGTTGACGCTGATTTTTACAGTCACGATGATTTTCGCACCCAAATACGGCATCTTGGCTCAAAGCCTCAAGAACATTCCCGAACCTGTTTTAGACGAAGTGCAAAATCAAGACTACATCTCATAACCAAGTTAGTATTTACAACTAAACTGACAGATGAACTGACAACCAAGCCATTACTCAATGAATGGACGCTTTTCTTCCCCTCTCTGATGCAATATGAAATATCGGCAGCTCGTTCGAAAATGGCACAGTACCCTAGCCCCCATTGTCTTACTCCCACTGTTCGTCACCGTGACAACAGGAGTGACCTATCGCCTTTCCAAAGACTGGTTTGGTCTTTCCCGTGACCAGGTTCACTTTTTAATGACGATTCACGAAGGAGAATATTTGGGACAGACCCTAGAACCCTTCTATGTTTTGCTGAACGGGCTAGGGCTCCTTTGGATGCTCATCACAGGTGGAACAATGGTCGTTCAGAACATCATGCGTGCATGGAAAACAAAAGAAACAGCTTCCAACAATTGAGGAAAGATTCTTCTTTTCGTATATTCCAGTAGGGCGTTGCCCAGCAGAGGCACATCTTCTAGGTCGATTTGGCGCTGCCCCTGATATTCAATCGCTTCGATGTCACCAGCCATAATCTGACTGGTGGTGTAGAGGGAGGCGTCAAATGTATAAAGGCGATCGCCCTGATTACCCTGACGCTCTTTTTCTCTCAACTCGCACATTCTAAACGCGACTGCCTTTGACAAACGGAATTCCAAGCGCGGATGGAGTTTGGTCGCGGAGACGACGACTTGCCAACACCAGTAGCGTCAAAGCATAGGGCAGCATGAGCAGAAACTCATAGGGTAGCTCGTCCGAGCCTAGAGCCTGAATGCGAAACTGAACGGCGTCGGCAATACCAAACAGCAATGCTCCAGCTAAGGCTAGAAACGGATTCCAGCGAGAGAAATAGACTAGGGCGATCGCAATCCAGCCCCGTCCTGCAGTCACTCCTTCAATAAAGAGATGTAGCTGTTCGACCGTCAACACTGCCCCTCCCAGCCCCGCCAGAGCCGATCCTGCCAGAGTGCAAAGATAGCGAATGCGAATGACATCCATGCCTGAGGTTTCGACCGCAGTAGGATGTTCTCCTGTGGCGCGAATATGGAGTCCCCAGTTCGTGCGAAACAGCAACCAACCGCAAAACACCACGAGGGCAGCGCTGAGATAAATCACCAGACTGTGGGTAAACAATACCTCTCCTAGGATGGGCAGTCGGGATAGTCCAGGAATAGGAAGCGTCGGCAGACCACTGACTCGTCCACTGCTGAAGGCTGGAACCGCCCGATAGCAGTATGTCGTGAAACTTTGTCCTAGCAAGACCAGTGTGATTCCTGCGACCACCTGATCGGTACGGCACGTGAGCGCCAGCACCGCCATCACCAGCCCCATTCCAAGTCCTGCCACCAAGCCCGCTGCCAATCCGACCCAAGCAGCAAGTTGAGTCATTCCGGTGGTGGTTTCGATGGCATAGGCGCTGGCAAATCCGGCTAAGCCGCCTACGAGCATGACACCTTCTAATCCCAAATTCATGACGCCAGAGAGCTGGGTGATAATTTCTCCCAATACAGCTAGCAACACAGGCACAGCTAGACGAATGCCAGCAGTCAAAATAGCGATGAGAAAGGCGGTGGTTAAGACTTGATCCCAGGGCATGTCAGGTTTAGATTTTGGATTGGGGATTTTGGATCGGCTGTGATGGATGGGAATGAGAGGGGTATTTCTGCGTGATTAGAGATCTTCTCGCTGGGCGATCGCACTTCCGGCCAAGACTCCAAGAACTAACAGCGCTTGGAGAACGCCTGCCACAGCAGCGGGAACTTGTAGCGAGACGTTGAGGGCTTGGGCTCCGACCACGAGTCCAGAAAACAGCAGCGCTGCTATCAGGCATCCCACGGGGCTAAGCTGTCCGAGGAGTGCGACGAGAATTCCGGTAAAGCCGTAACCATCAGAAATATTGGGTTTGAGACGGGTATAGGTATAGCTAACTTCAATGACCCCAGCGAGTCCGGCGAGGGCTCCGCTCAGCAATAGCGCTGTCAGCACATGGCGACTGGGGGCGATACCAACACTACGGGCAACATTGAGATTGGCTCCGACAGCGCGAAGACGAAACCCCAGCGGCGATCGCCACAGCAGCAAAGCAGTGAGTCCAACCAGCAGCAACGCGATCAGAATTCCCAGGTGAAGACGACTGCCAAAAAGTCGGGGCATCTGAGCCGCTGCAACAAAGCGCGCCGTTTCGGGCAAAAATCCGTTGGGATCGCGTAGAGGCGCTCGTGAGACATACTGCACTAGCAAGATGCCGATATAGTTCAGCATCAACGTACAAATGATCAGATTGACGCCACGCTTCAGGTGGAGCAATCCAGCAACAGCACTCCACAGCAGTCCTCCGACTAAGCCAGCTAACAACATCAGAGGCAGCATCACAATGCCTGGAAGCTGGGGAAAAAGGAGGGCGATCGCCCCTCCCGCCAGTGCGCCGATATGGTACTGACCTTCTGCACCAATATTCCAAACTCGAGCGCGAAAGGCGACCGTTAATCCCAAAGCAATAATGAGAATGGGGGTCGCTTTCAGCAATGTTTCTGTAATTTGGCGACCGCCCCCAAAAGCCCCTGACATCAATACTCCAAACGCTTCTAGAGGATTGACTCCGCTCAGGATAATGAGAATACTGCTGAGCATCAACGCCACCAGTACTCCAAGGATCGGAGCAAAAGGTTTTAAGGAAAAAGATGACTTGGAAACAACAGTTGTCATAACAGAGCGATAGTGCGGAACGACAGTGCGGAACGACAGTAGTTCGATAGTAATTCGATAGTAATTCGGCAGTCGATTAAGCGGAATGGGCAGATTCGTTGAGTGTGGAGTCTGGCACAGCAACATTAGCCCGTTTGGAGAATTCAAAATCAGAATCGTCGGGTTGCCGCTGTCCGGCCATAAGGCGTCCCAACTGATTGATGTCGGCATTGTCGGCAGCCATTTCCCCTACAATGCGCCCTTCATAAAGAACGGCGATGCGATCGCACAGGCGCAAAATTTCGTCTAGCTCGGTTGAGATCAGCAAAATCGCCGCTCCGGCATCCCGCTGGGCCATGAGCTGAGCGTGAACGTATTCCATCGCGCCTACATCTAAACCTCGGGTGGGCTGTGCCGCGAGAATAACTTGAGGCTGCCTCGACAGCTCGCGAGCAACGATCACCTTTTGGGCATTGCCGCCCGAAAGCTTTCCACCTAAAGTTTTGGCAGAAGGTGTCCGAATCAAATAGCGCTGCACCAACTCTTTGGCATGGTTCAAAATCACGGCGGGGGGCAACAATCCTCGACGACTAAAGGGCGGACGGGCGATGTCTCGTAGCAGCAAATTCTCCGCCACAGAAAATGCCGAGATTAGGCCCATGCTGTAGCGATCGGACGGAATGTGAGCTAGCACGCCCTGATAGTTCACCGTGCCGGATTCAGCAGAGCGCAGTCCCACGATGACCTCTTCTAGCGGGTCCCACTCATTACAACTCCAC
>CAKZMO010000396.1 GCA_937128595.1 uncultured cyanobacterium | reverse complement strand
ATGGCTGAGGTGGCGCTAGCGCATCAGCTTACTGATAAGGTTCAGGCAGCGTACTTCCGCTCCGACCTGATGGAGCAGCGGCGAGAGATGATGAATGAGTGGGCCGCGTTCGTAGGATGCGATTCAGCCTTGGCCTAGTGCCACAACGCCAACCGCTTTGCTCAGCCTTGTTGTCTCCGTCTCTGGTGACTTCGACGTGGACTGTATAGGGTCGCGTACCGACTCGCCATCCCGGCGGTACCGAGATGTCCTCGAACATTGAGTTTCGGGCCGAAGAGGTGCTGCGCGTGCTGATCGCAGCGCGCCAGCGCGCGACCTCTACCGCGGTAGGCGAATACCTCGGACTGCCAGCGCGATCGGTCAGTAGGGTGCTCGAGAAGCTGAGACCCCATGCCTCTTTTATTGTGGCTTCGTCGACGGAGCAGCCCATTGGATGAGCTTCTCCCAAGATTCTGGGGGTTCTGCTCCATTTCTACGGACGGTGCTGAAAAGTTCAGAAACAATATGACACTCAAACGCGTGTCTATGGCGATGAGTCTTTGGAAAAAGACGGTGGTTTCGCGACTTCACGCACTACCTGTTATTACTCTGAAACTTCTGCCCCAAAAGCTCTAACCCCGCGAAAGCGGCGATCGATACAATCGACTCACTACTTTATTGAAACTGCATACTCAAAGAAGTCATCAACAGCCTCGCAATCATCAATCGATATTGCATTGCTTGGACAAGGTGTGATTACGATCGTGGCGTCTGTTATCACCTCCTCCAACAGTATGGTCGACTGATCTGATTCCTCGATCAAGTGCTTTAGATCATCGTAGATTTGGACGTAAAATCCGCTTTTTGCAGATCCAGAGCTAGAGGTGACTGTTAGGTTGAGGCTTCCATCGATGCGAATCGCGAAACCATCGCGATCAATCAAACTATCAAAACGGCCAGAGATCATCCTATCCGTCGAAAGGTCTTGGCCTTCCGTTGGCGCATTTATCTCGAAAATCTCTCCAAAAACGATTTCTACAGGGTACTCTGCGGTCTCTCGGCCATTTCCGGCATTGGATATGTTTGAAATCGTTACGATGTATTCAGTGTCATATTCGAACTCGGGAACGATCCAGGTTCCTTCGTCACCCAGAGCATCGACGTCGGTGACTGTAAGAGGCGTACCGGTCTCTGCATTAACAACGGAGACAGCAAACGCTGTCGGGTTTGGTTGTCCCTGGTTTCGATTTACCAATGAAAAAGACCACTTAAAAGGCTGCTGAGATGATGTCTTAGCGAGTATATACGGAAACCGCCTGTAGGGGGCGGCGACAAACTCCAGTTCAGAATCCAGCTCCATCATGTCCTCTCGCTCGTTCAGCTGTGCGCCCCACGCAGAGACCTGCCCATAAACTGACCGTACAATTGAGGGTCTTAGTGCCGTGGCTCGGCGACCTGCACCAAAAGTGTCACCAAGCGGAGACGTATCGATAATCCAAAATATGATTGGATAGGCCGGATCAAGATCTGAAGTGGATTCCACATTGCTGGGACCGATCAAATTTCCATCGCTAAAGCCCACCTCGGCTTCGGCTACCCAGCACGGATCATCTTCGGAAATTTGATGGGCTAGATCTTTCCTGCCAGCTTGCACCAAAGAAGCTTGTTGCGCAGCTGTGGTAAGAGTCAAGGCGGTGGTAACCTCTGTAAGCCCAAGCAGTCCGCGCGCCGCGTTGTAAGTCTCAAGATATCGGGTTTGTGCCGCATCGTTCAGAGTCCCTGGATCGCAATTTTCGAGATTGGGCACGTTAGCGTACAAAAACTCTGACGATCTAAATTCGCTGAGGAAATTAGAGAGCTCTTGGGTAAGTCGCCGCCAATACGCTATGTCAAGGGTCGTTGTTACGGACTGATCCCCAGACGGAGGCTCTTCAGGGCGCGGTGGCTCCGGCGCAGGAGGCGGAGGAGTGGGGGTAGGCGTTGGCTCTTGAGTAGGTGCCGATCCGCCTCCCCCACCTCCACAAGCCACAAGTACTAGCAAGACAGCTGTTACGAAAAATTTGATGTAAAACCTCATTAATCCCGCCTTCTCTATCTTAATTAACCGCGGTTTGACAACGTCAGAAGTCAACCCGAGTAATCGAGCATCCCGCACTCGCGCGTCATACAATGCGATCTGCCCTTGGCCGCATATATACCCTAAAAAGAAGAACTTTTTATCGTTGTCGCGATTCGATTCATAACATGCCCCGTGTTATCCACTGGAGCCAGATTTGCAAACGTAACTTTTCGTTTATGCTGGAGACGTAGTATGCTCCCGCGCACAGCGCTTCTCAAGGAGACCAAAAGTACTATGCCTAAAACCAATGAGCTGTCCTTAAATCAACTCGACATTCGCAAAGCGTTTGTGTGTTCATCGAGCGTTTTCTCTCTGTCACTACTTACCTTAGCTTGTAGTCTGGGTGCTGGGAACGTGATTGCTCAAGATAGTACTCCGTCATTGGCGACGAGCGCAGGTTTTATCTCCCGCATAGAAGACGGGTTCGCATATTACCCGGTTACTTTCAACGACATACCCTTTGGGGAGCTCATCGCTTCATCGAAGGCCAAAATTCTGTTACCAATGGCTGGCAGCGACAAATTGATCGAGGCGACGGTAACGCAGATCGATAGTCAAACTTCTTCTTCAGGTGATGTTGTTTACTCGGGAGCAGTCACAGATCCAGAAACTGGTATCGAAATTGGGTCCTTCACATATGCCCATTTTGAAGGGTCTCAGCCCTACCTCGCGGTAACGGCCGGTAGGGAAAGTTATGAAGTCTTTGAGGATGGCAGCACTAAAGCCACGGACTTTGTGCTGCGCCATGACTCTGAGCAAGCATTGAGGGGACGAATTGATATCGAACCTGAAGAGTGGGATGACCTCCTAGCGACACTACCTGAGGAGCAGGTTTCGGTATCCGAATTAAGCGGCGCAAGCCGCGTTAGCCTTTCCCAAAGCAGGTCCAGCTGTCTCGTAGACGTCGGTGTTGGCTACACAAGCGCAGCGCTTGCGCGCAATGGCTCCATAGCCAGTTCGATCGGCGCATGGTTGTCCAACCTCAACAACATGGTTGACAGCATTGGAGTGACTTGCGATTACCGGTTGGTCGGCACTCTTGCCGCCACTTATAACGAATCAACAAATGGGAGCAATGCTTTCAATTCCTCAATCGTGACTGACGTCTTTGCTATCGATAACGACACTCAAATTGTTAATTGGAAGAACAACACGGTGAATGCGGACCTTTTCATGTTGATAACCTCTGCAGCCATAAACGCTGGGGCGCTGGACATCTTGCAAGGCGTCGTAAATCCAACACAATCCTCCACACTGTGCCATAGTAGTGTTATTGCGCGGAACTGTGGAGAGTATGGGGTAACGCGAGATGACTTCGCGTTTAGTATCCGAGTGTTTGCACACGAGATGCTGCACATGGCTGCCGCTCAGCACGAGTATGCGTACGGGCATCCCGACACTGGCAGTTTTCCTTATGGCGGCCTCGGTTTTACTGCGATGAACAACAGTTCAGAGCAATCAGTAAGTGGAAGCAGAAGACACAGCACGACTGTGATGTCTAACCCCTTAGTAACAACTACCGTCAACCTGATGTGTTCAAGTTCCGGCACCGTAATCAATCTGACGTTCTGCGGGCAGCGCTTGCCGTACATCGCCTCGAGGACTACTCCGCGATCAGTCCAGCTTGGCAACGTTGCATGGTTCCCTACGGTGACACGATACTTCCCCCCCTTTTACCCATCGGAAACATCGGCCCCATACACGTCTCCCTCGGATTCGATGGCCACACTGATTCAAAACGGAATGTCGTTCAACCAAACATTTCAGTAGAGCGCTGCACCACTTGATGTGTAATCAAAAACCCGGCCATATGACGACGCACGGCCGGGCTTTCAAGCGACCTCAGTTAGAACGGAGGTTGTGTGAGAGTTTGTCGGAGTCCTTTAGGTGGCGCTGGTTTGGTAGTTGAGCACAGTCGCGGTGCCAATAACAGTGATCGTAGCTCTGCATTAGAGCAGGGGATGGTCAATACTTGTTTGCGCCACCAAGGCTCACGGGGATACCGTGAAAAAAAATATCATGCGGTGCATAAGTAACGTGGATCCATTCTTGCTTGTTGATCTTGCCGATACATGTAGGCTGTCTCCCATCTCAACATAAAAGGTCTCCGACAAACTCGGGGCAGATTCAATCTGCACGCAGTTGCCGATTGCGCCATCGCAATACTACGAAGCCAAGCGTCGCGTCCGTGAACCCGAGCGTCGACCGCGCCGGGTGAAGCGGGATGTGCAACTTAAGGGCGAGATACAGCGCATCCCTGCTGAGAGCGATGAGATCTACGGTGCTCGCAAGGTCTGGAAGCAGTTGGGGCGTGAACAGTGGGAGGCTCCCCGCTGTGCCGTTGAGCGACTCATGCGGGAACTGGGTTTGAAAGGCGTGCGCCGCGGCAGGCTTTGGAAAACCACCGTACCGGATCTGATAGCCGCCAGGCCGCTAGATCGTGTGGACCGACAGTTTGTGGCTGATCACCCGAATCAGCTCTGGGTCGCCGACTTCACGTGTGTACCGACCTGGCAGGGCATGGTCTTCGTCGCCTTCATCCTCGATGTCTATGCCCGCCGAATCATCGGTTGGCGAGTGGCGAAGAACATGCGCACAGCACTGGTGTTAGATGCGTTGGAGCAGGCGATTTGGGCTCGCAGCGCGCCCGTAGGCGTGGTGCACCATAGCGACAGGGGTGGACATTCGCTTTACCATCATTTCTGCCTCCATGCGCTTGTTTGCCTAGTCGTCAGTGTTATTGGCGCGGCTACCCACGCCCTCAAACGTTGGTTGCACCGTATCCTGGGTTTGTGTCTCGACCCAGGTGTTTCGAGCGCCCCAAGGCGGGTGACCAGATGAAATCTCACGCGGATACCAAGCCTGAACGCTGCTTATGCCAGCGTCTTTTGGGAACGCATCAGCCTTCAAATTCCAACCTGGCAACCTGGTTGCGTACAAATGCGAGGCATTCATTCACCGCGGAGCAATTTCCTGAATTCGTGAATTACGGTGGAGTGTTTGCTTGCGATTGCACCCTTGTGATCACTGTTGATTGCTCAAGTCATGCCTGGAATTCTTACTATGTGTGAGCGGAAATCTCTGCGCTTTTACCCTGTTGCATGCTGAAACTCCGCTGCATGGGATGACTGGATTAGCGTAGGCGAATGGTCTGTTTTCGGATTGAGCAACACTCTTTCTGTAATTTCGGTCATCCCTTGATCACGTTCTTCTAGTCGCCGAAGGTGACATAGCGCTTGTCAGCGGTCTGCCAGTCTTCCGCGATCTCCATCAGTACCGCCGACACCAGTCGAAGACAGGATGCCT
>CAKZMO010000395.1 GCA_937128595.1 uncultured cyanobacterium | reverse complement strand
CACCGACGGCGTCAAGGCCATCGCCGACGCCCAGGTGATGCGCCGCCTGCTGGCCCCCGCCGCTCATCCACGACAGAGAGAGACGCCCCCTCAGTCACAGTGAGCGCCGTTATCCCGTTGCGCCGCCACTCAGCAGAGAGCGATCGCCCCGGATCAGCAAATGACAGCTCATCGCCAGGGTTCTTAGTGCCGACTTGCCAGAGCTGCACCAAGACAGGCCAGTTTTCGTACCACGGAGTTACAGGCATTTGTTAGACGTTATTCGGCAGGGTTAATTTCTAGTAACTGCTCTTGAGCGAAGGTGACAGCCGTTGCTTTGATGCCGTCTGCTTTGGCGATCGCCTCTAGATAGGCCACCCTAAAGACGGTTCCGATGTCGGGATTTTCAACCAAGTTCTGAATGAGCCGCTTTTGGTCAGTCGCAGTAGTCTTGTCAGCAACCTTGCCCACCTCAATTTGAACTAGCTCCAGATCGTCGCTTGTCAGCTTTATAGGCTCAGGTATTGTGCTGTCAGCCATTGGCTCAGCAGGTTCAGTCGTTGGACTATCCGCCTCAGTGACGAGCTTAGTCCCAGGCTTGGAGATAGTGATAGGCAACGTTTCACCAGCCTTGGGATCTCGGACAGACAAAGAGAGCGATCTCTGAATGGCAGGCGAAAACCCGCTAAGGCGCGATTTGATGACAGCCAAATCCTGATCGCTGACCGTATATTCAGCCCCGATCGCCATCAACGGCAAGCCCGGAAGTTGAATAGAAGGGTAACGACTACTCGAAAAAGTAATTATTTTAACCATCAGGATTACGGAGTAATGGGCATGTTCTGAATTGACATAATCGCTTCTGGATAGCGAATCGTGAAGGCAATCCGCTCACGAGCCCGGATCGCAATCTGATCGGTCTGAGCTAGGATTTCGTCGAATACTCGAATGCTGAATTGCTTCCAGTCACCCACGCAGAAAGAGGATTGATTCAGCACCAGTGCTTTGCTGTACTGCTCACCCTCTTGAGCGTCAAGAAAAGAAGTCGCAATGACCGGAGAGCCATTGAGCCGCCCAATCTCACCGCTGAAAATTCCCGCGCCTTGCCCATAAGCGTAAGCGCTCATGGTCTGGAACGCTGAGTTTCTGAGGAGCGCTTCCTCAGCAGTCAGGCCAACCATATAAACGACATCGCGCTTATTGCGGCCATAGATGCCCAAGAACCGCGCAGCCCGAATCAGGTTTGACGTGATCGCTAATCCGTTCGCAGAATCAAGCGTATCGTCGTAGGCATAGAGGCCCGCACTTGCCGATTTGAGGAGACCATCAAAGACGTTACGCGGATCGCCGTCGCCGTGATCCATGTCCACATCGCCCAGTAAAAATGCTAACTCTTCCGCTTGCGCGAACTCGTTAGCCATTTCCTGTTTCAACATTCCTTCGATATCTCGGATCGTGCTGTCCTCGAAGACCTCTTGGTCTACTGGCATCCAGGTCATGATCTTTTCAGGGATAAGATCAATGCCATCCAGTCGGGCTTTAAACTCAGGCGCAGGCTTGCCCGCCTTGACCGAGTACGCGCCCTGAGCCCGCGTGAGTCGTGGGATCTTGATTTTGGGTTTCGTCATGTCAATCAATACTTTCGCCCGCTCAGCAATTTGGCGGATAAAGCACTGTTGCCGAATCAGTGGCACAACCTGCTCAGCGATTGATGTTTGCAGCGTGACCTCAGCGCCGCCACCCGATTCCATCGAGAGCGCTTTTAGCAAATCCCGTTTTGTGAAAACCATTATTCAGTTCATCCTTTGGCGATCGTTTGAGAATTAACAATTAGAGAGAGAGGAAAAACTTAGTCGTCATCGTCATCAAACGGCAGTGCAGTGCCCGTTCGAGTCGCGTTATATTGCATCAACATATAGTCACCCAGGCCGACCTCTTGATCGAGATCGCCCTCAAGCCCCCACTGTTGAGCCGATTTGTTCAGGTCTGCATCAGTGAGCGTTGGATTAGCCGATCGCCTGCGCCCGCCATTCGACTGAGAGGCAGATTTACGCATAGCGTTGATGTCGGGCAAGCCGTTTTGTTCATTGGACTTTGCTAACTGCTGCTGGAGTCCTTGCTTAATCCCAATCTGCACCGCAGACTTAATCAAGTCATCTAGTCGGATCTCGTCAGGAGCCTCGTCTTCGTTGACTCCCGCCGACTTTTGCAGGCCAGCCTCATTTTCAAGTTGCTCTAGGCGATCGCGCACCGAGCCCTCGTACTCTGTTCCGAGCCATTCTTCTTCTAGTGCTGCGAGTCGAGCGGTAACAGGAGCGCTTGCAGATTTCTTGAGCCCCGTATGCGTCTCTAGTTGGGAGATGCGATCGTGAAGAGACGCTCCGCCACCGTTGCGGCCTTTCATCATGCGGTTTCGTTTACGCATGTTCATCTTCATCATTTCGTCGTCTGGCGGCATGTCATCGTCAGGAGGCATATCACCAGGCATCCCGCCAGCGTCACCCATATCACCGTCATCCATTCCGGCATCATCATCCATGCCCATGTCATCCATGCCCATGTCATCCATGCCCATGCCGTCCATATCTCCATCGCCGTCATCTTGTCCGCCTGCGGCCTGAACGACTTGCAGCATTTGTTGCAGCAACTGTGTGAGTTGCTGCACAACCTGAGTATCCATTGTTAAACTCCCTTGGCGATCGCCAAAATTTAAGGAACGAGGTACTGTTTCGGAAACTGAATCGTCTGATTCGTAGGCGCAGGCGACCCCGGAGGTCGCAGCGGCTTGGCTAGCAACTCCTTGGGCATCGTTTCGGTGAACTCTAGGAGCGACTTCGATAGGTCAGCCGACATTGCGCCGATTGTGCCTTGAGCTTGGTAATCATCCATCGACGGCAGAGCCATGCAGAACTGGTTAATGTGCTGCATGAGTCGCATCAGGTTCACCAACACATCGGGAGGATTAGGCGTAAGCGCCGCTAGCGCATAGCTACCATCGGTGAGCGACTTGGTTAGCCCCTCCCACGTTTGGCGATCGCACTGTTTGCACGCCTTGCTTAGCCCACGCGCAAACATTTCAACCGACACCGAATCTTGAGTTTTGATTGACGCGCCTTGACCCTGTTTTCGCTTCGTTTTGGCCTGAGAATCGTCAATCCGTTCATAGCCCGTTCGACTATCGCTCTGAGTTTTCACCTGACTCTTTCCTTTGGGGCGATCGCCCTTTGGGGCATCTAGCCCGCGACTCATCCCCCCCGGCACATCGCTTGGAGCCAGAGACGCAAATTCGCCCCGTGCATCCCCCAACGCCTTAGCTAGAAACTTTGATACCGATTGTTGTTTGCGCTTCGGCTTGAGCGCCCGACGAGAACTCGGAGACATAACAGACCTCACTGATTTTGCGAGTGCAGAAATATACGCGCCCGTGTCTTCGTTTTCGGTTAGGCGCAGAGCTGGGTTATCCGTCACCGATAATTCATCAATCCGAATATCTGTAATCAGGGTGCAGGGACGCCCCAGCGCATCACGCCCGCCCGCCTGAGTGCTGAATATTTTGCCGCCCAGCGATACGCCAAGATGCAGCAGCCCCTCTTGCAACATCTTCCAGACAATCTCGCTGATGGGGTTCGCCATGCTCAGCAGCCCTTGCCAGTGAGTCTTGCCCTCATCATCAACCCAGATTTTTGTGACGCGACCCAACGGTAGGGCGATCGCAGCCATCATCTGAGATTGCTTCTCAAACGGCATAGACACCGAGGCGATCGCCCGCTTGAGAAACCCTTCCCAGAAATTATGGTGCAGGCGAATGGGGCCACCTTGCACGCCACCTGGCCCACGAGCGGCCATGAACGAGGGAATCGCCCGCCGCACCGCATCAGGCAGGATCGCCTCACCATCTAGATCACGGTGAAATGACGAAGCAACGCCCCCCACCTGATACGGCACTGTTGCAGACTTTTGGAGCGTGGCAACGGTTTGAAATTTACGCATTAAAAAACCCGCCCCTAAATAGGGCAGGCTCTAGATACTTTTGTTTGGACGCTTTCACTAGGTTAGGTGCGCACTAGATAGGTCATCATCTCATTAGCTTAACCGAAGTGAGAAGTAGCCACAACATTTGTCAGCTAATTGTTGCCACCTGCTCCATTTTCCCGTCTGGAGTTAGCCACGGTTCGGACTGTTTTAGTCCGATACTCTCCATCGCAGCTTGCCCACCAGGGAACCCGTAAAACTGGAGTAGCAGCCCCGTTTCGGGGATCTCGACAGTCGATACAGCCTTCCTAAATTTCACCGGAACATCCATCGGGGAATGACGACAGCGCGGATGCTGAGGCATTGCGGCCACCCATGCCCCCTTCTTTTGCCCAAAGTTAATAAACATATTGGAGCGCAGCACCGCAATTTTGAACACGCGCCCATCTAGCAGTCGCTGACACTCTTCGCAGGTTCCTCGATGCGGCATTACGAAGCATAGCGTTTTGCCCTGTAGCTCCATAGCATCGAGAATCCCTTCATTTTGAGCCCGCGCTGACTCTGTGATCGAGATTGTTCCCGCCCGTTGCGCGATCGCCCCGATCACCCGTTCTGATGCGAGCTGCAACCATTCCTGAATCGCCTCATCGCTCACGTCAACCGCAGCAATGCCAAGCTGACGCGCTATCACATCCCGCCGTAAGACGTTTTCCAGTAAGGCGATCGCATCTTTGGGGTTGCGATTCTTGAGCTGATGGATAGCAATGATTTGGCGTGTCTGCTCACGAGCATCGTTGCTGAGGTTCTTTATCCAGTCCATCCCATAGGCGACAGACTTCACAAAACCTTGTCTCAACTGTGGCGGTATTTCGGCTATCTCAGCAGGCGTTATCTTAAGCTGCGCAGGCATCCCAGGAACCCAGACAGGAATTATCCCGGATCGCATCACCTGACGACTCAGCGGCTCACCCAACTGATACGCCCACTGCGCTGCCAATTGCCAGCGCAATACCGTCTGTAGCCATGCTGGAGCGTTGGCAGTGGCGATCGCCTCCATGTGCTGACCTACCGTGCCGTCGAGGTATGCCCCCGCAAACATGAGGGCGATCGCCTCAGTATGTTGAGCTTCCCACCAGCGGAGAAAGTCAGGCATATCAACCGGAGTAAACCGAGCAAAGTCGTTAGGGCGATCAGCGTTCCACATAATTCAACAAATGACACGATAGGTCACGACTACGAAGCATTGACGCAGCATAGGTTAACGCCTCAACCTCGATCGCC
>CAKZMO010000394.1 GCA_937128595.1 uncultured cyanobacterium | reverse complement strand
GCACCGCGCGGCTTCTCCATTAACTATTGGTTTTATATCAGCGCGTAGCACTATACCAGTCTTCCTAATTGCAGGATTCGGAAAGGCAAGTGACTAAAACAGCTTGAATGGCAGCTCCTTCAACAAACTCCTCCGTCTCGTTGTATTCAGCGGTGGGTGATGGATAAATTCCGGCGTAGTCGTCGGCAGGGCTGCCGCCGCCGCGCGTTCCAAACAAAACATTGTTAGCGGCAAAATCCTCGAAGCGAACATATTCACGGGATTCGTTCGCCAGATTGTAAGCCAGAATAGCGTTGCCATAGGCAGTTTCAGCTTCGGAAATCGGAGTTCCCGGCCCTATCCCTTCTGCTGTGCGAAAGGTGGAGGCTGTAGTCAGCAATCCCTGAACGATAGAGTCATCTTCAAACGTTTCGCTGGAGAAGTAGAGAATGTAGAACTGGACTTCTCCGTTTTGCCGAACGGCGATCGCATCAAAATCTACGATGAACGGCGACTCGACGGTGTATTCTACGTTTTCCCCTAACGCTTGTTGCAGTTCAGAAAAGGTCATACCGAGTTTGGCTACGCCGATTCCGTTTTGAGAAATCAAGCGAGCTTCCTGTCCTGCTGGATCAGTCGTATCCGAATCACTCGCATCATCCGCAACCGAACTGTCTGTCTCCTCTGAGGGCATCTCAACAGTCGGATCGGTTGCATCTGGGTTTGAGGAATCAGATGAGTCATCGCATCCGGTCAACAGGGCGAGGGACAATCCAATAGAACAGAGGGCAATGAGCAATGTACGAATATTCATAGTGACGGGTAGGTAGGTCATTCAAAGGAAGGCTGAGGAGGTGGAATATCTTTCCAAGAGCAAGGTCTCAACGATATGAGAATAGCTTGATCACTGCGCGTGCATACCGGTTTTGGAGATTGCCAACTGGCGAATGATTTTCGGAGGGGCATGGCATTGCCATGCCCATACAGCGGGCAATTGGTGGATTGGTAGGTTCTATATCATTCGTCAATTTCGCAACGCCCGGTTTTGCATGGGTAGTGCGGGCATCTTGCCCGCGTTGGCAACTCTCAATCAGAAGAAACGAGACGCTCGCACTACAAACATCAATCAATTTGCAAATGTGGGTTGCTCCCGATCACTGTTTTGAAGCGTCGCTAAACATAAGCCTCTTCTCTCAAAAGACGCACGATCATATCCGTCATGTTCCTAAAAGCATCCCTCGTGTTCCGGAAGAATTTCTTGCACTCCGTGCGTCAGTAAGCGAAGGGTCAGCAAGCAAACATTATCTTAGCCATTCTGTTGAAATGAACAGAAGCTGAGCGAAACGAACTCAGCAAACCGACTCCCTCTTAAAGACTTACACTAATCATCAGTCAGAAACAATCACGTTACACCTGAGAGGAGTTGCCTGTGGCAAAGGCGAAAACCGATAGCCCTTTACAACGAACACCTTTGTATGACCTACACCGCGAGCAGAATGCGCGGATGACTCCTTTTTCAGGGTGGGAAATGCCTGTGCAGTATAGTGGCATTTCTCCTGAGCATCATGCGGTGAGAAACAAAGCAGGCATGTTTGACATTTCTCATATGGGCAAGTTCACTCTGGTCGGCAAAGGGGCGATCGCTCAACTCGAAGCTCTTGTGCCTTCTGATCTCAGTCGCCTCAAAGCAGGAGATGCACAATATACCGTGCTGCTCAACGATGCTGGTGGCATTATCGACGATTTGATTGTGTATTACGAAGGAACCGACGATGCCGGGGTGGATCATGTGACCATCATCGTCAATGCGGCTACGACCGAAAAAGATCGAACCTGGCTGCTCGATCACCTAGATACCGACGCTCTTGCATTCCGAGATTTGTCAAAGGATAAGGTGCTGATTGCGGTGCAAGGGCCGGAAGCCGTCGCTTTGCTTCAGAATTTCGTCGAAGAAGACTTAGGTGCTGTCGGACGATTTGGTCACATGACAGGCACGGTTATGGGACAGCCCGGATTCCTCGCTCGAACAGGCTACACCGGGGAAGACGGCTTTGAGGTGATGGTCGATCCAGAGACTGGCAAAAATCTGTGGCGATCGCTCATTGAAGCAGGTGTTTTGCCTTGTGGACTGGGTGCGCGAGATACCCTGCGCTTGGAAGCTGCAATGGCGCTGTACGGACAAGACATTGACGATATCACTTCGCCTGTCGAAGCGGGACTCAACTGGCTGATTCACCTCGACAGCAAAGGAGACTTTATTGCTCGGTCGGTGATTGAGCCGCAAAAGCAAGGGGGAGCGTCGAAAAAGTTTGTGGGCTTGCAAATGCAAGGACGGGCGATCGCTCGTCACGACTATCCGGTGATTCACGATGGCGAACCTGTCGGAAAAATTACCAGCGGCACTCTCTCTCCCACCCTCGGCTATCCCGTAGCTCTGGCCTACGTCCCGTCGGCACTGGCAAAAATTGGGCAAATCCTAGAAGTCGAAATTCGCGGTAAAACTTATCCCGCAACTGTGGTGAAAAAGCCGTTTTATCGACGTAGCTAGTGCGATCTCTAAGAGTTTTGTGCCTCTATTTGCCCCTCTAGACCACGGATTCACGATTATTTAATGGAAAACCCTTGATTCTAGAGCGTCTTTCGCTGATGATTCCCTTAATTATTACTGGTTAACTGGAAGGAAATCCCCCATGAGCTACCGCATGGATCGCCGCGCCTACGCTGACACCTATGGTCCTACCGTGGGCGATCGCGTTCGGCTGGCCGATACTGAACTGTTCATCGAAGTCGAGCAAGACTTTACGCCCTACGGCGATGAAGTGAAGTTTGGGGGCGGCAAGGTGATTCGAGACGGCATGGGTCAGTCGCCCATTTCGAACGCGGATGGAGCCGTGGATTTGGTGATCACCAATGCGTTGATTCTAGATTGGTGGGGCATTGTCAAAGCTGACATTGGCATCAAACAGGGCAAAATTTTCAAAATTGGGAAAGCGGGGAATCCCTATATTCAAGACAACGTAGACATCATCATCGGCCCCGGCACCGAAGTTATCGCGGGAGAAGGGATGATTCTCACGGCGGGCGGCATTGATGCCCACATCCACTTGATTTGTCCGCAGCAGACCGAAACGGCTATCGCCTCTGGGGTAACGACGATGATTGGCGGCGGCACTGGCCCTGCCACAGGCACCAACGCCACCACCTGCACCCCTGGCCCCTGGAATATTCATTGGATGCTGCAAGCGGCTGACGCGTTTCCGCTCAACTTCGGTTTTTTGGGTAAAGGCAATAGCGCCCAAACTCCAGGATTGGTTGAGCAAGTTCAGGCTGGAGTGATGGGATTGAAGCTCCACGAAGACTGGGGAACGACTCCAGCGACTATCGATACCTGCTTGTCTGTCGCGGATGAGTACGATGTGCAAGTTGCCATTCACACCGACACATTGAATGAAGCAGGCTTTGTCGAAAATACCATTGCGGCGTTTAAGAATCGCGCGATTCACACCTATCACACGGAAGGCGCAGGCGGTGGTCATGCTCCCGACATCATCAAGGTTTGCGGTGAGGCCAATGTGCTGCCCTCGTCTACCAATCCCACTCGTCCCTATACAGTCAACACCCTAGAAGAACACCTCGACATGCTGATGGTATGTCACCACCTCAGCCGCAGTATTCCGGAAGATGTAGCCTTTGCTGAGTCGCGCATTCGCAAAGAAACGATCGCGGCTGAAGATATTCTGCATGACTTGGGAGCCTTTAGCATGATTGCTTCTGACTCTCAGGCCATGGGGCGCGTGGGTGAAGTTATCATCCGCACCTGGCAGACCGCCCACAAGATGAAGGTGCAGCGGGGGCCACTACCTGAAGACTCTGAACAAAACGACAACACCCGTGCCAAGCGCTATGTGGCGAAGTACACCATCAACTCAGCCCTGACTCATGGTATCGCCGATTATGTGGGTTCGGTAGAAGAAGGGAAACTGGCGGATCTATGTCTCTGGAATCCCGCCATGTTTGGCGTCAAGCCAGAACTCGTGATTAAAGGAGGGGCGATCGCCTGGGCCCAGATGGGCGATCCCAACGCCAGCATTCCCACCCCGCAGCCGATTCACATGCGACCGATGTTTGGCAGCTTTGGGGGGGCGATCGCCGCGACGTCATTCACCTTTGTCTCTCAAGCCGCAGCCTCTGCAAACCTGGGAGAGCAAATTGGTCTCCAAAAACCAACGGCACCCGTGAGCAACACTCGCCAAATCAGCAAAGCCGACATGAAGCTAAACGACTATCAGCCCAACATCGAAGTCGATCCTGAAACCTATGAAGTGCGTGCCGATGGCGAGTTGCTAACCTGCGAACCCGCAAACGAATTGCCAATGGCTCAGCGCTACTTCTTGTTCTAAGCGTACGAAAATATGGATTGATGGCGGGATGTTCTGCGATCGCCATCACGATCCCATTCATGTTTCCAACTTGTTTACATGATTTCCCTTCTCAATCTAAGCACCGGAACTTTCAAACAACTTTGATTCATTGGAACTAACCTCCAGGACTTTGGTGCCTGTTGGTTTACTTCTTACCTTCAATTGGTGGCATCTCAACATTTCCTTAATCTTGAGAGGAGAAAAACGATCGCCACACCAGTCTCTGAATCTCTCTTCTGGCAAAGGTTTTGAAACAACCGGAAAAAATAAATCTTTTTTTGGTGAAGATGATCGGAAAAAGAAATCAAGTGGGCAAGTTATATCCAGGAATTCGAAATCCAGTATCCCGCACTACCAGGAGAAACAATCCATGAAGACTGAACTGCAAGCAAAACTCATCCA
>CAKZMO010000393.1 GCA_937128595.1 uncultured cyanobacterium | reverse complement strand
CGAATCATGTCACTATCACTCAATCAGTTTTTAGTGCTGTACATGTGGTTTCCGCTAGCTGCTTTATTGATGTTGATTTTCCTCATTGCCCGCTTTTTTGAGAAATTCTCCGGTGAACAGACATACTTCCGTCTGTTTTTACTTCCCGTGATCCTCTTTGGCATTGGCGCAGTCCGTTATGCAGGGACCGAGCAAATCGGTGGTGATATATTTGGCGATACTGTCATGGGTATTGCTGGCATTACGTTGCTATTCCTGTGTACTCGTCTATACTGGTTAATGATCGTTCGGCGTTAGAGACCTACGGTATGGATTGGCTTGGACTGTTTAGCATCCTTGGGTGGTTATCCATCAGCCTATGCTTGGCCGTTATGGGTAGCTTGAGCCGTCGTCTGGGGCGAGTTACCAAGGCCAAAGCCTATTTTTTTGGATTTTACATTGCGGCAGCACTGGTTATCCTTGGCGTCATCGCCAGGATCATGCATCTAGGTAGTTCAGTAGATCGTCAAATCGAACTGAGTAACAACCTGACGTGGGTGATGTTGTATAATGGGGCACCAGCCCTGGGCATTACATTGGGGTTAGTGCTTGCCTGGCGGTATTGGAGTTGGCTCCTGGCGGAGCGAAACTAAGTCTTATTAAATTAACTATTGGGGTCGGTCCTTGGCAGATCATCTACGCGACATCGTATTCGCGATGCCAAAAATCGAATTGCATCGGCACTTAGAGGGGGCACTGCGGCTTGAGTCGCTGGTTGACATTGCCGAAACCCACAACATTATGATGCCAGAGTACGAGGTCGAAACGCTGCGGCCATTTGTGCAAGTCTTGCCGAATCAACCACGCACACCGCAGAACTTCATCGGCAAATTCAGCACGTTGCGGCAATTCTACCTATCCCCGGAGATCATCCAGCGGTTAACCCGTGAGGTGGTCATTGATGCCGCACAAGATAACATCAAATATATGGAATTACGCTTCACCCCGAACACCCTATGTAAGATTATCAAGTGTGATCCGGCAGACGCCATCAAATGGGTGTGTGAAACGGCTCTGGCAACAGCCCAGGAGTACGATATTGAGGTCGGGTTGATCGTCTCTGTAAACCGTCACGAAGGGGTTGATGTCGCAGAACAAGCGACAGACGCAGCCATCCGACTGTGCCATTATGGTATTGTCGCACTGGATCTTGCCGGTGTAGAAGCGGGTTATAACGCCTCAACCTTCAAACACATTTTCCAAAAAGGGGCGGAAGCCGGGTTGAACATCACCTTACATGCCGGTGAATGGGAAGGCGCACAGAGCGTTTGGGACGCCGTCGGCAACGTCGGCGCAGAACGCATTGGGCATGGCATCCGTGCTATAGAAGACCCTGGTGTTATCAGCATTCTCAAGGAACGCGGTACCGTGCTGGAAGTATGCCCGTCCAGCAATGTGGATAGTGGTGCGGTGCCAAGTTTTGATGCACATCCCCTGCGCGAATTGATTGACGCCGATCTCAAAATCACAATCAACACGGATGATCCATTGGTCAGTAATATCACACTCAGCGATGAGTTGGTGCGTGCTATGCAATACTTTGATCTCACGCTTGATGACATCAAAAAGCATACCATGACCGCAGCCCATGCTGCTTTCCTGAGTGATGACAAGAAAGCGACCCTCGTTAAACGGTTTCACAAGTGGCTCTACACAACTGAGGACTAAGCCCATCATGCTACAAATTGGTGATTTTTCGATCCATCTGATCAATGACGGCACGACCATTGTTGATCCGGGTGGCCCGTTCGGATTGGTGCCACGGGCATTGTGGAGCCGGGTCATAGCACCTAATGCGGATGTACAGGTACCAATGACGACTATCTGCCTACTGGTTCAGGCAGATG
>CAKZMO010000392.1 GCA_937128595.1 uncultured cyanobacterium | reverse complement strand
TCAGAGTGGTGTGTACGCACAGGAATGGATCGCCCTTGGGTTGGCAGTGGGCGCGGGTATTCTTACGATGATGTATATGACCCGTACCTGGCAATTGGTCTTCCAGCGCAGCCCCAATGATGAGACCGTCGAGTTGAAATCGTATAACGACAATCCACTGGCACCGGCCTTGCTAATCACAGCTTGTTTGTTGCTGGGTGTGTATGCTGCGCCGCTCGCTGATCTGGCACAGACTGCCGCCGAGCAAATTTTGGATGCGCCAGTATACATCGAAGCGGTGCTTGGTGAAGGTGCAACCACGGTTGCAGAGAGGTAAATAATGGCGACACGTTTTCTTTACGCATTGCCGCTGAGTGTGCTTTTCATGACGATTAGCGATCAGTGGGCAATTGATGGCTTTATAGTTGGCTATGTGATGGGCGTTGCCGTGATGTTCATGGTCGGTGACGTACCCGGCCCGGTCCGCTGGGCACGACTGCCGATTAAATTGGCATGGTTGGTTGTTTACATCGCACGTCTGACGCTTGAAATCTTCCTTTCCAGCTTTGACGTAGCGCGACGGGTGCTCGATCCGCGTCTGCCTATCAATCCGGGTGAAGTCGTTGTATCCACCCAGGATAAAACCCAAAGTCGCATCATTTCTGCCTTGAGTGCCCATGCGGTTACGGTGACACCCGGCGAAATGGTCATTGGCTTCAAAGAAGAGGACGGTGAAACGTTCATGATTGTACATACCCTGGATATCGACACTTCGCGTGAGAGTGTGGACGAGGCGCAGGCTAGCCGCCTAGCGTTGTTGCGCCGCACAATGGGAGATGATGACTGATGGACGTTCTGTTGAGTGTAACTCTGGTTACAATGGTTTTATTGATGTTGCCCTGCGGTTGGCGGGCTTGGCGAGGGCCGTCCACGGCTGATCCTCTGCTAGCGATTGACCTGATTGCAACGTTACTTGCCGCGTTGATCGTGGTGCTTGCTCTATTGCTGGAGCAGAGTATCCTCGTTGATGTCGCGCTGGCAATTAGCGCATTGGCATTTATTGGTACTGTGGCGATTTCACGGTATGTGGCAGAAGGGAGTGTGTTCTAATGATCTTGGAAATACTCAGTGGGTTAATGTTCCTCTTCGGCCTGTTTTTCCTGGTGGTTGGTGTTGTGGGCATTATCCGCCTACCGGATGCCTATAGTCGCCTACATGCGTCTGGTAAGGTTGCAACAGTTGGTCTGTTCGGCATATTGATTGGCGGTGGTTTACTGGAACCGCAGTTGATGCCACGCTTGCTCCTATTGGCACTGTTTTTCTTGTTGACTGCCCCGGCTGCATCTCACATCATCGCTGTCGGTGATCAGGCGCAGCGCGAGCGTCATGCGAAGGCGGAGCCTGCTGTGGAGCAACCCGCTTCTGCGGATTAGATGCTTAGAGCGAGATTTACGGATAGTTCTAAATTATCTGTACGATGGCGCATTTTGGTAAGTCCTACTATCGCTTGTATAATTTGAGGAAGCTTTCTTCGGCCTCGGTTGTGCCAATCAGGATGAGACGACATGTTGCTGGCAATGGTTCATGTGGATCAAGCAATAATTGAGGCTGCTGATCCATTTGTAATGCAACAACTGTGCAGCCCGTTTTGCTGCGGATGTCGCTTTCGGCTAATGTGCGGCCTGCTAATGAAGGCGGCATCTGCACCTCGAAGATGTCTAGCCCTTCGGCTACCATGAGAATATTGTCACGCCCGATGAGGTTCATGACGGCATTTGCACCAGTAGATGCATAGGACATCACAAAGTCAGCCCCAGCGCGGTGCAGCGTCACCACATTGCGATCCAGCACAGAGCGACTGAGAATCTGAGAATCTGGACGCAATCGGCGGCAGTAGATCGTCAGGTAAACATTCATATCATCATTATGTGTGGTGACGATGACAGCAGCGGCTTGCCGGATACCGGCTTCTTGTAGCACTTCCAGTTCGGCAGCGTCGCCCAGCACATAATGGTTGGTATTGGCTGGGCGGATACGCGCCGGATTCTTTTCTACAATACGATAATCCAGACCTTTGGCTGCTAGTGCCCGCCCGGTGGCTCGACCAACACGCCCACCACCAATGATAACGACCATTGTTCTACTGGTTTCGCCCCGGCAAAACAGGTCGTTATAGCGGTTAAGGTTTGCCTCAGTCCCGGCCAGTATGAGTGTGGTGTTATCTGTGATGCGTGTGCTACCGAGGGTTGACTGAAATGTACCCCGCTCCCATATGCCCAGCACGTTGATCCCGGTGCGTACGCGCAGGTCGCTTTCCTGCAAGGTTTTACCAACCAGTGATGTACCCCGTGCTGCTGCTTCTGCAATCAGTAGGTCATCGAACTGACCAATTATGTGTGCTCGCGTGGCGTCATCCACCACCTGCCGTGCCAGTGCCTGTCCCATGATCTCGCCTAACTCCAGAACATGTGAGCATCCCGCTAATTCTAGAATATCGACTGCGGCATGTGTGTTGGCAACAGCAATCACGGGTACCGTCTTAGAAATTTCGCGCACTGTGAAGGCTACGTTGGTATTGGCCTGATCGCTACCTGTGGCGGCGACGAATAACGCCTGATCCACTCGTGCCCGCACGTAGGTTTCCGGGTCATCAAGATCACCCAACATGACGTTGTACCCCAAATCGTGCAGCCGAAGGGCTTCGGTCAGGTCTGCGATGACAACCACATAGCTGTATTGATATTGCGTCAGTTTGTCAATCAGTGTGCTAGTCACTGGATCGAAGCGAGTCAGGATGGCATGACGACTGGTCTTCTCAGGAAGCTGGCGCGGCGCACGAGCAGCTTCCTGAGCGCGCATCCAGGGCGCGTAAAAGAACTCTATAAATGTGAACGGTAATAGAATTAGCAGGAAAAAGACGCCACTTAACAGGACTAATGCGGAGAACATGCGTCCCAGATCAGACTGGAAGGTGATATCCCCAAAGCCGAGCGTGGACATGACAGTCAGTGTCCAATAAAAGCCGGTAACCCAACTATATGAGCGTCCCTCATACTCCATCAGGTAGTGAAAGAGGATACTGTAGACGGCTATCACCAAAGCCACAAGTGCCAGAAAGCGAAACAGTGCCAAGATGTTGAGTCGCGTGGGACGATCTTGGACGAATTGCAGGAAGATGGTCATCAGCGATTTCATACGCTGAATTATAACAGACTTCGCTAAAAGAACTCAATACAACTCGGAAAGGGGTGCAAGATAGGATAGAGTAAAAGAAAATCGACCTTTCTTTCGAAAATCAGTGCGGTTTAGAAGCTGTTTGAATATGCTGATTTGCTGTGGTTCCAGGTGGCGGACATGAAGAATCACGTCCCTACGACAGCAAAAATGCTGTCGCCATCTCTGATTTTAGATTACAAATTCAATTGGGTGCGGCTACTTTACGTTTTGGCTTCATGCTGCCACACCCAGCATGAGGTCTTCGGGTA
>CAKZMO010000391.1 GCA_937128595.1 uncultured cyanobacterium | reverse complement strand
GTACCTATATTGTGAGAAACACTCGCACTGGCGAGTCGTCATCACCGTTCAAAATTGCTGAAGATGTATATCACAATGTATTGGTTGCAGCAACTCGCATGTTTTTCTATCAGCGCAGCGGCTTTCCAAAACATCCTCCCTATACAGATCCCCGCTGGATGGACGATGCAGCTTTCCTCGGCCCAGGTCAAGATACCGAAGCCCGATTCTTAAATGACAAAGATAATCCGGATTTGGAACGAGATGTGCAAGGCGGTTGGTTCGACGCTGGAGATACTAATAAGTATGTGACTTTTGCAGCACAACCTCTCCACCAACTCCTAGATGCCTATACCCAAAATCCGTCTGTTTGGACTGACGACTTTAATCTTCCAGAGTCTGGCAACGGGATTCCAGATTTGCTTGACGAAATCATGTTTGAACTAAAGTGGTTTCAACGCATGCAAGATGAAGATGGCGGAGTTTTCATCAAAGTTGGCACAACTGATTACAAGTCGGCAACTAGACCTAGCCTTGATCGACGACCGCGATTCTATGCACCCAGGTGTTCGTCTTCGACCATTGCTCTAGCTGGCGTCTTTGCTCATGCAGCATTAGCCTTTCAGTCTGTTCCCGAGCTGCGAACCGCTGCCGAGACGCTTCAGTTGCAAGCGAAACAAGCTTGGGACTGGTTTGAGGCACACCCTATACAAGTGGATTGTGACTCGCAGGAGATTAAAGCAGGAGACGCAGACCGAAATGAGGCTGAGCAAATCGGATTAGCCGTAACCGCAGCTGTCTATCTATCACAGATTGATTCAAAACCGGAGTACCACGACTATATTCGAGAACATGCATCAGAAACCCGTCCATTCACAGATCCTATGTGGTCTCTGTATGAAGCTCATGTTGGTGATGCCCTCCTTGCTTACATGCATTCTGCAGAAGCTCCTTCTGACCTCAAGCAAACTTTTTCGACTGCCTTCTCTCAAAGAATCCAAAATTCTCCAGATCTCTATGGAGACGACACAAACATCGATCCCTACCGAGCGTTTATGCCAGATGCTCAGTACCACTGGGGAAGCAACGCGATCAAGGCCAACGTCGGCAACGCAAATTACGATGTCAGTCTCTACAAATTAGATCTTGAATCTGCTGAGTCTTTTGAAACCCGATCCCTTGATGTTCTTCATTACTTTCATGGGGTCAATCCCTTCGGCATGGTCTATCTCACCAATATGTACGATTACGGAGCCGTTGACTCAGCCAATGAAATGTATCATGAGTGGTTTGGCAACGGCATGTATGACAATGCCAAAAGCTCAGCAAGTGGCCCAGCTCCTGGTTATCTGACCGGAGGACCTAACAAAAATTACACTGGCTCTGCTCCTCTGGCAAATTCTCCGCCGATGCGGGCATACTTAGATAGAAACGATGGAGGAGAACTCAAAATGTGGGAAATCACAGAACCGTCTATTGGATATCAAAGTGCATACCTAAAGCTTCTTTCAAAGTTTTGACTCACCCCCTAAAGTCATTTGCGTTGTTTTATTAACAACACATTTGCAGCCTGTCTAAAAAAGTCTATTTGTTCTTAAAAATTTCGCAATTTCAAACTTATTCTTTAAAAGAAATATTTTCGTAAGGAGAGTTCAATTTCAATGACTACAGCAACACCTCGAATTGTCATTGGTATTCCTGTCTACAACGGCGGAGATTTACTTGCTAAGACAATCGAGTCGATTCTTAATCAAACCTTCTCTGACTTCCAGCTCATCATCAGCGACAATGCATCGACAGACAATACCGAAAAAATCTGTCGTACCTATGCTAGTCAAGACACCCGAATCGAATATATTCGTCAGCCAGAAAATCTTGGGATGGCTCCCAATTTCAACTTTGTCTTCCGACCTGGAGACGCTCCCTACTTCAAATGGGCAGCCCACGACGACATTATTAAACCTGATTATTTGAGTCACTGCATTGAGCTTCTTGACAATGATCCGTCGCTGACACTAGCCCATTGCCCTACTCTCCGCATTGATGAGCACGGTAACGAACTCGGAATCTACAGAGATCTGACTCTCGCGGGCGATCGCATCAGTGAACGATTCTGGCGCGTCTTATGGACAATCAATATTTACGAAATCTATAGTGTGATGAGATCGGATGCCGTCGCCAAAGCGAAACCTGCTGGCTCCTATTTTGGCTCAGAGCGAAACATTCTCACTGATGTCCTCCTCCAAGGAAACATCGCCTACCTTGATGAGAGCCTCTTTGCAAGACGTGACCACAAAGGAGCTCTCACATCAATGCATATCGAATCAAAAGAACAAGACAACTTCGAACAGCGGCAAGCCGTTCATGCTCCTAAAGCGAAAAAGATGTCTAGTGCTCAAGCCTCCGCTCTGCGTTTTAAAGAATATCTTGCTTCAATCTTAAGGCTGCCCATTCCTTTCAACGAGCGACTAGCTTGTCTTCAAGTTCTACTCGACTGGGGACTCAAACGTGCGCTTGAAGGTGTCACTGGAGCTGGAGAGAAGTATCGTCAAGAGCTTTACGCCACACAAGTCAACCAAGAAGCTTAATGCATTGACTCTAGTCTCTACACCCACAGATTAAATGTTTTTTTCTTCCAGACAGGTTCAAGACGCATCTCCTTCTACACAATGTCTAGACTCCCATTTATTTTTGTCTTGTCAGCCCTCTTGAGGTTTTCATCTGCTCTATGGCTTCCTCTGTATCAATCTGTATTGCAACGTATAAACGACCCAGCGGCCTGAGAAAACTGCTCACCCACCTCAACAAACTTGAATTTCAGCACATACCTCCACCCACAGTGGATGTTATGGTAGCTGATAATGACGCAGCAGGATCTGCTCGAAACATCTGCGACACAATCCGACCCAACTTTAAATGGAATCTAGTCTACGATGTCGAGCCCCAACAAGGAGTCACCTTCGCTCGAAATCACTCTGTGGCGATGGCATCTCCAAATACCGATTTTATTGTTTTCATTGATGATGATGAATTTCCCTCACCTCAATGGCTTGAACAACTTCTAACGGTTCAACAATCTTTGCAAGCTGATGTTGTTACCGGACCTGTTATCCCTCAATTCGAATCAGACCCAACTCCTCCTTGGATTATCAAGGGTGGCTTTTTCGATCCTCCTCAACGCGTCACAGGTCAAATCTTACATATTGCCTATACCCACAACTCCCTGATTCGGGCTTCTCTCTTGCGAAACCTTGATGTACTCTTCGACTCGACCTTCGCATTCCGCGGTTCCGAAGATGTCCATCTTTTTATGAGGCTTTTTCAGCAAGGTGCCAAGATTGTTTGGGCTCAGGATGCAACTGTCTATGAATCGATCCCTATAAAGCGAACTCAATTAAAGTGGCTCCTCGAACGTAATTTCTACGGTTGGAGTAGCCACAGCCTTCTCGAATCTCAGTTTTCGCCCTATCTTCACAGCAAAGCTCTTCGGCTCACCAAAGGAACAACACTTCTCACAATTGGCCTCTGCACTACACTCCCTTCTCTCTTCTTAGGTAAACATGCTTTTGCTAAAGCCCTGATTTTCATATCTCGTGGACTGGGTACACTATCAGGGCTTCTCGGCTCTCAAGGTGGCTGGGATGGTTCTAAGCGATGAAAAGAATTTCCGCCGTCTCTCTTGCATTCCCTCATATGTTTTTGTCTAATTACATCAGGCTCTTTTTATTGTCTTTAAAGAATCAGCATGGCTAACCAAAGTCCAATCCAATGGGGTATTCTCGGAACTGGCTGGATTGCATCCCAGTTCGCACGAGGGTTCAAATACGTGTCTGATGCCTCCCTCGGAGCAGTAGCCTCTCGCTCGCGAGAGTCAGCAGAGGCATTTGCACAAACCATGGGAGTACATCGAGCCTATAGCAGCTACGAAGAGCTATTATCCCAACCAGACATAGATGTAGTATATATCGCGACACCTCATATACGTCACCACACAGACTGCCTTCTCGCACTAGAGGCTGGAAAGTCTGTTTTGTGCGAGAAGCCATTCACGATGAACGCTCACCAAGCTCGAGAGGTGTTCGACTTAGCGCGATCGCGCAACCTGTTTTGCATGGAAGCCATGTGGATGCGATTTATTCCTCTGATGCAGCAGGTACGCCACATCATCAAAAACGATGAAATTGGTGAAATTAAGTTACTTTCAGCAGATTTTGGTTATCCCGTGCCATTTGACGCCAAAAGTCGTCTTTTTAATCGAGAATTGGGTGGTGGCGCACTGTTAGACAGAGGTGTATATCCCCTTTCATTAGCAGTGTCTTTGATGGGAAAACCTAACCGTATTGTCGGACAAGCGTCTATCGGTTCGACAGGCGTAGATGAGCAGTCGGCAATGGTCTTACATTACGATCATGGTGCTTTGGCTACGCTCTCCTCGACGCTTCTCACCTATGGTTCCAACACTGCCACGATCATGGGCACTCGTGGTCAAATTGTTATTCACCCACCATTCTACTATCCGGAGAAAGTCTCGATTGACCGTTTTCCCGATACGCAGCAGATGAAGCCCACACCGAGATCATCAGCATCAACAAGTTTAAAAGAGCGAGTAAAGGTCAACTTGAAAATGGCTCCTTTTTTCAAGCGTCTTAGACGACTAAAACCCCATGCGAGTCAATCTTTAGTGAGATTAGAAGCTGGACAAGGCTACCATCATCAGGTTGTAGAGGTAGGGCGTTGTTTACGCGCAGGACGAGTAGAGAGTTCACTGATGCCATGGATAGAAACTTTGCAAGTTATGGAATCAATGGATACGCTTCGTGAATCTTGGTCTCTCACTTATGCTCAAGATGAAGCTTAGTTCAACAGCAACTTAATTAAGGAAAAATTGCTATGAATATTGCTATTGTCGGCTGCGGTTTTGTTGCTGACTACTATCTAAGTACACTATTTCTTCATCCAGATTTAAACTTAGTTGGTGTAACTGACA
>CAKZMO010000390.1 GCA_937128595.1 uncultured cyanobacterium | reverse complement strand
AGCATTCCTGGCAACACCCAAGCCACACCACGACAGGCAAACCAGTGCCTCTGACTCGATGTGAACTGCTTCAGGTATTGGTTGAGAACGCGCATCAGTCTCTACTCCAAAGAGGAACCACTCAGGAGTATATAGCTCTCGGCGTGGGAAGGGTATGCAGGATTTTAGATTTTGGATTGGGGATTTTGGATTGTGTGGGGAGAGAGAGACTGGGCGATCGTGCTTTGCACACGCTGGGCGATCGCACTGTTTGTGGAGAGGGGTGATCGCGCTTTGCACGGGCTGGGCGATTGTGCTTCGCACACGCTGGGCGATCGCGCTGTGAGTGATGGGGCGAGTGTATCTTTCAAGGAAATTTTCGATAAATGTCTCGACGATGCCTAACTCGTCTAAACTCAACGACTTGTTCCGTCGCATCAACCCTCAATCCAACCCGGTAAACACCAAACCGTGCTTTGTAATACTCGCTATATCCCGACAGTTTTTCCAGCTTCCCGCTGCCAAATGGATTTTCCTTCATGTCATCTCCAAAAGCAAAAGCTTCAATTTGAAGCCTTGTTTTTAGAGGAAGTCTGGCAAGCTCTTTATAGAATGTCTTAGCGTATCGAATCTGCCATGTCATGCTGACTCCTCAGCAACAAGGGACTCATACACTCGTCGTCCCTCATCACCCTCATGCCATTCATCTTCATCAACCTCCTCGATCAGGTCAGCCAGAGCTTCATCTTCGAGCCAGTTTATCAAGACCTCTGGAGTTGTATTGAGAAGGTGAGCCAACGTGAATACAGATACCTGAGGCCGCTCTGAAAAAAACAACACACCCGGAATGTTTTCATGCTGAATGAATCTTAGGAGAGCATCCGGCTCAGTTCCAAGAATGGACGCAGATGTAGTTAAATCAAGCGTGAGGCAGGGCATAGCGGAATATTAAAGAGTTATCTCAGTTCATTGTAGATTCTCTTCAGATTTTGGATTTTAGCTTGGGGATTTTGGCGGAGGGGCGATTGTGCTTTGGACACGCTACGCGATCGCGCTTTGCACACGCTGGGCGATCGCGCTTTGCACACGCTACGCGATTGTGCTTTGCACACGCTACGCGAACGCGCTGTGAATGAGGAGGGGCGATCTGACTACTACAGCAGTCCCGGCATTCCGAGTGCCAATGTTTGAGTTGACAAAATCCTACGTCATTGGTGGAGAGCGGTAGGCGATCGCTGTTCAAATTCCGATTGAGCAATTTAGACAGATCGAAGACATTCTTGAAAACTACGGTCTAGCAAACGGCTCCGTTCACCCCGCGAGTGGAGGTATTGAGGGCTGAGCGGAGTCGAAGCCCGTCTGTTGAAGTAGAAAGATGTGGAAAGTTGAATATATAGCGATCGCCCCTTGCATCAGGACAAGACTGTATCCGCAGATAACGCCGATGAACGCAGATGTTGGAGCCGAGCGTAGAAGCCTGAGTCATATAACGATGCTGAACGAAGCTATCTGCGATATCTGCGTCATCTGCGGATTAATGATTCGACTCAATTCGTTTGCCCTACAAATTTGTCCTAATGGTTGTGACTACGGCTATATGAATAATGAATTTGAAGTCAAAGGAAATTAGAATACGATTACCGATTTTGTAGTGCGCTTATTCCTTGGCAGTCAAAACCTGCGTCGCCGTCAGCGCCAGATGTGGGAAAACCCTAGAGCGAATCTGCTCACCTCCTCGAAACGCGATCGCATCATAAAACTGATGCTCTAAGATACAGACCGTTACCCTTGCCTCTAGCGGATCAACAATCCAATATTCAGAAATCTCTAGCAGCCCATATTCAGACCGTTTAGAGCGATAATCTTCGACCTTCTTTGAAGGACTCACCACCTCAACCACCAGAAAAGGCGGAGGCTCATAGAGGTTAATCACCGCTTCTCGCTCAGCTATCGCGTCCCACTGCTTGATCGACAACACCGTCACATCAGGAATCCGTGAGGTGTCCCAACTTCTGCCACGGGGCGATCGCACACCGGCCATCATGGCTTTCGCCGTCCAAGGGAGTTGCTGTCGCTTGATTTCCCCACGAAACTGGTCGTTGAGATATTCGACAATGGCTCCATGCTTCCCCGTGCCTAAACTCATGGGCACAAGTTGTCCGTCAACGAGTTCGTAACGAGTGTCCGTGCCATCGTCGTAGTTTAGATATTCCTCAAAGGTCAATCGCTGGATAGCTATCGTCATCGGATTTGTTCCTGGCTGAGCTACACATGCTGAGCTGTGCATCGGTTATAGACAATGACAGCAGTTCCTAATGTGATCGTAGATTCTGTTGAGAGGTTTGTCCAAATAAACAGGCTGTGGAATTTTGAATAGCGCTATGCGCCGCTTCGCTAGAAGATTGAGGATTTTGGAGTAGGTGCGATCGCCCTCATAAAAGATAGGAGCGATCGCGCCATATCCCTCACAAGATGAGCACTCATGCACCCACCCTGTGAGTTTGTCCTACTCGATCTGAGCCGTTTTCGTGAGAATGCACATCACTTCGCCGGGTCGCTCTGCGGGCATGGGTCGGCTCCACTCATTCTGGTTCGGCATAGTCCCGCTAATGCAGGGTCTTGACCGCGATCTGAACGGCTTTTGGCGAACCATAGAGCAGATGACGGACGGGTTCATTTTGGCGACTCGGTGGAGAAGGCGATGAAAAACCGTCACCCGAAGTTGTGGACGCAGACGCGACCGATTCAAACGGTTGAAACATGGTGGTTTTGGTTTCTTATGAATCAGAACTCAGTCTCCTAGCTACCCCGCAATGGTGTGCAATTCGATGTAGCCACGGTTTACCATGAACCGTTACCCCCCCCGACCGGCCGAAACGGTCGCGGTGGATTAGCCATCTGTGGGTGTTGCAAGCACTCGCAGATGGTGCCAAGGTCTTGAGTTCTGAACAAGCTATCCGAAAAAAACAGCTTAGTGAGAGAGAATACGCATACGAGAGTTCAGAGTCAACCGGAGGGAGAGAGGAATTAGAAGAGAAGAGTCATTGCATTTTCCTCTCGCTTTCCATCATGCCTCTCTCAAATTGAGTAAATTTACTGTAAGCTGAGCACTTTTTGAAAAAGTAGTTGGGAACAATCACGTTATGTTGGTGGGCGAGATTCCCTCTGAAACTGACGGGCGATCGCCTTGTATCGATTGATATAAAGCTCAAAGGACAAACCAGGCTCAACCTCACTAAAGCATTAAGTTCTGCGGATCAAATATTGCTCATCAACAGCATCTAACCCATATCTCGGAAAATCAGGACACTATTATGGTTAGCATCGTTCCTCAACATACCAATGCCGCTGGAATTGCCATCATCAAAGAATTTGAAGGGCTGCGCCTAGATTCATACATCTGTCCCGCTGGAGTATGGACAATTGGTTATGGCACGACCCGAGGCATCCAGCCCAGCATGTGCATCTCTGAGGCAAAAGCTGAAGAACTGTTGCGAGAAGACCTCAGGTCTTTTGAGGCTGGAGTGCAAAAAATGCTGCAAGGCGTTTCTCTCACCGACAATCAATTTAGTGCCTTGGTGTCCTTGTGCTACAACTGCGGGCTGGCTCCGATCAAGCAAGGCAACACGATTCGTCGCACGTTAGACGCGGGCGACTACAGCGGAGCCGCCGATGGGTTTTTGCTCTGGCGCAAAGCAGGCGGACGTGTGCTCGAAGGTTTGGTCAGACGCCGCAAGCGAGAACGCGAACTTTTTCTCAGTGGAGGCAGCATGTCAGCAGCATCCGCTTCTAGCGCCAACAACTCTGGCTCGGAAGAAAATAGCTCTACTCGCATCATTGTCAAAGTGGCTCAAGATACTGTCCTCAAAGCTTCGATAAAACAGCAGTCGGAGTTGTCTAGTAGCGAGAAAAAGTTTGTCGAAGCTGGAACGCTGATGGCGGGAGAACTGCGCGGCAAGGAATCGGGTCACTTTAAGGTGTGGCTAGAAGACGACGACAAAGATGAAGAATGGTTTCTCTACGAAGGCCATGTCGATATCCTCAATGTTGTTTCTGTTCAGTAATCGCTAATGCAACCTGGTATACAGGGACACTTATTTAAGCGTTCTTACGGAATATTCGATTCGGATTCGGTATTTTGAGGTAGAAGAAAAGGGATTTTCTTCTGCCTTTTTTGATCAACATCAATAGACGCTGCGATCGCATTTTGTAAAGTATGATACTTGCGATTAGAAAAGAATCGAATTTGAGCAAAGATACAACTCAACTTGTTCCAAAATATGAATAGAAACTTGATGCTGTCAAAGTATTAATACTTAGGTATATCAACTTATTGTTTTATTTTTATAGCGATACTAAATCGCTTGTGAACTGCTAAGTGAGAGGAGGGGCGGGCGCAGCTCGCCCCTCCTCTCACAAATCATTTGAGATTGCTAGAGTCAGTAAATGTAATATAAGTAAATCTAAAATTCATATATAGAAAATAACTCAACATGCGGCATTTAATACGCTTTTGTCTGCATTCAGAATGCGTTGCAGTCAGTGACTCGTGAAGGATGATGGCGATCGCCATCATCCTTCACGCCAGACGATGCGGAACTATTTGTGTGAAATCTAGTCGTGCGATGTGATGCCTGCGATCGCTCCAGGTAAAGAACTGGTCTACTTCCATGAATGGGTTGACATCGAGAGGTATGTAATCCCAGCCTCATTAAGTGCGGTTAACCCTACTAAAGAGAGAACCTAAAGGGGCAAAAGGAGAATATAAAGAAATCAAAAGGCAGACGTAAAAACTGTGGCAATTGCGCAAACAAATTAATCTGAAACATTGAATACACTTACACAAAAGTACGTCTAGATTATTACTTTGAAATGTTGCCACCTTCTTATTTTCTAGATACAGTGAGAAGGAGAGGCATTCACAACGCACTTGATGCAATCTGTTCTGCAAAACGAGTGTTCGTATTGATGTCTTAATTGATTCCAATCACATCATTGGAAAGAGCTTAGTTCTGAATCGCTAAGCACCCATACCAGAAGGAAGGCCACCATGGCACAAACAGTCCATACAACTCCATCTTTAGGCTTCAAGCCGTTTGTCATTCCTCAGCAACCCAAGTCGCTGGATGAAGCCATTCACGAAGCCCGCGATTACGCTCGTATGATCTCCGAGACTTCTGGAGCCACATCACCAGATGCTGCTGTTGCCTGGGACATCGTGGAAGAATTGCTCGCAGCCAAGGCTCATCGCAAGGTCACGGCAACCAACTCATTCACGGAATACTGCGACAGCTACCCTGATGCTCCTGAAGCACGAATGTACGACGTTTAGAGCTTATCTGCTTGTTCTCTTCGGATTCCTCATACCTCTCTAGTTGCTCTTGCAACATCAAAAACATCTTACTTTTGAGACCTGCTGCGCTGTCTTGAGGCAATGTGATAGGTCTCATTTTATTTGTATTTGTGTAGCCTCAAATCTCTACAGGATGTGTTAGCGCCTAACGTAACGCATCAAATCCCCACGCAATGGTGTGTTGCAGCTTTACGTAACAACACTCTACACTGCTGATATAGT
>CAKZMO010000389.1 GCA_937128595.1 uncultured cyanobacterium | reverse complement strand
GAAGCCGCGCACCGCGCGGCTTCTCCATCAACTATTGATTTTATATCAGCGCGTAGCACTATAAGAGCGATTTCTAGCTCTTGCACTTCAGTCCCGAAAAAATCAGAGCGATTTGACGCGCATCAAGACCTGACCATACTCTACAGGTTCGGCATTTTCGACTAGGATCTCGACGATTTCACCCGATAGCTCTGCTTCCAGCTCATTCATTAGTTTCATTGCTTCGATGATGCAGACGGTCTGACCTGTACTGACGCGATCGCCCACTGCGACAAACGGAGGTTCTTGCGGCCCCGGAGAGCGGTAGAAGGTACCCACCATCGGAGACGTGATCTCCAAAAGCTTTGAGTCAGCATGAGAAGAGGGCGGTGGTGCACCGATATTGGATGGCTGCTGCATCATCGTTGCCGATGGCATATTGACCATCGGTTGCGTGGCGCTAGACATTGTCATGGTCGCGGGGTCAGTTGGCATCATTGGCTGAGCCATTGGAACAATGGTTCCGTTTTGCGACGATTTTCGAACCGTTAGCTCGAACTCTTCGCTTTTCAGCGTCAATTCTTCAATATCAGAGTTTCCAAGAGAAACCAGTAGCTCTCGAATTTCGTCAAACGTCAGTTCCACTATTCCAACCACCCTACATCTTAAGTTGCTTCTTAGAAGCACAGAATTTTAGTCACTGCTCTTAATTCTGTTAGCCTTTGGCGATAACTCAATTATCACGACCTAGGTAAGAATCGTTGCGCGTATCTACTTTAATCTTTTCGCCAACTGAAATAAAGAGCGGAACCATCACCTGCGCTCCAGTCTCAAGGATGGCGGGCTTGGTGCCTCCCGTTGCCGTATCGCCTTTGAGACCTGGGTCAGTTTCGGACACTTCCAACACAATAGAGTTGGGAAGTTCTACTTCTAAAACTTGTTCTTGCCAACGAATGACGTTAACTTCCATTCCTTCTTTGAGATACTTAACGCGATCGCCAATTTGTTGCTCTGTCAAACGAGACTCTTCATAGGTTTCCATATCCATGAAAACGTATTGGTCTGCTTCACGATAAGTGTGCTGCATGACGCTTTTGTCGATCGTCGCTTGAGGAACCGTTTCTCCTGCTCTAAAGGTACGTTCGACAGTGCTGCCAGTCTGGACATTTTTTAGTTTTGTCCGGACAAATGCAGAGCCTTTACCAGGCTTAACGTGTAAAAATTCGACAACCTTCCAGACAGAGCCGTCGAGTTCAATGCTTACACCGGTGCGGAAGTCATTACTGGAAATCATGAGCCTGTTAGTCTACAGAAGAACAATCGGCAACTCATTGTAACTCTCTAGGGGTGACCTCACTCATCTGTTTGCAGGGATTTTTTCCGCCCAGATTGACTGGAGTTTGCTCTCAATTCGTTCAGCGTCGGTGACAACGCTATGGCAAGATTGAACATGGAATTCTCCAAGGATGAGCATTAGAAATAGAAGATGTCGTTTAGCAAGACTCAGCACGCTATGGTCTGCTTTTAGAGCGTCTGTTCTTGTGATCAATCCTATTCGTTGACCTAAAACTAGCAATCAATTCTCGACTGTTGGTTTTGCATTTCCAGGCAATATTCATGGCTTTCTCGATTCGCAAACTTTTTCGCTCGATGCAACGTCTTGCTGTAGGGCAAAGCTACGCGCCTTTTGCAGCTTTGGTTCGAAGGTGGCTGAAGCATTTCGGCTTGGTAACGGGCGATCGCCACTTTGATGTTCCATCTGGCAGATTCATCTCAAGTCGTAATCTCCTGAGGCTAGAGGATATAGGTGCTGTAGGCTTGAGCGTTATTCTTGCCCTTGTGATGGTGTTGGGGCTAGGCGGAGCGGCTCGTGAAGCGATCGCCGCGCCCCTCACTGAAGCATCGTTGCCCGATGGCACGCTCATTAGCAGGCTTCCCCCCGGAAATGCAGTTACCGATGGTAAAGCTCTGCTGCGCTATGCGCTCCCCATCGATAACAAAACCATCCGAGAATTGCAGTTAGAACTGGAAGATATTGCCGAAACCCTTCGTATTCAGGGCAGTCGAAGAGTTAGCTCAGTCAGTCGTAATGTGTCCCGATCTGCAAAGGTGTTGCGGCGTGCCGATCGCATCTTGGCAGATATTCCAGACGCTCGCAAAGCTGAGGCTGAAGCTCTAATCGATTCTCTTAATAGCGATTTGGATGATCTTCAGGCGGCTGTCGACGAGCAAGACAAGGAGAATGTATGGATCAAGCGTGGCGAAATGCTGGATACCGTCGGCGAACTCGAAGAAATGATGGTTACCGAGTTCCCCTTCGAAGTTCCAGCACAATACAGCGATCTACCTCAGCTGCTAGGTCGCGCCACCATTGAGCTGGAGACGAACAAAGGACTCTTGACGATGGTGGCCGATGGTTATAACGCGCCTGTCACATCTGGCAACTTTGTAGATCTTGTACAGCGCGGGTTCTATGACGGGCTTGAAATTACTCGTGCCGAAGACTTTTACGTGGTGCAGACGGGGACTCCATCGGGTTCTGATGAAGGCTTTATCGATCCTAAAACAGGGGAGTATCGCGCCATTCCGATGGAGATTATGGTTCAAGGCTACGACGAGCCGCTTTATGGTGAAACGATGGAATCAGCAGGGCTTTATTTAGACGATCCTGTGCTTCCATTTTCAGCCTATGGCACTGTGGCGATGGCGCGTCCGGGAGATGACCCAAATGGTGCGTCGTCTCAATTCTTCTTTCTCAAATTTGAGACTCAGCTCACGCCTGCTGGCTTGAATTTGTTGGATGGACGCTATGCCGTTTTTGGTTACGTCACTGACGGGAAAGACGTGCTTGACAGCTTGGTTGTAGGCGATCGCATTCAATCGGGTCGGGTTGTGCAGGGGCTTGAAAACCTAGTTGATCCCTCCTAGAGTGACCGCTCTCATTCATCATCAAGCCATAGGATCGCGCAAAAACAATCTTGAACGTTTCTGATCTGGGTGAACAAGGTCTACTGAAATGCTTGCATCAGTTTTGCCCTCCGCATCTCGTGGGGGACGATGCGGCTGTGTTGTCAGTGCCATCTGGGCATGACCTAGTCGTGACTACGGATGTTTTAGTCGATGGCGTTCATTTTAGTTTGGGACGAGCGATGCCTGGGGTCGTGACGACCTCTGCGGCAGATGTGGGATGGAGAGCAACAGCGGCGAACCTGTCAGATTTAGCAGCAATGGGCGCGATCGCCCAGGCGATTACGGTGGGGCTGAGTCTGCCTGGAGATTTTCCTGTAGCTCAAGTGAAGGAACTTTACAGCGGTATCGCTGACTGTCTCGCTCCTTTCGATGTCGTGATTGCAGGAGGTGACGTATGCCGCTCCCCCATTGTCTCTGTGGCTATCTCTGCGCTTGGTTATGTGAAGCCTGAACAAGTCCTTTTGCGAACGGCGGCTCAACCCGGAGACGCAATTGTTGTGACAGGAGTCCACGGAGCTTCGCGGGCAGGTTTAGAGCTCCTCCTCCATACCCAGGACGAAGAATCCGAGCCTCTAAATGATGAACCTTGGTTGAATGAAATTTCTGAGATAGAGAGAAATTTTCTGATTCAAGCCCACCAGCGTCCCCGTCCCCGTCTCGATGTTGTAAGAGGGTTGCACGAGATGAAAGCATTCGAGCGATCGCGCTCCTTTGCCGGAATGGATAGTAGCGATGGGTTAGCAGATGCTGTTGTCCAAATATGTCAACAAAGTGGCGTTGGAGCTTGTCTCGACTATCATCAGATTCCGATTCCAGAGTGCATCGCTCGATGGCGATCGCCCGAACAGGTGATGCAGTGGGCGCTTTATGGCGGCGAAGATTTTGAGCTAGTGTTGTGTCTGCCAGAAGATTTGGGGCAGCTGCTAGTGAATCATTTGGAGTCAGGTGCAGCAATTATCGGTTACATCACCGACGAATCTCATGTGGTGCTGAGAGATGCTAGAGGCCAGTGCCAGGAACAGATCCTAAGTCTGACTCAAGGGTTTCAACATTTTTAGAAAACTTTTTTAGAAAACTTTGCCGCAAAATGTTTGTGTTGACTCGTCCCGTCAAAGTGCCTGGAATAGAGCGTATCAAAAACTGAAACCTCCTCCGAATCTCCGGATGCGATCGCCTAGAGTTGAAGGGTAATCAAGCCTGTGGCTGTCGCAGTTCAACGGAGCACTGACCCATGCTGAATCGAACATCTCTCTGGCTCACTCTTTCGGCTTCGATTGGTCTATGGGGTGCGACTGTAGGAATGACTCCAACCGCGATCGCTAGTTCTGTAGCCGAGGATTCTCAGCAAGTGGCGAGCATTTCGTTTGGGGAAAGTTCTAGCCCGTCGTCGGCTTCAGATAGTGATTCTCATTCCAATGGTGATTCGAACGCGGCGGACTTAGAATCTGGCGATCGCCCAACACCATCAAGTCAATCTGAATATTCCACCTATCGTCAGGTGATTCAGCAAACAACGGGCATGGTTTACGACGAGGCTGCTCAGCAATTGGTCGATCAATACGGGCTGGACATTCTCAATGTCACTTGGGAAGATACCGGGCGCTACGACAACTCTGCTGTTGGGCCAAACATCAGCGATATGACTATTCAAGTGCAGCAGCAAAATCCTGATACGGGCGATTATGCACTGCATCTGATGCCTGTGATCCGCTATCCCAACTTTACCGATCAGACGGCTGATGTTCCCATCGACGAGTTTTTCGTGCCAGTGGGCAATGCTCAGGGCGAGGATTTGCGCTCTGTTTCTTTGGGAGAAGTGTTAGGGAATCTGCGACAGTATTTGAGCGAGCCAGAGTCGTGGGCAGGCCGCGAAACTTCTCTTCTCGCGGATCGAGATACCCATGTTTTGGTGAGCGCTCAGGCGTGTTTTTTACCCGTCCCTCAAGCTGGAATGGCAGAATTCAACCCGGTACTGTTCAACTACCAATCCTATCCAGGAGATCCAGCGGTTTTGACTCTTCTGGTGACTCGCGAAGGCACCAGCGTCACCGTTATTGACAATCAGCGGGATGCTTTCGATGCTGGGCAAACTTGGGGACAGCGCCTATTTTTCAATCAGAATGGCGATCGCGCTAGCCTAACGGGACAGCGCGTCAGCGACTTTTTGGCAGGTGAAAATTCCGGTCGTGAGGAGACTCCTGACGAAGGTTTATCGGATGATGGCGATCGCGTCGCTGGGGAAGGTCTCAACATGGTATTGCTGATTCAAGTGCCGCTGCGTCAGAAAAATCCGATGTCTTTTGGCATGGCGGAAGACAGCGTCATGATGGCTCCTACTGCGGAACTGAGTACCCAACGCAGCAATGTTGAGGAGGCAGTGATTGGACATGGAGAAGTCGAGGGGCCGTTCACTGAAATTGATGGGCTGGAGATCGAGCGAGATCCTAACTTTCCAATTCGCGCAACGGTTCAGTTTTACAAAGCCACTAGCAATGGCGTGATTTCAGAACAAGACGTGCAAGCTATTCGTCAGCAAATTGCGCGGGTTTATTCTGAAGCCGATTATGTCGGTAGCCTGGTCGTCGATGGGGCAACAGGACGTCCTACTGAATATGAAGGAGATCACGAGGAACCCGAAAACTGGTGGGGTGAGTTTTGGCGGCTCTACAACGACGGCATGGGCCGATCGCGCGAAGAGGCAATTGAGCTATGGCGCAGGCTGACCAGGGATTCTGACTCTTAGTAAGCCTTGCAACGAGTGGCTAAGATGGAGCCTGCTGCTCCCGAAACTTCCATAAGCAGCTGGATACAAAATTGGTGGTGATGTGAGCAACTACAGGAACCAGCAAACTCCCTGTCAGTAAGGCACTAGCGCCCAGCACCCCGCCAATAATCGTAGCCCAAACGATGTAAGGCCAGTTTTGGGAGCCGCTATAGTGCAGCACTCCAAAGCAAAGACTGGAAATCAAAACTCCTCCGACTCCTAAGCCTATAGCAGGAAGCAAGACGCCTCTGAACAAAAGTTCTTCACTCAGCCCAGGCAGCAGCCCCAACCAAATCAAGTCCGGCCAGACCAGCGGACGCAATACCATTTCTAGATACGTATCTGCACTGCGACGATAGCGTGGCCAGAGGCGATACACAACACTGCTCATGGCTGTGATGGCTAAGCCCGTTACGATGCCCCAGCCCAGAGCGGCAAGACTTGGGTTGAGTGGCAACAGCAACCCAGGGTCGAAAATCATCCAGATTCGAGCAATTACCGCCAAAATCACGGCGGTGACTAGCATGGCAGAAAGGATTTGAAATCGGGACAGCGCTTCAGGGATAGGGTCTGGAGAAGAAGAATGACTCACGATATTGGAGTGGCACCTGGCAAAGGTCAAGCTGGAGGCGAGAGCTAAAGAGAGAGCGATCGCTTCAAATTAACTGAGATAGAAGCGACTGGTTGGCAGAAGGTAGCGAAGTTAGTACCTTCGACGTCGCTCTGAGAGACGATAGATTAATACCTGCTTTGTGCGCAACCAAAACGCCTAACGCCTCTACATACGATTGTACCTGTAGGTTCGACATCTGAAGCTGTGGAGCCGCAACCTGTATACGAGTCTGGTTCTCAGCGACGGTGATGACTTGAGTCGGAGATTGGCTGAAGCTCAGCGTTGCACTGCCGCCACAGGCCGTTGCTGGAACCACCACAGCATCAACTTGATGTGCCCAAATGTCAGCAAAATTGGCGATCGCCGAACGGGTGACAAACTGGGGTGCGCGACTCAATCCAACTAAAACACAAGGCAAAAATGTGTATCCTAACTCTTCTGCTGCTGACCGGGGCGACACATCAGGATCGGGGGGAAGCGGCATCAATGCGGGCGCATGGGCGCACGGAATTTGGAAGGTACGCACAATCAGATGGCTGATGACCGCCTCTGCACCCGCAAGAGGGTCAACGCCTTTGCCATGGCGATAGTCTTGCAAAACTTCACTGTCTTCATCATCCGGAAATCGAGCAACTACGGCGATCGCTTCTGCGCCAGCTTCGGTGATTAAACGTTCTGCTGCTCTCAATAAGCTTCCTGAGTTTTGAATCGTACCCCAAGAGGCTCCCGAATCAGAGGTTCGCAACTCTACTCCAAGAGGCTGATCGGTGACGACATAATCAGTGAGTGTGAGACCCAAAGCGGCGCGGGTCGCATCTGCGGCTTGTAAATGTCGCAGCCGCAGATCAGGTTCAATAGCTTGGTCAAGTACTAACCCAATACGATTCTGTCGAACGGGGCGTAGCCCCCATGCTCCCGATGCAAATTGATCGAGTCCATAGCCTTCGACGTACAGGCTGTTGGGTAGAGGCCAGTAAAGCTGAGCCGCATTCATCACATTGGGGTGAGTGATCAGCCGATCGGCAACCTGGGCGATCGCCCGAGCGACGGGCAATGCATCTCCTGCATACCCTCCAATGGCAGCTCCAACTCCGGTAGGCACGATGAGGACAACAGTGTAGGGCGGAGGCGCAACTGAACCAGAAGTATCCATGACGGTTGAATTTTCGACAAAGGAGGAAAGGATTGCTTTAGCCGTTTGAGTCAATCACCGAGGTTGAGTCACAATTGCCTCTACATGGGCGATCGCAGGAAATGCGTTTTGTTGATCAATCCGAGTAATAGCCCATCGCAAAGGATGACCGTGCGATCGTAGAGCGGATTCGACCTGACTCCGAAGCTGCCCTGAGTGTTCAGGAATAGGCAGCGTTAAAGTCACGAAGAGGGTATCCATATCTAACGTTGGTTTGTCAGAGACATGGCGATCGCTCACTGCATCCAACGGAGCGTTTTGGGAATCAGTCATAGCGCAGTTTTAGGATTGACCAAACTGAATCTGGTAAACAGTCTCTTCTTGTTCTGATTCAATCACTAAATCGGAACGGGGACGAGCACTACAGAGAAGCACGTACCCTTTATCTTTCAGCTCGCTGCCAATACCCGCTGCATCACCTTGGTCGACCTGACCTTTGAGAATTTTGCCAGCACAGGTGGTGCATACTCCAGCACTACAGGAGTAGGGAAGCTCAACGCCTTGACTGAGTGCTACTTCGAGAATCAGTTCATCTTCGCCAACCTGAAAGGTGTACGGCTTGCCTTGATGATGAATCTCAACGGTATACGTCTTGTCTGCCATAGACCTCTTGAATATATGCAGTAAATTATCGGGTGAGAAGTTGAAGAATGTTTTCAACCTCGTTCATCTTTTCACAGTTTTAGAGATTTGCGATCGCAAACTCTAGACAATGGCGTGCAATTTCTAATGAGTCGTCGCCGACAAAGAAGAGTTCGCTTCAACGGCTAACTGATTTCTGTCGAATCCGAGTTGATTGTTTCAGTTCCAGAGAAGCTTTTCCCTATAGGCGTTCAGATGAGTACCTAGGTTCAACGACCGAGGATCGATAGGAATTTGTGCAACAAAAATTTCATTAAAAAGGGGGCCTCCAAAAGAAGCCCCCAAAAGCTGTAGATAGAACCGGATTGAACTGTTAAAACTCAACTCGATTCATAACTGTGATCTAGTCAAGGTCAGGCATTGACAATACAGCTTCAGTTTCACGGTTGATGCCCTTCTCAAAGCCAGCTTCCGCAGCACGAGCACGACCTGCGTGCCACAGGTGCCCGATCAAGAAGAAGAAGGCCAAGATGAAGTGAGAAGCTGCCAACCACTGGCGCAAACTCACGTAGTTAATAGAGTTAGGCTCAGTGATGACGCCACCAACAGAGTTGATAGACGCTAGAGGAGCGTGAGTCATGTACTCAGCTGAACGACGAATCTGCCAAGGCTGAATGTCGTTCTGAATCTTGTCTAGATCCAAACCGTTGGGACCACGGAGAGGCTCTAACCAAGGACCTTGGAAGTCCCAAAAGCGCATGGTCTCACCACCAAAGATGATCTCGCCAGTTGGCGATCGCATCAGATACTTACCTAGACCTGTTGGACCTTGAGTCGTTCCAACATTAGCTCCAAGTCGCTGGTCGCGAACTAGGAAGGTGAAAGCTTGCGCCTGAGATGCTTCTGAGCTAGTTGGCCCATAGAACTCGCTAGGGTATGCAGTGTTGTTGAACCACACCATCGCAGCTGCGATGAAGCCCATCAGAGACAGAGCACCCAAGCTGTAAGACAAGTAAGCTTCACCAGACCATACAAATGCACGGCGAGCCCACGCAAATGGCTTGGTCAAGATGTGCCAAACTCCGCCAGCAATGCAGATCAGTCCGACCCAGATGTGACCACCAATGATGTCTTCCATGTTGTCGACACCAATGATCCAACCCGTTCCACCAAAAGGAGAAGCGGTTAAATAGCCAAAGATAACGGCTGGGTTTAGCGTTGGATTAGTAATAACCCGAACATCTCCACCACCAGGAGCCCAAGTGTCGTAGACACCGCCGAAGAACATTGCCTTCAGCACCAAGAGGAAAGCTCCACCACCCAGCAGAGTCAGGTGAATGCCGATGATAGTCGTCATCTTATTCTTGTCCTTCCAGTCGTAACCGAAGAAGGAAGAATATTCTTCTAGGGTCTCGGGGCCACGCACAGCGTGATAAATACCGCCCAGACCTAGAACAGCAGATGAGATGAGGTGAAGTACACCGACTACAAAGTAGGGGAAAGTGTTAACCACTTCACCGCCAGGACCTACGCCCCAGCCCAAAGTTGCCAAGTGAGGCAAAAGGATCAAGCCCTGCTCATACATAGGCTTTTCGGGCGTGAAGTGAGCGACTTCAAACAAAGTCATTGCTCCCGCCCAAAATACGATCAGACCAGCGTGAGCAACGTGAGCGCCCAGCAACTTACCAGAAAGGTTGATGAGTCGAGCATTACCTGACCACCAGGCAAAACCAGTAGATTCCTGGTCGCGCCCGCCCAGCATCATTGAAGAATTATTAGAGAGCGTTACCACGTGGTAGAACCTCCTCAGGGAATACAAACTTTTCGTGGGGCTGGTCTTGCACCGCCATCCACGCAC
>CAKZMO010000388.1 GCA_937128595.1 uncultured cyanobacterium | reverse complement strand
ACCGCGCGGCTTCTCCATCAACTATTGGTTTTATATCAGCGCGTAGCACTATAGCCACGAATAATAAGAGTCAATCTCAGGATTTAACAATAGGCAAAAATTGGCGAATCAGTTCAACCGTCTTCCACTTCTCCTTTCGCCCTGTGCTGTAATAAGCCGTTACGGGTACTTCTTCTTCCCTAAAAATGAAGCAAATTCGATAGGTGCCGCCGCCATCGCTGCCCGGACTGGCTCGAACCACCACGTCAGAAACCTCATCAAGAGAGTGCTTTTGTGTGCGGGTGCCAAACAGTCCTCGACGGGCAATGTGCAGTGTTCCAGATAGACGGTCGAAATCACAGGTGACGATCTCTCCCATGAAAACCAGCAAAACGATTCCCGTTCCGCTAGAGATCAATGTAACTATCAACAGGCTCCAATGATCGTTGTACTCGACGTAAAGTGACCTCTGCTCGGGGTTTTGCAAGAAGGCGTTAATCACAGCAACATAATGACGATATTGCGATCGCCCTGAGCTGTAGATCGAGGTAAACGGAACTGAACCCTGGTCGGTCAGCAAGACAACACGATAGAGGGAGTCGCCCTCGCTATCCCGCTTAGACTCCAAACGGGCACGCTGGACTGCTGAGAGTTGAAATGTATTGAGCTTAGAACTGCTGAAAAGCTGGTGGCTATGGAGTTCGCATTGACCAGGCGTCGGTGTGCGATCGCAGATCAGCTCTCGCTTCGAGGTTGAGAAGATAGGCACGAGGCCGAAGCCGATAAACAATGCTGAAAAAATCCAGATAATCCAGGGACGCAGTTGCAGAACAAGGCGATCAGAACTCTGCTCGACAATTTTCATGAACTCATACGGTGAAATAAAAACGCAGGCTCAGCGCATCAGTTCTCTGAATTCGTCCTGTGCCTATGTTTAAACTTCCCGAACGAGCTTCAACTTCTGGACTAATCTGCAATATCGGCACGGAAGTTTTCATGAGGAAGAGTCGCGATCGCCAGTTATCTGATGGCTATTCGACAATGCTGATTCCTGTTACGGCGATTTCTCTCCCCCTGCTTTTTGAACCGATCGCGTATTGCGCTCCCAAAACACGCCATCAGCAAATCCTTGAATGTCAGGGCTTGCTTCAGCCAGTTCCAATCGCTTTTCTGCCAGCAAGCAATATTCTTCATTCATCTCGATTCCCAAAAACTGCCGTCCTAGCTTTTTGCACACGACTGATGTAGTGCCGCTGCCCAAATAGGGATCAAAGACGCGATCGCCCGGATTGGTGCTGGCCAGCACCAGCTTTGCTATTAGCTTTTCGCTCTTTTGGGTCGGGTGAAGGGTGTTTTCAGACATCGACCAAAAAGGGACGGTAATGTCTGTCCACAGGTTGGATGGGTGCGTGTCACGAAACTTGCCGTTCTGGGTCAAATCCCAATCCCGTGGGGTCTGATCTGTGTTGCGATAGGGTGCGAGTACCCGGCGACGCAGCTTCACCGTCTCAACGTTGAAGGTGTAGCGATTGGAAACGGTGCAAAACCAAATGTCTTCGCTAGCATTTTTCCAATTTGACTTTGCTCCCCGTCCTTTTTCTCGTTCCCAAGTAATGCGATTGCGTACGATGAAGTGAGCCGATGCCACGGTAAAGATTGAAACAGAGGTCAGCCAATCTCCGCAGATATAGAGAGAAGCTGTCGATTTAAGCAAAGGTTTGAAGACTTTTAGCTGCTGATTGAGCCAATCGCTATAGTCATCGACTGAACGCTTGGAAAACCGCTGTCCTCCAAAGGTTTTATCAAGGTTGTAGGGCGGGTCGAGTATCAGCAAATCAACGCTCGCAGGCGGCAGGCACTGAGCTAGTTGCAAAGCATCTCCCTGAATCGTACCGCTGCGCCACTCGGTCAGAGTTTCATCAGAGTGCAACTGGATTAACCGCTGCTGTAGCCGATGGCGATCGCCATCCGTCAACTCCAATGAGCGGTTCATGGGCGCACGGGGTTTCTTCATCGAGCCATGCCGTTCGAGTGGGATTAAGAGCGATCGCTCTCCACACTGTATCAGTCATCTCAACATCAGCCATCTCAACAATCAATCATCTTCGACGTGGCTCTATGGATCAGCGCCAGTCATCAGTCGCTTCACCTCCTCTAGAATGTGTCACCATAGGTTGAAAGAAAGACAGACGCCATTCAGGACAATTCAACTGTGCAGATTACGTTTTTAGGAACCAGTTCAGGAGTGCCGACGCGATCGCGCAATGTGTCTAGCATTGCCCTGCGGTTGCCCCAGCGTTCTGAAGTCTGGCTGTTTGACTGTGGGGAAGGCACTCAGCATCAGATTTTGCGAAGCGATTTGAAAATTAGCCAAATCACCCGCATTTTTGTCACTCACATGCACGGCGACCATATTTATGGGCTGATGGGATTGCTAGCAAGCTGCGGATTAGCGGGCAATCCTAGCCGCATCGATATCTATGGCCCACCTAAGCTTGAAGATTACCTGAAAGCCTGTAGCCGCTATTCTCAAACTCATTTTTCTTACCCGGTCAAAGTTCACACGGTGGAGCCTGGGTTGGTGTGTCAGGACGATGACTTTTCTGTTCACTGTGCGCCCTTGACCCATCGACTCCCCGCGTTTGGCTATCGCATCATCGAACGCGACAAACCAGGACATTTCAACGTCAAGAAGGCTCAATCTCTCGGTATTCCCCCCGGCCCCCTGTATGGACGGCTAAAGCAAGGTGAAGTGGTGGAACTGCCTGATGGTCGCCGGATTCGCGGCGTTGACCTGTGTGGCCCGACTCAGATCGGACGCAAGTTTGTTTACTGCACCGATACTATTTTTTGTGACGAAGCGGTTGAGCTAGCCCAAGACGCTACTGCACTGGTTCACGAAGCCACCTTTTCTCACCATGATGCAGATCTGGCCTATCAACGACTCCATTCCACATCGACAATGGCAGCTCAAGTCGCGCTGAGTGCAGGGGTGCAGAAGCTCATCATGACGCACTTCAGTCCTCGCTATGCTCCGAACAACGCAATTGTACTAGACGATTTGTTGACCGAAGCCCGTGCCATCTTTCCAAACACCATCATGGCTCACGACTTCTTTTCTTACAAAATTCCTCAGCCCCAGGCTGAAGCTCTGGCCGCCGCTCTATAACATCCCTGACGCTGAAGTCGTCTGCTAAAACTATGTCAGATACGCTTAAGCTCGACTCAACTTCTGTCTCGTCCCTATCTGAAGATTCAGAACGAAAGGCGGTAGACCCTGAGGACGTGAACTGGGTCATTCGCAACCGTCGTTCAACCAAACCGCGTTGCCTCAACGGTGAGAAAATTGAGGATGAAATTGTTTGGCAAATTCTCGAAAATGCGAACTGGGCACCTACCCACGGCTTGACTCAGCCCTGGCGATTCAAGGTGTTTACAGGGGAAGGACTGCACACGCTCGCTAATTTTCAAGCCGATCTCTACAAGAAGCTGACGCCCGAGTCTAGCTTTAAGGCGGACAAATACAAGCGGATGAAAACCAACGTGCTGAGCGCATCTCACGTCATTGTGATCTGTATGAAACGGCAGCAGTCTGAAAAGCTGCCCGAGGTCGAAGAGATTGAGGCGATCGCCTGCAGTGTACAGAACATGGCGTTGACGGCTACTGCTTACGGGGTTTGCTCATTCTGGGGTTCAGGCGGGGTAACCTACACCGAAGAACTAAAGGACTTTTTGGGACTAGAGGAGCGCGATCGCTGCTTTGGCTATCTGTATCTGGGCTACAGTGATACGCCTGCTAAAGACAGTTCGCGATCGCCCATCCAGTCTAAAGTCGAGTGGTTTGGCTGAGGCTCCCGTCAATTGTCGCTTGCCCAAAACAACGGACTCTAAACTTAGAGTCGTGGGCTTGGAATCGCTGTCATAAAGCGATATAGACTACTGAGAGTTATTGGAAAAACACAGCGAGAAGAATCACATGGGCCAGCCGAACTTTGCCTCCGACTCCAGCACTCCTGATCCTAAATTTATGCCCGATCCTAAATTTATGCCCGATCCTAAATTTATGGAAGAGGCGATCGCTCTCTCCTTCGATGCAATCCGGTCTAACAAGGGGGGGCCATATGGAGCGGTTGTGGTCAAAGATGGGCAGGTCATTGGGCGTGGACAGAATAAAGTTACATCCACGAATGATCCCACCGCCCATGCAGAGATGCTGGCGATTCAGGATGCCTGTCAGCAATTACAGAGCTGGACTTTGGACGGTTGTGAACTCTACACCAGTTGCGAGCCGTGCCCCATGTGCATGGGAGCCGTATTCTGGGCCAAGCTTGATGTCGTTTACTACGGCAACAGCAAGGAAACAGCAGATCAGTTTGGTTTCAATAGTTCTTCTCTCTATGAGCAAGTTGCAAAATCTCCTGCTGAACGAGATCTCGCTATGAATCCCTACATGGTTGATGAAGCGGTCGAAGCCTTTAAAGAATGGGTCGCAAAACCCGACAAGCAACGTTACTAAAACATGACTAAAAGGATGTTGAGATTCAATCCAAAGAAGCCAGTAGACATCCCTAGCTTCAACCCAAATGGCACAGCGAAATATAGCATGTAAACCCTTCTCCGCTGAAATTAAAGGAAATGTTGCTTGATCATAAGGGGACGGCTAGGGCGGTCGCTCTCTTTCCAAAACCAGATGCAATAATGGTTTTAGCTCCTGGTCAATGCCCAACTTCTCTCATCGATCGCCATGACTTCCCTAACGTTGCCGCTCAAAATTGATTTGAAGCATGTCCATCTCAGTGATGACCAGTTTTACCAGCTTTGTATCGACAACCCAGATTTAGTCGTTGAACGGGATGCTCAAGGAGCCTTAATACTCATGTCACCCGTTGGAGGAGAAAGCGGTAGCTGGGAACTGCAACTCGGAGGTGAGCTTTATCTATGGAACAAGCGCACCAAGCTGGGGAAAGTCTTCAGCTCATCAACCTTGTTTAAGCTACCCGGAGGGGGCGATCGCTCTCCCGATGTGGCTTGGGTGGAGATGTCCCGGTGGCAGAGCCTCACTCCAGAACAGCGTCAGAAGTTTCCGCCCCTAGCCCCTGACTTTGTGATTGAGTTGCGCTCCCGTACTGATTCCCTTTCTGCTCTTCAGGAGAAAATGCAGGAGTACATGAACAGTGGTGTGAGGCTTGGCTGGTTAATCAATCTCCATGATCAGCAGGTAGAAATTTATCGGGAAGGGAAGGAACGAGAAGTACAGTCGCTCCCTACCGAGCTTTCGGATGAATCAGTGCTGCCTGGATTTGTATTAGAGCTTGCTCGGTTCGATGAAGAATTGAAGTGAATACGCTGACTGGCTGGGGCGTTGTTTGGTTTAGAAAAATTAGATAGATTTGAGAGTAGTGGCGATCGCCTCGAAACAGGGACGCTGCTCAGGAATGGAGACCATGCAATTGTGCTGAAGCTGACGCAGTTGAGTATAGGCCGCATCCGTTTGATTGGGACAGCGATTGAGCAAATCTTCGAGTAAGCATCCAAAGGCCCGTACTTCAACAGCCTCCAATATTTTCCCTAGGTTCACATTGGCCGCGTTATATCGAGAGGCCGCACCAAAGTCTCCTAACAAAGGATGTCCTGACTCATCAATCAAAATGTTGTGGGCATAGAGATCGCCATGCAAAATGCCTCGGCGGTGGAGATGGGTTGCGGCGGCGGCGATTCCCTTAGCGATACGCAGCAGCACAGGAAGGGAAAATGAAGTTTCTTCGGCGTAGGTGTCGCGGGTGCAAGTACTGAGACTGGGAGGATTGCCCAAATTTGTGTAGTTTGCAGGAATGAAGGAAAATACGAGTCCTTGCTTTTGCTCAGGATGGTGGACGACTTCTCCCAGGACATTCACCAGATTTTCGTGAGTTCCAGCCGCAATGCAGGTCTGCATTTCTTCATCTGGTAACCCATCGCTAGTCATCGCGCCCTTAAAAATTTTGACCGCAACCGTCTGGGACTCTCCACTCGGCGGAGTCCAGACAGCTCTATAGATAATCCCCGAGGCCCCTTGCCCCAGCACTTCTCCGACAGATAGCTCTAGCCAGTCAATTTCGAGCAGCGGTGTTGAGGAGGAAATGCTCTGATTTGAAGCAGTAGATTTTCCTGTGAATTCAGGCTGATGACATAACGGATTACCTCCATAGGCAATCCACGAAAGTCGCGGCAGGTTGAACAACCAGGACGGCAAGGTTTCGAGCTGATTAGCAGCTAGTCGGATCAGTTCAAGATTGTGACAGGCTGCCATGCTTTCGGGGAGCGATCGCAGTCGATTTCCAGCCAGCATTAGCTTTTGCAGTCGGGGAAGTTGACCCATTTTTGCGGGAAGAACTTCGAGCTGATTATCCGTCAGCACCAACCAGCGCAACGTCGGTAACAGCGCTTCTTCCGGCACGGTTTTGATATGGTTGGCTTTGAAACTCGCCATGGACAAGTTCGGACACTGAGACAGCACCGGAGGCAATTCTTCAAACTGATTGTTGTTACAAAAAAGAATTCTGAGGTGTCGGAGGCGTCCAAGGTCACCGGGGAGCGACGTGAGCTGATTGTTTGATAGGTCGAGAATTTCTAGAGAGTCCGCCAGGTCAAAGATTTCAGTCGGAAACTCTGTAAAGTCACCAGACAAGTTGAGTCGCTGGGCTCCGATAAGCTGTCCAGTTCGAAGTTGAGTGAGAGTGTCCATGCTCAGTCGTGCGAGAGATACGGGTTGCTTTGCCCACTATGGCATTTACACGGTATTTACGCTGTATTTACGCTGTATCTGCGGCTCTCATCCGGAGAAAGTTCTCAAGGGTGGGGCTGAGAAAATCAACCAGGCTTGAGGCATCTACCCCCAATTCCGTTAGTTGGTGAGCCGCAGAGATCGCACTCTGGGCGTGCCACCACACCGCCGCTTGAGCCGCAGAAATCGCCGCATTCATCGCATCACAACTCTCTCCAGACTTCGTCGCGGTTTGCTGGTGAGTGATGTTCTGGGCAAGCAGTCCTCCCAGCAGTCCCGTCAGCACATCGCCGCTGCCGCCCCGCGCCAAAGCTGGAGTGCTATGAGGATTAACCCAAAGATGCCCATCAGGAGCCGCAATCACCGTTTGCGCTCCCTTCAAAATAACAAGAGCCTGACTTTTCTGAGCCGCCATTTGAGCCTGACTGAGGCGATCGCTCGCCTTCCCTCTCCTGCCTCCTGCCTCCTGCCTTCTTCCCTCCATATTTGGAAACAACCTGCGAAACTCACCAACATGAGGCGTCAGAACCGTAGGCGATCGCCGCCGCTGTAGAGTCGCAATCGTGTCGAGACCCGCGAGAACATTGAGTCCATCCGCATCGAGCAAGAGAGGCACATCCCTATCGAGAAGCAGCCGCACCACAAGCTCTGCATGAAGCGTCAGCCCTGGCCCGCAAGCAATCGCACTGTAGCGGCTGAGGTCTAGAGATTCGGGAAAGTGAGCGATCGCCCCAGTTTCATCTTCGGGGCAGTCGATCACCAATCCATCGGGCAAGTGCGCCACCAGAATCGGCTTCAGGGTTTTGGGAACCGCAACCGAAAGCATTCCAACCCCGCTAGCACGAGCCGAACGAGCTGCTAAAATCGCCGCTCCCATATACTGAGCCGACCCACAAACCAGCAGCAAATGGCCTTCTTTATACTTGTAGGTATCAGGTTTGCGGGGTAGAGGCAGTGCCGCCAACGCTAGCGCCTGTGTGAGTCGCTGACATTTCGGGTCTTCGCCCACGACTGCTTGCATGTCAGACAGCGGCAAGCCAAAATCAATCAGCTCTGGCTGTCCCACGACATCCAGAGAAGAATCCTGTAAGAGCGATCGCTTCCATAATCCTAAGCACAGCGTATGAGTCGCTCGAATCGCTGTCCCCAAAATTGAGCCTGTGTCGGTATCGAGTCCCGACGGCAAATCGATGCTCACGATTGGAGCAGGATGAGCATTTACAGTATCTACGAGAGAGGCGATCGCTCCTTCAATTGGACGAGTCAGGCCGAACCCAAACAGTCCATCTATCACCAGATCCCAGTCTTGCGATTCAGACTCAATCGCCTCAGATGGAAGCTGCGGAATGCCGAGATGATCGGCATAGTCGTTGTGAGATTGGGTCAGCGGTTTGAGTTTCGAAATCGGGTAGCAGCGGGCGACCTGATAGCCCTGCTCGTGCAGCTCTCTTGCGACCACTAAGGCATCACCGCCGTTGTGCCCTGGCCCAACCAACACCAAAACTCGCGCATACGATGTGACCGGATAGAGGGTCTGAATCCGACGGGCAATCAGTCCGGCTACTTTGTCCATCAGTGCCGCTACGGGCATTCCGGCGTCGAAGATCCGCGACTCGATAGCTTGCATCTGCTCAGCAGTCACAGCGCAGCCATCGATGAAGGGCGATCGCATAGCAGTATTCCATGCACATTGACTCATGGGATTCCTCGACGTATAGCCTGAGTCCTTAGGTTTTCTAGTGCTTGCGGACTCTACCGTCGATAATACACCCGAGCATTCATGCCAAAGCCGCGCAAAAATCGATTCCAGCGAGAGGCCGATTGGCGATCGACAAATGGCCCAACGAGAACATGAGGGCCGAGCGGTTCTTCTCTCTGAGAAACGGCGTCTTGACGGGCTCCCAACATCAGAATCTGTTCTCGCACCGACGGCAGTTCGTCAGAGTCACCAGGAATAACGATGTAGTAAGAGCTGTCACTGGTTGTCGCTTCGACTCGCGCCACTCTGGTGGTGGAAGGCGCAGGCACAGATGAAGCCGCAGGTCTAGGCACCGTATTGAACTCGATTTCTCGCCCCGGAGGAGTCGCTGAAACCGTAGCCGCAGGTAGAGCCGCAGATGGAGAAGATGGAGAAGATAAAGTTTGAGCTGGCTGAACCGCCGGAGGCAAAGTTGCTGCTGGCAGGGTGGGATCAATTCGCGTGTTTTCGGCGGCTGGCGGCAGATCGGGAATAGCTGCAAACCCTGAGTTGGCTGGTATTTGCGGTTCAAACACCAGATTGGGCACAGATGTGACCGTCGCACTGATGCCCTGATTTTCGAGAGCTGCAATCTGCTGCTCTGCGCGGCTTGAGCTGTCGTAAGCTCCCACTAAAATAATCGGCTGCCCTTCGTATTCTTGAATGAGAGCGTCGGGCTGTACTTGCCGCACCTGCTCCAATAACAGAGGGCTGCTGCCATTGACATAGACCATAAACAGGTCACTTCCCGCATCTGGCCCACTCCCTACCCCTGGTGGAGCAGGGAACGAGGAGAGATCGCTGGGGGTAAAAGGCGGCGGTGGCGGGAGTCCGTCAATCAGTTGCTGAGCGATGAGCATGGGCTGACGTTGCACCATTGAATCATCCGATTCCTGGGCAGCGGCGGCTGAGAAGAATCCGCTGATGGCTGTGCCTGCGATCGCCATCCCCATGACCGAAAGGGCGATCGCCCTTCCCGCAATCCGCTTACTTTTCTGGGCTGCCCTGCCGGAAAGGGCTAGCATATGGGATGATGCTGGCGATCGCTTAACAGATTGACTCGACATCGGACAAGTTAGAACTTGCCGAATCGCGTTTCCAGCGAAATGACGGTCGGAAAAATCAAGAGGAGCCATAACACACACAGCTCAGGTACTGTTGAAGACGATTTGCAAATGGAGGCTTATCAATGCGCCTCTCCTTTGACCGTAAATGCTAACCTGGAATGGCAAATTACCGTTAGTAATTCCGCATCTCTTTAACTCTCTTCATCTCGATTTTGATAACACAGTTTTGATGGTTAGTCTGAATACCAAAGTCAAACAAAAAGTAGTGGTGGGTCTGTCAGGTGGGGTTGACAGCTCAGCAGCGGCAGCCCTATTGCATCACCAGGGCTACGAGGTCGTGGGTCTTACCCTGTGGCTGATGAAAGGCAAGGGACAGTGCTGTTCAGAAGGCATGGTTGATGCGGCTCAGCTCTGTGAAGAGATGGGAGTGCCTCACCACATTGTCGATAGTCGCGATCTGTTTCAGCAGCAGATTGTAGATTATCTCGTCAGCGGATATGGTCAGGGAATGACACCACTGCCCTGCTCTCAGTGCAATCGAGCCGTCAAGTTTGGCCCAATGATGGCCTATGCCAAAAAAGAATTGGGGATCGACCGCATCGCAACAGGTCACTATGCCCGTGTTCGCTTCAATCCGGAAACGGAGCGATATGAGCTGCTGCGGGCAGTCGATCAGCAAAAAGACCAGTCTTATTTTCTGTATGATCTAACGCAGCCTGTGCTAGCCCATGTGGTGTTTCCGCTAGGTGAACAGACTAAAGAGGAAACGCGAAAAGTTGCGGCTGAGTTTGGGCTACACACAGCAGAGAAGCCGGAAAGTCAGGATCTTTGCTTAGTCGAAGCTCACGGCTCCATGGGTGACTTTTTGAGCCAATATTTAGCTCCGAAACCGGGCGATATTGTGAATCAGTCGGGACAGGTGCTGGGGCAGCACAACGGCATTCACAACTACACCATCGGTCAGCGGAAAGGGTTAGGCATTGCAGCCGCCCATCCACTCTATGTGGTCAGCATTGATGTTGGCCGAAATCAGGTGATTGTGGGCGATCGCGACAGCGTTCATGACCCCGAATGCACTGTCAGCCGCATCAACTGGGTGTCGATCGCACCCCCCAACGAACCCATTCGGGCACAGGTGCGCGTGCGTTATCGCACTCCAGCCGTTTCAGCCACGATCATTCCCGTTCCAGAGGCTGAGGCAACTCAGGCACGCATCGTTTTTGACGAACCACAGTTTGGTGTAACACCTGGGCAGGCAGCCGTCTGGTACGACGGTGATGTATTGTTGGGCGGTGGATTAATTGATCAGAAGTCAGGACTGTAGGGGCATAGCGCCGCTATGCCCCTGTCGTTTAAGACCGTTTATTTTGTGCCAAAGAGGCGATCGCCCGCATCACCTAGCCCAGGCAAGATATAGCCGTGGGAATCGAGCTTCTCGTCAATCGCAGCGGTATAGATAGGCACATCAGGATGGATGTCTCGGAAATGCTGAATGCCTTCTGGAGCCGCTAACAAACAGAGGAACTTGATGGAGCGAGGTTCGGCATGGCGCAGTCGATTAACGGCTGCAACGGCGGTGTTGCCAGTGGCCAGCATTGGGTCAACCACAATCATGTCGCGATCGCCAACATCGTGGGGCAGCTTAAAGTAGTACTCAATCACCGTTAGCGTACTGGGATCACGATACAGCCCAATATGTCCCACCCGTGCCGAGGGCATGAGTTCTAAAATACCGTCGAGAATGCCCTGTCCGGCTCTCATGATCGAGACCACGACGAGTTTCTTGTCAGGAGCCAAGACCGGAGCCATCATCGAAGTCATGGGCGTGTTAATAGACTCTAGCTTGATGGGCAGATCGCGAGTCACTTCATAGGCTAGAAGCATACTCACTTCATGTAAAAGCGCCCGAAATTTTGCCGTGCTTGTTTCCGCTCGTCGCATCAATGTCAGCTTGTGCTGGATGAGGGGATGCTCAATGATGTTAACCTGAGCCGATTTAGCCGATGTAGATGACTCCATAAACCTCGCAATATGGAATTGCTATAGTCGTTTGTTATCTCACGTTACCGTAATATCAATTTGGGTTTTGTATTTGGATCTTTGAATCGACAGATCCGGGATTTGTGAATCTGAGAAGTGAAGACTGAAAGCCTTCACTCATGATCCGAATGACACGCATTACATTCGCCAATGTCTTTCAAAGACTACTTTTCACGTCAATCGTCGAACTATGCTCAATATCGTCCTCGCTATCCGTGTGAGCTGTTTGAGTATCTAGCATCGCTTTGTCAGTCATGCGATCGCGCGTGGGACTGCGCTACGGGCAGTGGGCAAGCCGCGCTAGAACTGGCACGATTCTTTCCTCAGGTAACGGCGACAGACGGCAGTGCGACTCAGATTCGTCAAGCTCCCAGTCATCCTCACGTAGCCTATCAAGTAGCCTTGGCGGATCGCAGCGGACTTGCAGATCGGTCTATTGACCTGGTGACGGTGGCTCAGGCTGCCCACTGGTTTTCGCTCGATGCCTTTTACGCAGAGGTTCGGCGGGTGGTGAAGCCAGGAGGAATTGTCGCGCTTTGGTGCTATGAACTGATGACCGTTTCAGAAGCCGTTGATCCTCTAATCAACTACTTTTATCGTACGGTGGTCGATCCCTATTGGCCGCCAGAACGCAATTTAGTTGAAAACCACTACCGTACTCTGCTATTTCCCTTTTCAGAAATTGATGCTCCGACGTTTTTGATGGAGACTCGTTGGACTCTCGAACAGCTCTGTGGCTATCTGCTCACTTGGTCTGCCAGCCAAAACTACCTAGAAGCCACTGGAAACAATCCTTTGGATGAGGTGAGCGATCGCCTCCTTCATGCTTGGGGTAATCCTGACGAAGCAAAGCCGATCTACTGGCCGCTTCACTTGAGGGTCGGAAAGTAGCTTGTGGCATTAGTCCGGTTAGTGCAATAGACTTCAGAGGATGTTTGAAAAGTATTAGACAACACGCTGGAACAAGACTGATCCCCCT
>CAKZMO010000387.1 GCA_937128595.1 uncultured cyanobacterium | reverse complement strand
CCATCGATCAAGAACAGCATGGAGCTTTTTTACATCGCCAGGTTGGACGGTGGCCTTCACCTCCGCACGCAGCGCCTCTAACCGCTCCAACGTCCAGCCGAGCGTAGACCACACATCAGACAAACTGAACTCGTGAATAGGCAACCAGCGATAAACATGCCGATTCTTCGTCGGTGCAGTCGGCGATTTTGTGTAGGCTTGTACGACTTGCTTGTTCTTTCTCGCTGGAGATTCATCAGCTCTGATCCCGATGCAGGACAGGATGATCGCATCTCTGGGGTAGTGTTTGACGATGAATTTATTGACCTGAGATTCCTTCTGCGCCTTCGTACAAAAACGCGCCGCCGCCGATGACCAGGGTGGGACACGCTCCGCACGTCCTTCGTCTTGCAGTGTGCGATAACGGGTCCACCACTGGTCAAGCAAATCACCTTGTTCACGATGGATGACTTCCACCTGCTTGCCAGTTGTGTCAGACATGTGGATTCCAATGTAAGCGCGAAATAAAATGCCGCTTTCAGATCAAAAAAGCGACATTTTAGTCACTCAAGGTGTGGTTTGTTCCAGTGTAAGCGCGGAAAAAGTGCCCGTTCCCAATATAAGCGCGGAAAAAGTTAACTGTTTTGGTTGGCTTGAATCACCTCCTGTAGGCGCTCGCGGACAAGGGGGTAGTACTTCAGACCTTTGGGAGAGCGCCCAAGATAAGCAGCAACGGCTTTCTGGTGAACAGGCAGATTAGCGACTTGCAAAGCCTCAATTGCACCTTCCACCTGAGTCAGCAGCTTACATTCACGCTCTTGTTTTTTGGAAGGCTTGAGCATATTGAGTGCATCAAAAATGGCGCGTGTGCCCGGGTAGCTATCCAATTTACCCGTATTGACTCCCAGATGAGATGCAATCAATTCCTGTGTAACGGGTAATCCATCTGCCTGTCGTTGCTGTACATACTGTTGTGCCTGTGCTGTCAGATCCTCCAGATAAGCCTGCCACTGTTGTTCACGGTCTGCCCATATATTTTCAAGTAACGCTCTCACAGCGTCATGGCGGTTAAGCTCGTCAACGGACACCCCTAGATGCTCAATCAATGCTTTTTGTGTGACAGGAATATCCTGTGCTTGCCAGAGCAGAACGGTCGTCTGTACTTGCTCCCATAGTTGCTGTGAACGTCTGCTCTCTTTTTGGTAGCGTGCATCATCAATCAACTCACGGATACGTACATCGCCAGCTAGATGTTCAGGATGACATGCTAGTGTCCGTGCCACCGCAGCATATGAGATATTTTCAGGATATGTTTGCAGATATACCTCTACTCGTCGCAATAAGGCATTCTGGTTTTGCTGCTGTTGGTACGCTACATAAGACTTTAACGTACGGCGAGTGGTGACATCCACAAGGGGTACAGCCTGGAGATAAGAAGGTGACCATTCCAGATGCTGGTAAATCGCGGTTCGTGTCAGAGGCGCTTCATGCGCCAGCAATAGATCACAGGTTTTCCAAACGAGAGCTTCAATCTCCCCAGTCGAATACACCGGGTAGTGAGGTGTTCTTGCAATAACATCGTGTACCTCTTTCAGTAAATCTGGACGGGATCGGATCATACTCTGGCTCACCCCCGACACATCTGCAACTTTTTTAAGCGACAGTCGAACGGGTAGTTGACCATATTTTGCTAACACCATGTGTACTCGTTCGCGCAGGTCTTGCTCACGGCGAGCAATCGCCTGCTGTTTAAGCGTGGATGCTGCTTCATTAGACATAGCAGTGGGTTGTGTATGCTCAGGAATGTCGGGAACAGATGCTAATCGTCGTCGGGTCATGGCATAACGTTTCAACTGGACAAGTGACAGCCCCGCTTGTTGTAATGCCTGCAGGGTTACAGTCACTCCCTGAGCTTCTAAACGCATAATGGTGTCTTCCAATTCCTTCAGAAACGCAAGTGGGCGACTTTGTCGTCGTCGTTTCGCTTCCGTCACGAGGGCTTCTACCAACGGCTCAATCGCAGGATATTTTCTCAGATTGGAAGAACTCATCCCAACCTCATCACACACATCACCCACGCGAAAAGGTGTATCACAAATCCATATGGGTGCTGTTACACGCTCAAAAATGGCGAGAAGCTCTTCTTCGCGTAAGGTTGCACGCTGTGCATAGCGTTGCTGGCGTATCTGTTCAATCCAGTTACGTACCGTCGGATAGTTGTTGAGATCCGACGTATCAACACGGGAACGCTGACTTAACGCCGTTACCGTGACAGATTGTCCTTCTTGCATCAATTGCTCAGCAATTTGTTGGAGTTGGGACAACAAATCACGCTCGGTGCGGGTTGCTTCACACGCCATCTGTTCACGCGAAATTTGTGTAATGCGTGCAATCATCGCTTGTTCTATGTCCAAAATGGTATCGGGTGCTACAACATCCCGTAAACAAATGCCTAACTGGTCACAATATCGCAGTGCCAGTGTCAGAGGTAGGCTGGTTCGACCCCACTCAAACACGAGCAAACGCTTACGTGTCACACCTAACGCCCGTACCATATCGCCAATGGAGATACCTGTAGACTCCCGTCGTGTTTGCCACAACATACCCGTCGTTTTCGGTGGCTGAAGTAAGGCTGTCAAATCAGCTGTACGAATGATGTTGGCATCCAGCTCATCTGGAGTCAACAAAACGGGTGCAACATCACACAAATCACCGTCACAACGTGGACAGTGCCCGAAGGCACGTAAACGCAACAACGGAATGGCCTCACCACAGTGCGGACAACCTTCCTGGAAGTGTATCCGGTGCTGGACACATCCTGTCAGTACCGTTATGCGCCATAGCAAAGAGGCATACCCTTTTTCAGATAAGCAAAGCGGACAATAGCGTAAGTGAGGACTGAGGCAACCCCGTAAAGGATGTCGGGTTTGGGTTTCCTCAGATAAACCAAAATGCTGGTTCACATAGTAAAATGTCATCGACTGCAACGCCTCCAACGACAATGCGCTGACCTGTGGCAATGCATCCCACCGCTTGAGCGGAAAGTCAGTAATATTGTGAGCATAGCGCGTGTAGTTCGGAAAAACCCAGCGCAAAAAGCCACTACAGGATGCAATACCATTCGCCGCTGCCAGCCGTGACAAATAACTGCTCAGTGCTTCAAGCGGTTGGGGAGATGGACGGACAGGAAAGACATCAAAAGCATAGCTATTCATGGAATAACGCTCAAGAAGTCCGTGACCCGTCGGGTTTGCAAGTCTGCCCACGCTCCTGCCAGTAACGCAGGTGAAATATGGCTGTCGCCACGGTCAATCGCCCGCATACTGGACTCTGCCACCAGAATCATAATGTCACGTAACACACCTGCTGTACTGGTCTCCACCAGACGGGCAGGACCGTCAACAATACCCTCCTCAGTCAGAATGGTGTAGACATCCAGATGTGAGCTTTCTGGAAATGGCAATAGCATATCGAGGAATGCCAGTAACTGGCGTAAGGCATCACCTGTGTATTGGGGCAACATCACACAATCATTCCAGCGTCCTGCAATTTCAGGATCATTGTCCGTAAACGTGTGGGGGTGACATGCCGCACAGATAATTGGGACACCCTGTGTCACATTAGATACTTCCAACAGGCGACGACGAATTTCCAGACGTTTCAAATGTTCGACTTCATCCACCACCAGTAGTTCAACACCACAGCGCTGGAAGTACAGGCACAGTTTCATCAACAAATCTTCTTCGTTGTCATGCTGCAAATACGTGTAACCACAGCTCAAAATCATCCGTTGCAGCAAAGGCTTAGGCGTGTGGTTGCTCACGGGCGCATCAATCTTCACCACAGGTACAACGTTGCGCTCTGCTTCTATTCGAGCAGGCGACAGAAATGCCAGAAAATCCAGATAGGTTGTTTTACCCGAACCGGATACGCCACCCAGCAAGAAATTACGCTGTTGACCGAATCGCAGATGACCTCGTACACGCGCAATCTTCCGGTCGAGCTGGTACAGCGCAGGGGTCATCAAAAACAGAAAATTCACCAGCCACTGGCGACGCTCATCGCGTGACAAACTTGCAAATTGCTGTGACAAACTCGCACGCATCGCCACATAGCCATCCTGCTGAAGCGCATCGGTCGGTAGTTCCAGTGGTTCAGCGACCAGTTGCAAACGCAACCGCCGTCGCATTGTTGCAATCTGTGCCCCTTTCTGGATGTCCTGTCGTTTGCCAGGATCTAGTGCGGCTGCCCGCACCTCAAGTGCTTTGTCCTGTATTTCATATTGTTCACGCCATCTGGCGAGTTGAGACAGACGCACTCTCACATCTAATCCTTCATACAGTGCTTGTGTTGCAATACCAGCGGGCATGGTCATGGTTCACGCTCCTCAAGAAATTGTTCTAGTAATTGCTGACGCTCTGTTGCTCGTACTTCAGGATCCAAACGCTCCAACGCTTGTGTCATCTCCTCCACAGAACTCAAGCGTGAGGGCACAGGTCGCTGTTTCTGGCGGCTTTGTTGTTCACGTCGTCGCCTCGTGTTGAGTGCCTGGTTTTCATTCACTTCCCGTAGCCAATCCCGTCGACCGGGTTGCTGGCGAATGGCCGCTTTGGCCAGCTTACGTTGTGCCAGACTCACGGACATATAACTCCCATCTGCTTGACGCAGTTCACGGGCATAGACATTGCCTAACCATTCCCCTGAACGAAACAACGCCAGACAGCTAATATCTCCCGGATCGTAGCGGAAACTGTACTGCAAGCGGGCACCATCCCGTCCAACACGGGCCGTGCTATCTAAAAAAGGGGCATTGTAGTGCATCCCGAACGCACAAATGCCTTTGCTCGTCAGCACACGGGTTTGGGAATCCATACGCCAGAACAATCGCTGGACATTGCTTGTCGCAGCAGGCACTTGTGGCACATTCATCTGCATCCACGCCATCCAGACTGCATGGGGACTTTGTCCGTTCAATTCACGGTGAGGAGTGTGCTGGTAAGCCAGAATCTCATGCTGGATAAATCCCACCACATCTTCATAGAGTAAACAAGCCTGTTGCGCGGCCTGACGAACTGCTGCAGGTGTGCTGTTCTGGATTGCACCTGCTAATTCACTTTTGACTCGCATCGACAGATTGCCAAAGTAACGTTCAATCAAGGCACCATAACGCCCTTTGTACGGTGGTCGAAACACAAGATCCATCGTTGGAAAACGCCCACCCTGACTCAGACCACGGGCAAGATCTTCCAGACTGTAGCTGTGGTGTGCCCACGCATTATCCAGGAAAAGCTGTTGCGGGATACCAAAACACGACCATGGGGAACCTGACACGCTCGGTTTCATCCAGATAGCATGAGCGAGTGCGCTCTGGATAGACCAGATGGATGGCGGTTCTGCCAGCACCACGAAACCCAGCACGCTACGACTATATGCATCCAGCAAAAGGGTCAACCACAAGCGGTCGCGCTCTTGACGGGTTGCGTCATCTACTGTGAAAACATCCAGTAACCAGTGATCTGCAAAAACATACTGCAACGGCATACTCGCATGGTGAACAAAGCTGTCGAATACCAGGAAGGTATCATCCCATGTCCCGTTTCCATATCGTCCATCAATCACTGCTTTACCTTGTCCGGGTTGTGTCTGGAACCAACGCCAATATCCATAAAACCAGCTCTCAGATGGGGGTGTCACAACCTCCAGCATCTCAACATGTTCTGCCTGGTTCAGAATACTTGTCATTGGAATCGTGACATCGAATAGTAATGTCAGTAATTGCTCTGAGTGACCATCTATACATTTTTCTGGATTAATCCAGCGGTTGCCTGTTCGTTCAAGTGTCGCACACAGCAACCGATACAAATTTCGTGGTGTTCGTGGCGGCTGACGTGTGCCATATCGCAACACAATCTGGTCAACCAGATGGTACAAAGCGGGTTTCATACGACTCTGGTTCAAGGTTGCGCGACGGAAACTGGAGGCAATTCGACCACGGTCCCCCGCGTATTCATGGTAGCGACTGCGGTATTTGTAGTAACTGGTCATGCCAACCGGTGGATGTAATTGACACAAGATCTGCTTCAGAGTTTCGGTCTGTCGAAACGGGATGGCTTGTTGGTGGGCACGGCGTTCTTCCGTCGCCAGTGCTTTTTCAACAAACTCAACAACGTGGATGACCGTACTGGCTTTATCCAGTAAAGACACAGGTAGGTCTGTGAGCATACCGGGATGGTCTTCACTCGGTTCCGCTGTAGGTGTGTTTTGCGTTCCCCAGATGGCATTAAAGGATACGCTTTGACTTGTTTTGCCATCCGTACTCTGCAACTCGACCGTCATCTCTTCCCAATTGACTGTCTGAATCTGCCATAGATGACCATCTAACGTGATCAGGGTTTGGTCAGAGGGCTTGTATGGCATGATGGACCTCACTTCTCAGGATAATCCCGGTTCGCAAGCATCCATTGGTAAAGAGGGAGATTTTCCAATCCGTTAAGACCGGACCGTGCCACAGGAGATGAAGCATTGTACTGTGCAGGGCTGGTAAATCTTGTGATGAAACTGTCTCTCTCAGCTCAGACCAACGCATTGCATCTTTTTGAAGCCATCTCAAAATCCCGGCTGTTTGTCGCTCACTACAGTAGGTCTCAGCTCGATACGGATAGACTGTAAGCAGATTCTGCCATTCTGTTTCTGCTGGCAAGGCCTGTTCGGTATGCACAATATATACCCAACCACGTTCCTGGCAGATACCTCTGGCTGCTTCCTGACGTGCTTCACTTTTCGCATGACGATGTGTGAGCGTTACTTCATGGAGTTCTATACATCCATCTTTTCGCCAGACTTGAAAATCTGGTACATACTGATGGGCTTTGCCTTTGTCATCATACCAGCTCAAAATTTCTGGTTGACTACGGTAATCTACAACCTGATCATCTCGTTCCAGCAACAACGCGAGTTTCCGTTCGTGATGGGATTCGCACTGCACAATCTGACCTGCCTTGTTTGTGATGGTGTAGCGTAGGTTTTGTCCGTTTGACCTGACACGACGTACATTTCCAGGCGGTGGTTTCCGTTTCAAACCCATCTCTTGCTCTCCTTACACTATCTTGTCGATACGCAAAGCGTACGCCTATTTTCTGGTTTTGTATCAACGAGATTTTTTTCGCGCTTACACTGGAATCTCATTTCATTTCGCGCTTACATTGGAATCCACAGCGAGATCACGCACGTAGTCCGGTGTCTGGTGCCATTCCACCCGCGATCCCAGATCAGCATGAACCATCATTACATCACCTGTCCAGCCCTCGGACTGCCGCAGATCAAGCAGGTGGTGGGTCATCGCATCGCTGTCTTTTCCGCCGGATACCGACAGCACCAGCACCGCGCCGTCGCGGAGAAGGGTCAGTCCATCGGGTGTATCATCCGGCGGATCAGGGGCATCGAATAAAGGTAGTGAGAGTTGCGTCAATTGTGTGAACTTTCTGAACCTCTTTGGTTCGATATAATTGGAGATTGAGTGATATAGGGGAAAGATAAATTGCGATGGATGCACGATGCTCCGAATGCGGTGCTGTCTGGCATAGTGGAATCACCTGCCTCGACCACTTTCATCAAATGCTGGCTTGGGAATTTGAAAATCCGGGTGATGCAGGTGCAGTTCATCACCTAACTGTGCTCTGCTATAACCTTCAACATCCAAGTGTCTATTCGCCCGATGCCCTGATAGGGGCGAAGGCATTACTTGCTAGATTCGTAGTTGATGGTGTAAGTCCGCAGCAGATACGAAGCGAACATTAAGAGACACTTGACTCAGGTACGCGCTCTTACAAAATCCGGGGAAATCCCGACTCTTATGGGTCTTATGCTCATCCAGTCAACTGGAAGACCACGGTTGGAGACATCACTGTTGAGGGACTCGAGGGTTATTGTGAGCGAGTAGAAGCCTGGGCGAAGTCTGTCTATGAGGAATTGTTGGTTTCCGGTAATCACTCGACAGGTTGAAACCAGATCCCGCTGACCCGCATGATCTCATGGTTGTCCAGAAAGCAGACGTAGACGGTATGGATACCCAGGCTGTAAGGCAGGACGTTGTCGCAAA
>CAKZMO010000386.1 GCA_937128595.1 uncultured cyanobacterium | reverse complement strand
CAGTGAACAGCTCCAAGCGCCTTGTGCGAAAAGGCAGCATGTCAGGCTTCACCTGGGCTCCAGTTTACATCTGTTACGGCAACAACAATCGCACTAACATGCTTCGTATTCCTTTAGCGGGTGGACGAGTTGAATGTCGCGCTGCAGATATTGCCACCAACCTCTACCTCGGAGCCGCCATGATTTTGGCAGCAGGGTTGGAAGGGGTCGAAAAGCAGATTGATCCGGGTGATCCTCACGTTGAGAATATGTACAACTACAGCGAGGCTGAGCTGGAAGCGATGAATATCCAGGTGTTGCCCCGGACGTTGGGAGATGCCATCGAGGCGTTTGCCTCTGATCCGCTCAGCAAAGAAGTCATGGGTGATTTGATGTGCCAAACCTATGTAGACTTTAAGCGCCAAGAGTGGTCGGAGTATCACACTCACATTTCTGATTGGGAAATTCAGCGCTATCTGAAGTTCTTTTAGTTCTCTACCTCTTCGTAAGCCGGACGAAACAAGTTCACATCCTACTGCATCTCCACATTTGTTATGACTTCGACAACCCAACGCATCACGTTTGATTTGGATCATGCTGCTCCGGGTAGCCTTGCGGTGAAGTGGATTCATGGATCAATTTCTCCCAAACACAACACCGATCCCGACATCCAGATCCACTGGTACAACGACCATACGGTCATTTTGCGCCAAAACATGGCTGTGAATTACGAAGCGCCATTCATGTTTTTGCTATTTGGCAACGATCGTGTCTTGTTGCTGGATACGGGTGCAACGCGATCGCCCGACTTTTTTCCGCTGCGACGAACGGTTGATGATTTGATTGCCCAGTGGCTCAGCCAAAATCCGCGCACGAACTACCCCTTGTTTGTCGCCCATACCCATCTCCATCGTGACCACTTCGAAGGGGATTCCCAATTTCGCGATCGCCCCAATACCTATATCGTCGGGCACAGCTTGGACGATACGGTCGAGTTTTACGGGTTTGCTCGTTGGCCAAATGACAAAGCTAGCTACAACTTGGGCGGACGTATTCTGGATATTGTCCCCAGCCCCGGTCACGAAGAGGCCGAGGTCAGTATCTATGACCGCTACACCGACATCTTGTTTACAGGAGATATTTTCTATCCAGGAAGACTATACGTTCAAGATTGGGATGCATTCGTCGCTAGTATTGATCGACTGGTCGCTTTCACCGATACTCATCCTATCTCCCACATCTTGGGCTGTCATGTCGAAATGTCGATTCATCCTGGAAAAGATTACTTGATTCGCACCGTGTTTCAGCCCTATGAACGTCCCTTGCAAATGACAATAGAACAGCTGCGATCGCTCCAATCCGTCACGCGAGAGATTGACAACAAACCAGGTATTCACATTTTTGACGATTACATTATCTATAACGGTGTACCCGATCGCTATTTTAGCTATGACTCTATCAACCCAGATGTAGAAATTGGGGCGATCGCCCCAGACTAAGGCGCTTTCGGTCTGCACGATGGAGTATTACGAGCGACTGAAGGCAAGATCAAACCTTTGAGATAGGTTGAATCTAAATGACTCTGCCACGATAGGTCATAGAGAGCAAAACTCAGCTCATATGAGTTTGGTAACGTTTTGAAGCGGCTCTTTTTTTCGCCGACCTAACTGTAATGATGTGCGATCGCACATTGTTAACAAAATGATAAATCCAGATTTTACTCTGTCAGCAACTTAACCTCTGATCCTGTTTCGGCTGGGAAAAACTATGTCCATATAGACCATATGGGACAGTGTAAAAGGTCTGTGTATTTAGTTGTTATCGCTCCTATACGGAGTGTACAGATATGAATCATCAAGGAACGATTGCACTCATTTCCGTGCACGGAGATCCGTCTGTTGAAATTGGGAAAGAAGGGGCAGGTGGACAGAACATCTACGTTCGTCACGTCGGAGATGTTCTAGCTGGAAAGGGCTGGAAAGTAGATATGTTCACCCGCAAAGTTGACCCAAAACAAGAAGATATCGTTGAGCACTCTCCAAACTGTAGGACGATTCGCTTACAGGCGGGGCCTCTTTCCTTCATCGGGCGCAGTCAGCTTTTCGAGCATCTATCTGATTTTGTTGACTCTTTCCTTCAATTTGAACATCAAACTGAGCGCCTTTATCCGCTCATTCATACCAACTATTGGTTGTCAGGCTGGGTTGGATTGAGACTGAAAGAGCGGCAGCCAATGCGAATGGTTCATACTTATCATTCTCTAGGCTCGATCAAATATCAAAATGTGGAAGACATTCCGCTGATCGCTGAAAAACGGGTGCAGATCGAAAGAAACTGTCTTGAAAACGCAGATCGAGTGGTTGCAACAAGCCCTCATGAACTGGAGGACATGCGCTCAACTCTGTCGGAAAAGGGCGAGGTAGAGATTATTCCTTGTGGCACCAAGACTGAAACTTTCGGTCTTGTAAGCCGGGAAGAGGCGCGTAAACGGCTAGATATCCCTCAGGATCAGAAGATGATTATCTATGTGGGGCGGTTTGATCCTCGCAAGGGTTTAGAAACGCTCGTTCGAGCTGTCAATCGTCCAGAGGTGCGGCAACATGACTTTCATCTCTATATTGTCGGTGGTAGTCACTCTGACCAAAAGGATCAAGCAGAGCGCGATCGCATCGAAAATCTAGTTCATAGCTTAGATATTGCAGACTACGTCACCTTCACGGGACAGTTAGATCACTCAAAACTTCCTACCTACTACTCTGCCTCGGATGTATGCGTTATTCCGAGTCACTATGAGCCGTTTGGTTTAGTGGCTATTGAAGCGATGGCGAGTGGCATTCCAGTGGTTGCGAGTGCCGTTGGCGGACTACGGTTCACTGTTGACCCAGAAGAAACAGGACTGCTGGCACCTGCACGAGATGATCATGCTTTTTCAGAATGCATCGATCGCGTTCTCAGTCAGCCAGACATGCGCGATCGCATGGGAAATGCTGGAAAGCAAAGCGTTCACGATAACTTTAGTTGGGATGGGGTCACTGACCAGCTCAGCGATCTTTATCAAAGGCTGTTGCTTGACTTGCACCAAGAATTTGTGCAGCTTCAGTCCATTTCGCAGCTCAACGAAACACACCAACGGCAAAAGAAGCAACAACTCCGAACAGCCAAAAGCGCTTAAATCAACTGAATAAGTTGACCCAACGAAGAGACGTTGGATGCATCTTAGTTGGGTAGCCCTCAACCTAAATCCCTCTCCCGAGGGGCTACTAGATACACATAACTCTCTGATGACCGAAGAGTTTGGCTTGATCCCCCTTAAATCCCCCTTAAAAAGGGGGATTTTCAATCCGGTTCCCTCCTTGTTAAGGAGGGTTAGGGAGGATCAAAACGCATGAATGCTTGAGCAGTAGACTTGTGTGTACTTAGTAGCCCGAGGGGAGAGGGACTTTGCAACCCGACTCCCCTTCTCCAGATGGAAGAAAGGGTGGGGGGATGAGGGGGCAAACTTGCAAAAATGTGATGCATCCGGGAGATCAACCAAATTTGCCATCGGTCAAGTTTGCGATGTCTTCTATCGGTGTAGACGAGAAAGATGTCATCTTCCCTTTTTTGCATAACTCTTTCCATCTCAGAGGTATTGAATACCATAGACCTCGATTCAGGAGATGGCATGATGTTCCCCCACATCGGTGATGACACAATCCATAAGCTCGTATCGTTCACTCATTTGCCCACGAATCAGAGCCAATACGCTGATCAACATTTTCTAGATCACAAAAGGACGAAGGCTGAGCAATCGAGGCTTTCTCAAGACCCTGCTCCATTTCCGACCGATGACTGTACCCAAAACGACCCTCACCCCAACCGAGATCAGACACAAGAGACTCATCCTTCAAATTCTCTAGCCTCGGAGTTTCCTCAAAACATCTGGATCGATGGCGATCGCTCCTTTTCTAGCTCGGACACTTCTTTAGGCGAACAAGCACTTTACTACTATCAACAAGGCTGTCTTACAGAAGCGCTACAGAGCTTTGAGGCGCAGTTGCTAGAGCAGCAGAGCCAAGGCGATCTGATGGGCATGGGCGAAACGCTGATTCACATTGGGCGCATCAGAACCAAGCTGGGCGGAGAAGCGAAAGCGCTACTTCCCCTGGAGCAAGCATTCGAACTTGCCAGCGCATCCCACGCCTCGCAGCTACAAGGTCAAAGTCTTTATGAGCTGGGACATGCCGCCCGTGTTGCAGGACTTCCACTCAAAGCTATTCAATACTTTAAGAAAGCGGCTTCTCTTTTTGCTGAGATCAGCGATGACCAGTCAGCGGGATATGCTTTGACTGAACTAGGTAAAATCTATGGAGGATTGGGGCGCTACGACCGTAACCATCAACTCTGCGCGATCGCCGCCGACATTCTGCGCGAAGTCAATGATTTGTCAGGAGAAGCTGCTGCTGTCTACCACTGCGGTGTCGCTGCCTACCATCGCGAAGAGTATCAAGAGGCGATCGCCCGACTCGAACAGGCCAGCACGATCTATCTGGCAGCGGGTGATACCCTTGCTGAAGCAAACAGTCGCTCATGGCTGGGTCATGCCTATCGCGAGCAGCAGATGACTCGATGTGCTATGTGTTGCTATTGGGATGCCTGGAAGTTGTGTGCAGAAGTGGGCGATCGCCAAGGAACGTTGACGAATCTCGTGGAGCTTGGGCAGATCTACGAGCGAGAGGATATGTTACTTTCGGCTCTAGATGCTTATCATCAAGCCATTGAGCTGCTGCGCGAACTGTACCCTGGGGTCTCCCTCCCTTCGTCATTTTTCGACAAGGCTAGACTCTGCGAAAGAACGGGCGCAATTGAGCAGGCCGTCCATTGCTATCGCCAACTCATTTTGAGTTGCAAACCGTTTGATTCTGAGGTTGCTTTTGGGGCTGATTGACTGAGGGTGAATCCCAGAAGGCGCAAAGAGTATTGACTGTTTGTTCGGCCTGGAAATACTGAAAAAAGTGGCGTCCTTCTGGACACAGCCAAAGGCGATCGCCTCTCTTGAGGAGTTGCTCCCAACCCTGAATTTGCGTTGGGTCTACAATCACGTCATCTTGACTGCCACAGACTAGCAATGGAACGTTGGGCATGACAGGCTCTATCCGGGTTCTTTTCAGTAGCGAATGGAGAGATAGCGAGCAGCTCAGGTCTTGTTCCAAGTAGCGAATTAGACTGAGCGCCCTAGACCGACTGCAATATCCAAACAGATTGTGAACCATCTGAATGAGAATCTTTTGGCGATCGCAGGGGAGCATTTGGCGCACGGTATAAAAGTGGGCTTGCCAGTCTATCGAAGGATTGACACCCACGGCAAGAAGGGTGAGCGATCGCACTCGTTCGGGATATTTGCAGGCATACAGCAGCCCCAAGAGGCCACTGGTGCTATGACCCACTAGATGAAGCGGTCGGTCGACTTCTTGCATGTAATCATGCAGTAAGTTTATGGCAACATCGAGCGAATTACCTTCATCTGGAGATTGATAATACTCCCATTCAGCGACTCTCATCTGTTGAGTCAATGCTTTCATTACGGGACGGTTAAATCTCTGAAAACTGAGACTTGTACTTAACCACAAAACATCTGGAGAAATGATCATATGGAATTACCTACGAGAATAAAAAGTGAAAACGAAAAATCTAGCTTTTTGAACGAAGAGAAGCTGTTGATATTAGTTAGTAAATGCATGGAGAGTCGACTCCATAGACCTGAAGATTTATCGTCAGATTCTATTTCATAAGAAATCAGAACCATGAGAAAAGTGCTCAGATTGACGACAGTTCGAATGCCTACTTTTGGTCAAGACAGGCATTGATTGGCGACAGTTTAGACAAAACCAATACACTGATGACGACCGGATATGGCGAAGCAGTTGATCAGAACAGCAAGGGCAAAATCGGGATTCATTATTCATAATGATTCGCATCTAAAAATGTCGTTTCTGTGATAGCGAGTCTGCAAAGCACTGAAGCTGATGTTCTTCATTTCCTTGAGGTTTTGTCTTGAAAAAGAGCTTTATCGACATTCATAGAAAAGAGGCGTGGAAAAGAGGGCAGATGAGCGATCGCCACTATTGAGTATTATTCTCAACTAAATTTTACTATACCTCTATTCGGAAGTTATTGAGAATGATATTCAACTATTTTTGATTAGAAAAATTTGTTGTTTTAATTTTTCTAATTCGAATAACTAATTATAGCTACAGCCATTAGCCTTAGGACGTTTTTGTAGCCGCGCGCCGCGCGGCTACAAAAACGTCTATGTCCTAAATAAGCTGACTACAGCCATAAATGCAGTCTAATCAAATTGGTGTAGACAACTTACATCGTTTTTATCACTGTCGTTCTAAATATTAGAACAAATTCGCACTCGGCTAACGCTATACCTGGCAAAGTCTATTCAGCAAAAAAAGGTTGCATCGCTCAATAGAACAATGCAACCTGTGATGCGTCTGGTACACAACGTAAAAACTTTAATGAGTCAAAAAAAACGTTGAAGTTTGAAACTCTTTTGACATTCTATAGCGCTATGCGCTGATATAAAACCAATAGTTGATGGTGAAAAACATAGAATGAAAATATTATCTTTAAGGTTCAACCCACTTTCGTAGTAGATTGGCAATACTTTTTGAAAGTAAGTCAAACTCAGGTGTTTTACCATGCTGAGCAAACGTAGAACGGCGCACGGTTTCTAAATCAAACAGCATCTCGCGATCGCTCGCATCTCGGACTAAGCTTTGAACCCAACCTGCTGCTACCAACCTGATTCCTTTTGTTACTGGGTTCACTCGGTGTAAGGAAGTCGATGGATAAGCCAGTGCTGAACCTGCTTCTAACTTATAAGGTTGCTCGTTATCCGCGCTTTCAATGACTAACTCGCCGCCCTCATATTCCGATGGATCAGAGAGAAATAGCGTAAACGAAACATCCGACCGCCAAAATGCATCTCCTCCCATCAAGGCATTATCCGTATGCCGTCCGTACTCCATTCCTATGTCATAGCGACTCAGCAAAAGAGAATGAATCCGTCGAGGGCGAACCGCTGTTTGAAACAAGGTATTTCGCCTCAGAGCTTCAATAATTAGCGATTTGACCGTCTGCCCAGCCGAGTTAGACGCTTGCACTTGCTGATTGCGCTTCACGGGTTTGGCATACCAGCCTGCCGTGAGTTTGCCATCGATAAACTTTGCCTGTTCCAAGTGCGATCGCACCTGGTTTAGCTCATCTGCCGCTAGCACATTTGGAACTTGAAACAGCATGAATTAACGGCCATTCCTCTCATTTGTTGCTCTAACTACGAAGCTCAATTTCAGACACCAAACTGTAGACTTCTGAAGGTTCTAAAATAGGAGCTTCTGGAGGATTGACCGAAGGCCATGCTGCCTTCAAATCCTCAAAACTCGCCATGATGGCTTGATGATCTTCGGGGCTATTCTGACTCATCTCATTCGCGACCGTTTCGTACAAATCTTCGGCGTATAAAACAAAGCCTCGTGAGTCTTGATATTCAACAACCTCAACGAAGGTATTGTCGGCGATCGCCGCTTCATATTCAGCCGCAGCAGTGGTTAGCAATCCGTCAATCACTGGCATCACAAACTCAGGGGACTGACGCTGATCATCGGCAATCGCGGCAATCGCCTCATCAATGGCTGCAACGGCCTCGTCATACTGGCTCATCATTTCAGGGCTTTCGGGAGCCGATTTTGAAAGGTCATGCAGTTCGTTCAAGGTGTCTTTGAACTGAGGCACATCTCGTTCAGAAAGTTGTCCTTCCACGTCACCGTACAGCTCATTTACCGGATGGCCGATGTGGGGTTCAGCTTCAGCATAGTTACCTTCTTCCATCAATTCTTCAGCAACCATGAGATGACCTTTCATTAGAGCGAGAGCGGTCATATAGTCAACGTCTGGGTTACCCGAAGATGCGCCGCCTTCGCCGCCTTCACCGCCTTCACCGCCTTCGCCGCCTTCACCGCCTTCAGGTGCAACGTCGGTTGTAGGCTCCTCGCTAGCCTCACCGCCTTCACCTGCTTCGGGAGTTGGGCTACCGCACGCTCCTACAGCTGTTGCAAGGCCAACAGCGAGAAAAAGCTCGACGGGTCTGAGATGTTTCATGGTTATTCTCCCAATTGCAAAATAGTTGCAAGAAACGATTACGATTCAAATCCTAGTCTTATTGATATTTTTTGTCAACTAGCCGAAAGTTCAACCTCACCCCTAGGCTGGACGCACATCGAAAAATCCCATGCAGCCTTGCTCTGCCATCCAATCTTGATGGGGATGGAACATGAATAGTCCTGGATATGGGTAGGAAAACTCAAGAATGTGGCGCTCGGCTGTTCCTAAGGTAATGACATCAGTTTCTTCGTCCGGAGTGAGCGATCGCCCGGTGCGATAGACCTGAAACATATTGGCGTGAATATGAAAAGTTGCCGCCGCATCAAACTCAATCATATTCAGCACGTAGAGTCGTATCTTTTGATGCTGATAGATCGGAATGGGGTGGTCGCGATAGTAGTTGGGAATTCCATTAATGGCATAAAGTTCGTTGCGGTGGTCGTCGTTGAGGTCATAGCCTCCCATCACCATCACCATCTCATCCGCAGGGGGGCGTCCTTCTGGCGGATCAACGATGAAAAGACCGTAGAGTCCTTTGCTGATATGGCGTGTGACTGGAGCAATATGACAGTGATAAGGATGAACCCCGTAGGGAACGGCGTCAAATTCATACACCGTTGTTCTGCCGTGGCGCACGGGTTCAATTCCATCCATGTCTGCAGGATGGGTTCCGTGAAAATGCAGGCTGTGGGAATGTCCGTCTTCGTTGTGGAAAATGATCCGGACGCGATCGCCCTCTGTCGCTCTCAGCGTTGGTCCTGGCACTCGTCCGTTGAGATTCCAACTGACGTAGGTGATAGCACTGTTGAGCTGTAGAGTCGTGCTCTGAGCCGTCACCTCAAACTCCCGAACGGTGCGTCCATTGTCTTGCTTGAGGACTCCTGTATCGAAGTCGCGCAGCAGAGCCATCGGATTCAATCTTTCTCCAACCACCAAGTCTGGAGAGTCAGGAATTGGGGGAACTTGAGCAGAGCGAGCCGTACGGTTTATGTTTCGATGAATCTGCTGTCCCAGGATTAGCGCGGTAGCTCCAGAGCCTAGAGCTGCCGCACCTCTCAGAAGGATTTGACGACGACTCCATTGCTGTGGAGATAAGGGCGATCGCTCATAAGAAGCCATAGAGATCTGAAGAAGTATAGGGACAATCACACACTGATGGTAAACAATGCTGATGCAACTCATTCCTATTTAATCACAGATTTTGCTTCAAATATTTAACTCAGTTGAGATTTATTCTTAAGAACTTGTCGGCTATGGTGCTACGCGCTGATATAAAACCAATAGTTGATGGAGAAGCCGCGCACCGCGCGGCTTCTCCATCAATATCTGTCCTAACCTATCTGCGCATTGCTATATAAGGCAGCAGTTCTCTGCAACCTGTTTAGCCACTCAAACGGAAGCAGGCATTGCACAATACGGAAATGATTGGGCAATATCTAACCTTGGACGCCCACTTATTGAGGGCATCGCACTGCGATGCCCTTACGAAAATCATTCTTTTAATATGCAACGCCCTAAATTTTAGAATTGTTACCCATAGGAAGCGCTCATAATAATGCTTCCTATGGGCTGGAGGGGCTATACCAGAGAACATCTCCAACCTGAGTCCCTTCCGCATCTTCTGAGTCCATGGCCTCAGGAGGGTTCAGGATCACAATCTGCTGGTCTAGCTGAGAATCTAGCCGTCGCGCCACTCGGTCTGGAATTCCATAACCGAAAACAACATGCCCCTGTCCTGCCAAAACTACAATCTGAGTATCAGGATTGGCCTGTCGAAACTCGGTTATAGACATCGCCATCGTTTCATCCCAGAGAACTTGAGCTGCAAAGAAATTCTCAAAGTTGAAATCTCCGTGACCACTGTGTTCTCCAAAAGAGGCTTGCACGAAATCCTGGTAGGCTACATTTTGCGTATTGATATCAGACACATCGGGGATATATCGAAAGTCCTCACCCTCCAAGCTCTCGAGACCCTGCCGTGCGACTTGCTGCGAGATTTCGCTGGGTGCATTTAGAGCAATGATAGGCAGCTGACGAGTCTGGGCAAACCGGATGATAGGCGCATAAAATTCCCAAGAAAATCCCCAGCGCTCATTATACTCACTTTGAATAAACAGCTCTGTCTCAGTAATGGCTCCAGCCAAATAAGCATCGAGTACAGGCTGAAAAGGGCGCTGAAACATCTCCATGGCGATCGCCATATTTGGATTTTCTGCATACAGCGCTTCGATAATTTCTAGCTGAGTGGCATGGTCAGCAGCGCTATCATGCCGCTCCCCTAGATACACTACATCTGCGCTCACCAATGATCGAAACGCCTCGGATACCTCAATTGGAATTTGAGGTTTTGCCATGGGTACGGTCAAGGGCAACGAATTTGCAAAAGAGCAGTAGAAAACACCTGACAACACAAAACCACCACTAAGAGCAGTGACCCAACGTATCCATGGGTGCGATCGCACCCATGGACGAGAAGACTGAGTTCGACGTAGGCGAGAGACGTTTACCATGTTTTTGTTTCAGTACGCGCAGTTGGCGTTGCACATTCGAAGAATGATTTTGGTAGGGGCATCGCATTGCGATGCCC
>CAKZMO010000385.1 GCA_937128595.1 uncultured cyanobacterium | reverse complement strand
GCGCGGCCGAGGGTGAAATATTTGTATTTCTGGATGCGGACGGACAGCATGACCCGAAAGATATTCCACGTTTACTCGAGCAGATCGACAGTGGCTTCGATATGGTTGTGGGTGCGCGGTCATCATTGTCACATGCAAATACTGCTCGTCTTGCAGCAAACGGGCTTTATAACGTAGTCGCTACTTTGATCACGGGCCACCGAATCCCAGATTTAACGTCAGGTTTTCGAGCAGTGCGCTCCAAAATCTTTCAGAAATTTCTATATCTACTGCCAAACGGGTTTTCTTATCCAACAACTATCACAATGTCTCTGATGCGTGCCGGATTTTCAGTAACATTTGTGCCAATTGAAGCTAAAAAAAGAAAAGGTAAAAGCCACATTAATCCAATTAAAGATGGCATTCGTTTTATGCTCATTATCTTCAAAATTGCAACCCTGTACGCACCATTAAAACTTTTTTTGCCAGCAAGCGCTGCATTTTTTTGCACTGGAATCGGATATTACGCCTACACCTTTTTTACTGAGGGAAGGTTTACAAATATGAGCCTCCTACTATTCAGTGCAGCAGTTATTATTTTTTTAATTGGGTTAATTTCAGAACAAATTACGGCGCTGAATTTCAAGGGTTCGGAATGAGGTTTTTAAAACCCCTTGATTCTCGATTGTAATCATGAAGATTCTTGTGGAAGTGACGCATCCTGCTCATGTTCATTTCTTTCGTAACCCTTTGCGGATTTGGAGTGATCAAGGCCATCAGCTAAAGATTACCAGTCGTGAAAAGGACTGCACTACTCGCCTCCTTGATCAAATGGAAATTGAGCATGAAGTTCTTTCCTCTCAAGGTCCTAAAGGCCTTCCAAGCATGATGAGCGAGTTTGCTGAAAGGAATCGCCAACTTTATAAAGTCGTCAAGCGCTTTCGGCCAGATGTTTTATGCGCTGTTGGCGGCATTTGGGCTGCACAAACGGGATTTGCTGCGAGACGGCCTAGCGTCATATTTTACGACACAGAAGATGCGCGATTACAGAATTTTCTAACCTATCCGTTTGCCAGTCGTGTATGCGTGCCTAATTGTTACCGGGGGTGGACCCCTAATAATCGAACAATTCGATATCGCGGATATCATGAACTCTCATATTTGGATCAAAGGTTTTTTACACCGGACCGCGATATTGCTATTCAAAATGGACTATCCCCTAATAAACAAAATTTTTTGATTCGCACTGTTGCTTGGGGCGCCAGTCATGACATTGGTATTGATGGTTGGAATAGAAACACGCTGCGATCGGTTGTAAAGAATCTTTCTGATCTTGGTCATGTTCTAATATCTTCAGAGGGTGAAATCCCAGCAGAATTAGAGTCCTATCGCTATCAAGGTGATATGGATAAGCTACATCATGTACTTGCCTTTTGCTCCCTCTATGTAGGTGAAAGTGCGACGATTGCATCGGAAGCTGTTGTGCTAGGAGTGCCCGCAGTCTACGCTGCACCTGCCTATCGTAGTTATGTATACGATCAGGAGAAGCGTTACGGATTGGCGAGGTACGTTTCAACTCCTTCTATTGATTCAATCATGCTAGCTGTAAATGATTTGCTTGGCAAAACCTCTGCGTCCATAATGAAGGCGCATAAGAAAATGATAGAAGAATCTGCCAACGTTTCAGAAACAATTTGTGCCAATGTTGTTGAAGCAGCTTTATGCGAAAGCTGAATAAATCTGAATATCCAAAAATTATATTTTTTCTGTAAAAACTAGCAAAAAGCACTAATGCAGAGAGAATCATATCTGCACAATTCCATTTAATTTGGTTTTCCATAAAATAATGCTTGGAGATATGTGTGTAATTTCTATTTATTTCATTTTTTACGTATCGTATTTTTTATTTCTGTGCTGAAGAGGCATTCTTTTCATTCGTTTCATCGGAATTTAGTGTCTGTTTATATATGTCGGCTGGAGTGTTATATGTGCGCAATAAATCCAATGAACTTTTCTCTGAGTAGGGGATTTGTCCTTCTGGATCAGGAACTCCGATTGCAATAAGCATCACAAGGCGTTCATGCTTTTGCAATTCCAGCTGGTCTTCCATTTTCCGCTCAAGCTGCTCCACATCGGGCCAGTTCAATATGCATGAACCGATGTTTTCTGTCTCTAATGCATATAAGAAACCCATTACGGAAAGTCCTGTGTCTATATATATTCCATGACGGTCACAGCTGTTTGAAAAATTTGATAAGTCGCCGATTACAGCGGCTATACAGGGAATATTTTCAGCGAATCCAGCAGTACCTCGCGGGAGCTTTGCTATCACCTGAACCTGGTCGGGTTCGTCAAAAAAAAGATAGCGAAACGGCTGACGATTGCACGAACTCGGCGCTTGAGAAGCAACTTCAAGTGCGCTATCAATGACTGATCTAGGCACACGATCGTTTGTATACCATCGGACTGATCGCCTAGCACGACTCAGTTGGCTTAAGCGATCTATCGATATGCCGTGTTTAGCTCCTTCGCGTTCACGGTATAGAACCGGTGTTTTTTGATTACCCTTGTCAGAATTATAGAAACCATCGAACAGTTTTCTAGCTTTTAATACCGTTGGATGATCTGTGACAGTAAGAAAATATTCGCAAAGCACGTCCGACGCCCAGTCTAGAATAGGATCGCATGGGGTGGGAGGGCTGTCTGCAATGCATCGTTGATAAACCTCAACAGTTTCTACAATGTAGTCTAGCGCGAAGACTGGGCGGCGGTGTCTCATCGAGAGTCCCTTTTCCAGCCGATGGATGTTCCGCCTTAGTAGGTATCTTCTTGATGAAGGGTTCTTTTGCCGTCGATACCGGATGAGACCTTGAGATACAGCAAGTTGTTCACGCCAGAACGAGCGATCAATAAAAATATAGTAGATTGCTACTGAGAATCGACTTACGGCGAAAGCGGACATAGCAGCAGAGCCTACCCGCAGGTAAATTGATCTCGCCAAGGCATAGATTTCTGGTGATTTTTCTTTTATGTATATTAAAATTTTCAATTTTATTCGAAATATCAATAGTTTAATATAATTATTTTGGCAATTGAATTTTTATTGATTGAATCTTTTTCTCTTTTATTGAAATTAGAATAATCCATTCAGGGTGGTAATATAGGGATTCATTAACTGGCCTGCTTAAGATGGCTTGTCGGTTACCCGCCATTAGAGCGGCGTTTTTAATTATCGAATCGCTGCCTAGCTTCTGGAGAGCATCTTGAGGATCTTGGTTACTGGAGGGAATTTCTGCAACCGTGGGGCTGAGGCCATGTTACTGACTTTGATTGACCAGATTCGATCAAGAACCGACGAAGCTGAATTCGAGGTATGGTCTTATTCGAAGGATGATCAGTCAAAGGTTGGAGCGATATCCCATTCCGAACCGAATGGCATTCATGCTTGTTTCCAGCTAGCTTACAGCAAGAAAACGATCTTCTTGATCGCACTTCAGTGTATTTTAATTCTGTTTCCTTACCGGGTGTTTTTCGTTTGGATGTCCCGTTTCCCTTACCTAAATTCGATTCGGAAAGCGGATGCGGTCATCGACATAAGCGGGTTCGCTTTGACTGGCAATCGCCCTTTTTGGCGACATTTAGTCTATCTTGCCGAAGCGCGGACTATTCGGGCCAGTGGCACACCATTTTATGTGATGACCCAATCGTTTGGGCCATTTGAAACATTTATTCAGAGATTCATTTCTAGCGAGGCTTTGAAAAGTGCCGATTTTATATCTGCGCGCGGGCCTCGATCTGCTCAGCATCTTGAAAAACTCGGTATGTTGCTGGGCCAAGACTTTCATGTTTCTCCGGACATGACATATTTGTTTGAGCGTTCATCGTCAGGTTTAGACGCCGATATTTGTGCATTGCTAAAGCAGCCAAGGCTGGCGATTGTTCCAAATGTAAATGTTTATCGCCAAGCTGCTGCTAATGATCATTCAGTAGACGGAGAGAATGCCTATGTCGAAGTAATGCGTGATCTTTGCCGTTCTGCTGCTCTTGATCATGGATGTCAATTGATTTTCATTCCTCATGAAAGCGATTCTTCTAGAGTCGATGACCTTGATCTTATTTCGATGATTCAGGCTGATGAATTCATCCTAAGAAACTCCATCAAATTGGATCGGCGACTTCCCGCATCTGAAATTAAATTCTTGATATCTGACTGCGATGGAGTTATCGCGTCAAGATATCATGCAATGTTAGCAGCTTTATCGACCGGCGTTCCTGTGTTCGTTCTAGGCTGGGCAGACAAGTACCAAGAGTCCGCTGAGATGGCAGGCAATAGTAAGTTTGTGTTTTGTTTTAACGATTTCGACCGCCAGACATCAAAAGCAAAATTTGCTGAATTTTGGAATGTTCGAAAGATGGTTAGAGCTGATCTTCTTAAAAATTTGGAGAAAAACAAGTTAGTTGCAAATAGTACATTTGACCTATTAGTCTCATGTATTAATAAGCAGCCATGATAATCAATAACGGGTGGCTCGTATCGATCCATAATATTTTTAAAAAAATAAATCGATTTTTTTCTACTTACCGCTGGGCTCTAACTTTTCTCCTTTTGGCCGCAACAGCGCTTATGATTTACCAGCAGGATCGGTCATTTCTCGCAATAGTGTCACTTAATCCTGGCTTATTAGCTCAAGCGGTTTGGCTGCTGATGATTTACAACGTGTTGATGAGTGAACGATTTAGAATTCTTACTCAACTTTTTCTTGGGCGAGCAGTTTTGAGCATTGGCGCCTATTTACACTCCTACCTTGTTTCTCGAGTTTTAAATGGGGTATTACCCCAGTTCGGTAATCTTTATCGAGGCTCTGAATTGAGGAAGAAAGCAGGATTATCCTGGTCCCAATATTTATCTATTTCACTCGCCGGAGTCGCGATTGATATCATTGCTATTATTTTAGTAGCCTTTCTTGCTTTATTTCAATTTCGATTCTACGACTTAGGCAATGCGCCGTTACGATTATCTAACCTAACTGGTTTTATGAATTTCACTTTAGCTGCGTCAATTTTGAGCATATTAATTGGCTGTTTTGCAATCTGGAAATTTAGACACACGAAATTTGTGTATTTGCACAGTACAGATGCTAAATTAACGCAGGCTTTTATTAAGCGTATTTTAAGTCTTCGCCATTCTCCAGTCCTGATAGTTCATAGTCTCGCATCTGTTGGTCTGCTGAGTATAGTGCTATGGATCATTCTCACCGCCATGGGTTTTGAACCCGGCATTAACGATGCAGTGATTTTGATGATGGCAGCCAGGCTAGGCCAGTATGTGATAATCACTCCAGGAAACCTTGGTGTTCGCGAGTTGGTATACGCGTCAATTGGTAGTCAGCTTTCGATTGGGATCGGGGCGGCCGTCACTGCATCGATTGCTCTTCGCGTGTTGAATTGGATTGTCCTTGGGCTGCTTTTTGTTATCCCAAAAGTTAATCTTGAGAATTCGATAAAAGGCGATTAACAGGAATCTGCGACCGTAAGCAAACTATTTTTTCTAATTAAATATATTAATATTTTATAGAGAGCATCACTTCCAATAAATATGCGCCCCTAGAATATAGGATGGTATTTTTTTACACTAGTAGTTATGTAAGCATCAAGGTAAAAAAAGGCTTATGAATCCCAAACAATCACTGCTTCCCCGTGCAATGTTTGCTGTAGTGTTGCTAATCATTCTGGTGATTTACAGCATGGGTTGGAGCGGAACGCTACACTTTGACGACGAGCCAAATTTGAATGGTCTGTACGGAGTGGCCGATGTGCAGTCAGCGCTTGGGTTCGC
>CAKZMO010000384.1 GCA_937128595.1 uncultured cyanobacterium | reverse complement strand
TATATCTCTTCGATATCGCGACCCAGGCTCTCGGCAATGATGCGGGGTAGGCTCTTCATGCCTTCTTCACCGCGATCGAGTCCGGCAATGTTGACCAGAGTGGCGATCGCTTCTTCTGCGGTTGGCGGTTTGCCCACCACATGCAGACCACAAGGCAGCAGCCGCGACTCAATTTCCATCAGCCTGATGTAGACTTTGCCCACCAAGTTATCGCGATCTTCAGTCGAGAGCTGTGAGGCTTCGATGCCTGAGTCTTCACCTTCGGCGATCGCCAACTCATGAATATCTTTGTCGAGGTTGCAAATGCGGGCTTGTTCAATGATGGCATTGACGATGGGCACCGCTCGTCCGCCCTCCTTGAGAGTTTGGTAAGAGCCGATCAAATCGCTCAGCTCTTTCAAGCCCTTATACAGTCCTGCATTTTCAGCGGGAGGAGTCAGGTAGCTGATGGTGGCCGCATAGCTGCGGCGTTTGGCGATCGTGGCCTCAGAGGGATTGTTGGCCGCGTAGTAATAGAGGTTGGGCGTATGACCGATGAGACTATCGGGATAGCACTCACCCGACATGCCCATCTGCTTACCCGGCATAAACTCTAGCGAACCGTGGGTGCCAAAGTGCAGCACTGCATCAGCACCCCAAATCTTCTCTAAATAGGTGTAGTAAGCGGCAAACCCGTGGTGAGGGCTGGCCGAGCGAGAAAACAGCAGCCGCATCGGGTCGCCTTCGTAGCCAAACGTGGGCTGAACACCGATGAAAACGTTGCCAAAGTGCTTCCCAAAAACGAGCAGGTTCTGACCGTCGCTGTTGAGATGACCCGGTGCTGGCCCCCAGTTTTCTTCTAGGCGTTTGTGGTAGGGAGTGAGCCGCTCATATTCACCCACCGACATACGGTAGGCGATGTTGAGTTCGGGGCTGTTGTATTGCGCCTGAGCATCGTGCAGCACTTCTTGCATCAGCACTTCAGCCGATTCGGGCAGATCATCCACCTCATAACCGTTGTGCTTGAGGGCGTCTAACACGCGATAGATCGAACCAAACACATCTAGATAAGCTGCTGTGCCGACGTTGCCCTTGTCCGGTGGAAAGCTAAAGACCGTGATCGCAAGTTTCTTCTGAACCCGAGGCAGGCGGCGCAGGTTAGCCCATTTCAACGCTCGCTGAGCCACGGCTTCTATTCGATCTTGGAGAGCGATCGCCCGTCCAGTAGTGCCATCGCGACCGGAGAGAATAATCGGCTCAATGGCTCCATCTAACTCAGGAATGGCGATTTGCAGAGCCACCTGAATCGGGTGCAAGCCCAAATCACTCTGTTCCCACTCTTCCGTCGTTTGAAACACCAAGGGCAGCGCCACCATGTAGGGGCGATCGAGCCGCTTCAAAGAATCCACTGCCTTGGGATGGTCTTGACGAGCAGGGCCACCTACTAGGGCAAATCCGGTGAGAGATACGACCGCGTCAACAATCGGTGTCTCTTTGGAAAGCGGATCATAGAAGTACTCGTCTACAGGTTTCGAGAAGTCAAGCCCACCGGAAAACACAGGGATGACTTTAGCGCCTAGACATTCCAACTCCTGCACCATCGCTACATAGTGGGCATCGTCTCCTGTGACGAGGTGAGTTCGCTGGAGCACTAGGCCAACGCAGGGAGCCAACGGATCTTTCAGATCATCGTCAATGTCAGAACGAGACTGATGCCAGTTGAGGTATTCTTTGACATCTTCAAACATCTGAGGCGCGAGGGGATGCCAGATGCCCATGTCGGGGTAGGTAACGGGTTCTTTGTAGTCGAGATCTACATTTTTATTAACCTCAATGTGGCCATACTTATCGGCCAGCATCAGTAGAAAGTTTTCCAAGTTTTCCGAAGATCCACCCAGCCAGTATTGAAAACTGAGCATGAAGTTGCGGGCATCCTGCGCCTTGTCCATCGGCAGGTATTTGAGCACCTTGGGCAGGGTGCGGAGCAGCTTCAGCATGGCATCTTGGAAGCTGGAACCTGAGTTTTCTTTACGCTTGCGCATAAACTGGGCGATCGCACTCTTCGACTGACCCAGTTGAGCCATGGAAAAGCTACCCAGCTTATTGAGGCGCATCACCTGAGGCATCGACGGAAAGACGACCGCAGCATCGAGGCGATCGCGATGGGGCTGCACTGCCGCGACGACTTTGTCCGCCAATTCCTCAATAAAAATCAGGGAGGCGATGAAGATATTAGCCTCTGAGACATCTTTTTCGAATGCTTCATAGTTTTCAGGGCTACGGAGTTCTTCTAAGAGATAGCCACTGATTTCGATAGCAACGTTGGGATTATTTTGATTGATTGACCGCACTGCCGCAGATAATGAACTCTGATACTGCGGCTCAAGCACGACATAGACCACCTTAATCAGGGAGCGACCTCGTAGATCATCGGGCACAATGTGTCTGATCGTGGGCTTGACGTGTGTGAACATCCAGCTAAGCTCCTTCTTCTTCGGCTTCTGTGAATTCGGCTTCTATGACTCTGACTACGAGAGGCTTGTGACCTCCACCCCGTGACGGCAAGAGACAAGAGAGACAGTTAGTCTGCATGTCATCTTCCAGCCCTGCTGGGGCAATGCCCAAGGGTGGCGATCGCACATCTCAAGCAAGCTTGACCGGATCACCTCAAACCCTTGCACCACCTGTAGTTTGTATCAGAAAAACAGGCCCCATAAATGGCGATCGCACGGCATTGACACAATTTGATAAAAAACATGAGAAGTTTTTTATCAAATTTTTATGATTTAGAGGTTTATTGACTCAGTATTTGTTGAAAAATGTTAAGAGAGTGTTTTGAATGGCGTGCAACTGTTGAGATCGCTGAGCTAAACGTTGATGCAGCTTTTATGGAGAGCAGGCTGGTCTGACCTACTCAAGCATGAAAAAACGTCAGGCTAGACAGCTTAGTACTGTGCTGTAAGGTGCTGAAAGATAAGGCAGTTATGATTTGACTTCAGATCAAGCAACCCAAGCAACCAATGAAGCAGCGAATCAAATAAAGCTGACTTTACGGTCTTGTGGTTCTTGGCTTTCTTAATACTTTTGTTGATAGTGTAGAAAGCCTTTGGAAAATTTTAATGTTTAAATTAGATTTGAAAAACATCTAGATTCTTGAAATTTACCTTTTGTTTGGGGCAATTTTTATAGCACGAACGTGTTTCTGTATGAGCGATTTCTGAAAGTTATAGTGATTTTCACTACCTCTTAAAAGCAAGAAACTTTGAGAGGCAACAAGGGGTTGAAGCGGCTTGTTTAGAATTATTTCCTTTTAATAGTGACGCTAAATTGCTTAGAGGATGTTTGAGAAGTCGTCAATGCTACTTCAGATCCCCCCTAGCCCCC
>CAKZMO010000383.1 GCA_937128595.1 uncultured cyanobacterium | reverse complement strand
TGGCTTGCTGCCGGTAGCCTATCTGGTCTTTGGCTGTTTAGGTTTTATGTCCGGCATTTATGGTGCCTGGCGGGTCCGTCAGTTGATCACTACCGTCCAACAATTACGCCAAGCATTGGAACACACCGATTGGTATGACCCGAAGGAGGGCTATGGGCGAACAGGATCTTAGCTTCTGGCAGGAATTGATCACCTTTCTCTTCCAGACCCAGGAGGGTAGAGGGGTCGTGAGCACCGTCCTGACTGCGTTAACAGGTGTGCTCATCCGCTTGTTACTGATCACGGGGAAAACCCTGATTGAGCGACAAGAGATCAGCCGTCTTGAGCGCGAGCATGAACTCGAAGCGGAAGTGCAGGCCATTCGCGAATGGATGGAGGAGTGGGGCATTGACATTGAGACCCAAGACATACCTGACGAGCAAGTTGGGACAAATGTCCGGACAAATGTCCCACACAAATAAGAACTTTTGTTCTACACTTACATCATGCAGGTGAACACACTTTTATACATGAAGCGTTTTAAGGAGCAATAAATGACAAAGCAATTCACCGAAGATGTCGAGATCCAGGGCAATCTCCTGGTTGGCGACGATCCAGGGCCGACCAATGCCTTGGTCGAAGCCCAGCGGGATGCCACCTCGACCGCAAAACCCAAACGGGGGGTGCAGACTACGGGAGCTATCGCTGACGAAAATGCCCCGACTGGTACCCTGACCTGGAGCAATCATGAGGTCGCCGTCTCCGGCGCATCGACTGATGTCGAGCAGGTGACTGCCTTGCGTGCTGCTGCGCAATCTGCGGATGGTACCGTCGGTACATTGGTCGGGGTTGAAGTCAACGTCACGCCTGATGCAGGCGTAGGCGAGGCCGTTGGCATCCACGTCCCCGATGTGACCGGTGCGACTGATAACTTCGCGATCAAGACTGGCACAGGCAAAGTCCATCTGGGGGATGTGCTGGAGTTTGATCAGCTTTCCGCCGAACCATCTGGCCAGTCTGGCACGGTGCAAGTCTATGCACGGACCGATGGCAATCTTTATCAGAAGAGCGGCGCAGATCCCGAAGTATTGCTTGGCACACAGGTGGTTGATGTACCGATCATCGCAGGGGAGTCCTTGGGTAAGGGAGACTTTGTAAGTGTTGATCCCGCCAACGGTCGCGCTTACAAAATGGATATTGATGATGCTTCAACATCCACAGGGTCAGGTATGCCGCAATTCCTGCGTGGTTTTGTGGTTGATGCATCTATTTCGTTTTTAGGCACAGGCACCATGCGCGTCAGCGGCATTCTTGATGGCTTTAGCGGTCTCACAGCGGGTGAGACCCTATGGGCTAGTCTTACTGCCGGTTCGATTACGGCGACGAAACCTACCTTGGTAGGCTCACAACGATGCATTACACGGGGCGGTGTAGCCGTAAGCTCCACTGAACTCATGGTAAAACTGGGTCCACGCCAATTTATGGAACAGGTAACAAGCCTAATGAATTTATCCACGTTTACCATCTTTACGCCCTCTGAAAGTCCACCATGGCAACGCAAGATTTACGGCTATTTTGTGATTAGTGATGGTGTACAACTTGGGTATTATCCTGTTGTTCAGACGGGTAGCAATGTGTCAGGCTTTTTTAGTGAAGCCACACATTGGATGGTTAATGACACGCAGACTAAATTTCAGAACCGCTCAGGCGGGACTGCATCAGTGATTGGAGTCGTTGAACTACCATGATTGATTACATTCTTGAAGAAGAACCACGTTCGCTGTTGGGTGGCCTGCAAGCTATGTGGGTCATGATACGCCAGACCGACACACAAACAGGCACACAATCCTATCGTCGGCTTGAAGTCATCATTGACCGTGAGTTGGATCATGCAGCGTATGTCGCAGCTAATCTGGATACCTTATGGTCCTCCGAGGCGGCCTATGAAATCGGACTAGGCGACTGGTTGCGCGTTGAAAAAGGAGCAATCCGCAACTACTACCGTGCCATCATGGTTGCTGCGTATGCTCAACTCATGACAGGCAATGGGGTGGTCGGCGCGAATACCGCTGCACAGGCTGTCATTGCACAAGATCCAGGAGCAAGTGCGGAATATGCGCTGGTGGAAGCGGCATTGCAAGACGCAAGCGATACGGATTTGCGCACCTTACTCGCACAGTTCATGTTCGCCGTGACTGGGGATGCCGCTGGAACGTAAATACCTAGCATTCGAAAGTATAACTACCGACAACAACCCTGGTCGCTGTGCAAGAGCGACCAGGGTACAGATTTGATGTGCAAAAACCCAAAGTAGTTTCACACATGTTAATTAGTATCAGGGAAAAAAAGTAATGACAACTTACGAGTCTATTCGGCTCAACGCAACTGATCTGAATGACACAACTAAATGGTATGAGACAGATATCACGCTGAATACTGGCGATCACTTAAGCATTATCGCCAGTGGCCGTGTCAGTCCATACCCTGATGCAGCAACAGCTGCGGAAGCGACGCGTGTAACTCCACCTGATTGCTGCGAAGAGTGGCTTGATCCAAATGGCGGGATCCTCCCGTGTTCAGGTTTCTGGAGTTTACAAACCGGCATGATGCTTATAGGTGCTATTGACACTGCGGGATCTCAACCAGGAACATCAACATATTTCCCGATAGGGGAAAACTATGATGACACAGTTTCCTCAAGTGGAAAATTATATCTATCAATTAATGATTGTGACGATTTTTTCGGCGACAACCGTGGTTATTTTCAAGTCACGGTTATCGTTAATGCACCTGGTGAGAGCGATAACGAAGGGCCTTGTGAAGCAGGTATTCATTACAGTCAAGCAGAACACATTAATCCTATCAAATTGCGCTCCGGCACTAAGTTGCTCTCCTCTACAGACTTCGCACTAAGTTCACCGAGCAATGAACTGACATTTACCCGCTACTATCGCCAGGATCGCCTGGCAGATGCGGACTACAACTTTATGGGTCTGGGCTGGTCACACAGCCAACGATATACTTTATCGTTTACCGGCACTACTCCAAATCGTGAGGCGACGATCAACCTACCAGATGGTGGTGTCCTCAAACTGGACGAAGGGGGTCCGGGTAATGCTGGTCACTTCGATGCCAGGGCAGGGGCAACATCCGTCCTAGATCACGACACAACCAATAACCAGTATGTGCTCATGACCCAGGGAGAAGCGACATTTGCCTTCTCAGACTCAGCCCCATACAACTTGGAAAAACGGACTTTCGCCAACGGCGAGTTCCTAGACTTCTCCTATGACGTCACTGACAACCTTACTCAAGTAGTCGATGACTACAGCCGTAACTACTCAGGTTATGATCTGTTTTCCCCTCACCCTCTCGTCCTTCTCCC
>CAKZMO010000382.1 GCA_937128595.1 uncultured cyanobacterium | reverse complement strand
GGTGTTGCTCTGGCTATCAATGCTGTCGCTTTCTTTTTACTCATTCTTGGTATTATAGTTATTTCAGATAAATAATAGACGTTTTCGTTTAGAATAATGGTGTCACTTTAGAGTAGCAACCCGATTTGGACGATGGCCTATAGTCTAGACCTCAGAGAGCGAGTCATTGAATTCGTCGAATCCGGCGGCGGCGTCACCAAAGCCGCCCGGTTATTCAAAGTCGGACGAGCCACCATCTACAAATGGCTCAATCGAGACGACCTTCGCCCCACCAAAGTCAAACGTCGCCAGCGGAAGCTCGACTGGGATGCACTGCGGCAAGCGGTTGAGGCGAAGCCTGATGCCAAGCTTTCAGACTATGCTGTGCAGTTTGGCGTCAGAGTCAGCGCCATTCATTATGCGCTGAAGGAAATGAAGATCACGCGAAAAAAAAGACGATGAGATATCGCGAACGCTCTCATGAGGAACGGATGCAATACTTTCGTGCGTTGCGAGAGTTGATTCGTTGCTATGGCAGTGGCAGTCTGGTGTACCTTGACGAGTCGGGCTTTGAGACGGTTCAAAGTTGTCTGTATGCATGGGCAGAGCGGGGCAAAAAAGTCTATGGAGAGCGCAACGGCAAGAGGGGCACGCGCGAAAACTTAGTGGCGGCGAGATGCAAGGGCAAGAAGGACTTGATTGCGCCGATGATCTTCACGGGCAGCCTTGATGCCGATGGCTTTGAGGGGTGGATGGAGCGCTATCTGCTGCCCAGTCTGAGTGAATCGTCTGTGCTGATCCTGGATAATGCACCGATTCATCGAAAAGGCAAGATTAAAGCCTTGGTCGAAGCCGCAGGCCAGAAGGTGCTTTTTCTGCCGAAGTATTCTCCAGACTTGAATGACATTGAGCACGACTTTAGCGCCTTGAAGCGGGCTAGGATGTATGCCGAAGCAGGCACCTCGTTGGATGACATTATTCGGGACTATTGTGCTTCTTGAATGTCTCTTATTTATTTGTAATGACTATAACCCAGCTCCAGCAAACAAATCCCTAAAAGTCTCCCTATGAGTAAACCGAACGCCGTTCCCTCCGTTTCGGTCACCTACGCCCAAAACGGCACCTCCACCCAATCCAATGAGCTGGGGATGCGCCCCATGCAAGAACGCGCCTACCAAAAGCGCGGCGAGCAATATCTGCTAATTAAATCGCCCCCCGCTTCGGGCAAGAGTCGGGCACTCATGTTTATCGCCCTCGACAAGCTAGAAAACCAGGGACTTCAGCAAGCCATCATCGCCGTACCCGAAAAATCTATCGGCTCCAGCTTTCACAATGAGCCCCTGAGCCAGTTTGGTTTTTGGGGCGATTGGCAAGTCGAACCCCGATGGAACCTGTGCGACGCCCCCGGCGGCGATAATGGCGGCAAAGTAGACGCAGTGAAGAAATTTTTAGACAGCGACGCCAAGGTACTCGTTTGCACCCATGCCACCTTTCGCTTCGCCGTGGAAAAGTTTGGGGTCGAAGCCTTCGACGATCGCCTCATTGCCGTCGATGAGTTTCACCATGTTTCGGCCAACCCCGACAACAAGCTAGGCGACTACATTCGCCAGCTCATGACCCGCGATAAAATCCACATCGTTGCCATGACAGGCTCTTACTTTCGCGGCGATGCCGAGGCCGTGCTGCACGGGGTTAAGTGAGGCTTTGGGGGCAACCGACGGTGGGAAGAACGCTACCCTGCCGCTGCGGCCATCCTGGTGACCCTCGCCGAAGCCCATAGTCAACAAGACCCGAGTTTCACCACGTCAATTGCATACACTCGCTTAACGGCCCCCGAAGCGCTGCGACAACTCCAAGGCCAGGGTGTGCGTGAGGATCAGTTACCCGCTCTCAGCACTATGGCCATCATCCTCAATCGCCTGGGCTATCGCTTGCGCCCTGTGGTCAAAGCCAAACCCCAAAAAACTGCCCGAAACCGACTTGATTTTTGAAAACCTTCAGGCCAAAGACCAGCAGGCCATCACGCAAAATGCGGTCCGGTTGAGCCTCGACTGTAAGGCGACCGTGTGCCTCGGGGACTACTCACGCGGGGGCAAAACGCGAGGCGATACTCACGCCTGTGACCACGACATGGGAGCCAAAATCAAGTGCATTCCCTGTGGCGTCGTCGATGAGGACCGGGGAGATCTCTATATTGAATTCGGTCGGTCCTACAAAACCAGTGATTTTATTGTCGATGTCCTGGAACATTGGTGGGCGCATCTCCCGTCATCCACCCGGCAGGCGCTGCCATCGATTCAACTCAAAGTCGATAATGGCCCTGAAAGCAGCGGGGTTCGAACCCAGTTTCTCCATCGCCTCGTGACCTGGGTTGACCGGATTGGCAAGCCGCTGCAACTGCTTTACTTTCCGCCTTATCACAGTAAATACAATCCCATCGAGCGGTGTTGGGGAATTTTAGAACAACACTGGAATGGAGCCCGTCTCACCGATGTCAAGACAATGCTAGCTTGGGCACAGAGCATGACCTGGAAACGGCACCATCCCACTATCCGGTTGAACACATCGACGTATGCAAAGGGGATTGCGTTGACGAAACAGGAGATGGTCGCCATTGAAGCGCGACTCGAAAGGAATCCGCTGTTACCCAAGTACGACATTCTCATCCGTCCGACGTAAATGGTAAATTCTTTTCTGGCAATCACCTAAGGCGCTGAACACCTTCTAGCTCCATCACCTCACCTTGCTTAATTCTGACATTCATCCTGTCAGTGCATTTCCGTCTAGCGATCGCTCTTAGTCATCATCGTCAGAAACTGTCCACGGTTCCCCGCCTAGTTGCCTGGCTTAGTTTTCTAGGCGTGACACGATTTCTCTCAAGTCGTCTGGCTCTGCATACGCTTCACTCAAGGCAGACATCTGACCTTCAAGTTCACCCATGTGTTGAGCTAGGCGATCGTTGCGTTCCTCCTCTGTGCGGTCGATGTCGAAAGTTTGGTCAAATCTGCGTTCTAACGATTCTGTTCCTAGTGCAATAACCAGGTTGAATCCGTTTTTGTTTCCTCGGAAGCATCGATAAACCCAGAAGGCATAAACAATATCGAGAGGCCATCCTTGGATTCTGGTTTTCCCTCGACTTTGTTCTTCAGAATTTACGTCAAAAGTTTCGGGCGTATAACCCTCGCCTCGCAACGATTTGAGAGTCTTACTTTTCAGAAAGTTTCGGGCGTAAACTGCATCATCTCCTATGCAGTTAGCTACCTGAGCCTGACTCATCTGATAAGAGCCATCGGGCAGCATAAATCCATCAACGGCAATGGAGCCGATCTGAATTTGTGCCCGTGTTGCGGTAACGGCATCACTCATGGCGATACGGGCCACGCTTAGGTAACCCAACGTTCAATTTCGCTCAAGCAATTTTTCGACTAGCCCTGTTAGGCGATTGATTGTGTCACCCGACGTTGTGGCTAATCGTTCCACCGCTTGATTTGTGCGCTCAATAGATTCTGTGTTCCGTTCGGTGAGGCTGGCGATACGGTCTAGCTTTTGGTTGAGCGATTCTTCTAGTCGGATGATTCGGTTTTCGACAACAACCATGTTTTCGGTGAGGGTTGCTGTCTGCCGTTCGATTCGTTCCCCGATCGCCTTCATCTCATTTGCACTGCACTCCATGGAGGCAGAGTTGCGCTCCATGTTAGCAACTGCACGATCAACGTTCTGAGTCGTTTGGTTTACTGCTTCAGTCATCGTGCTCAATTTGCGATCGAGCACTTCATCACGAGCGCGTGCTGCCTCAATCAGTAAATTAACAGGGTCAGGGCCTTTTCTCGTCATGGCGATCGCCTCTAACTGTCAGTTTTTTTAGCAAAATTCCCTTTCTCCTTTGCATCTCGGAGAGAATTTTCCAACAAATATCCCACAAGGTTCGACAGCGATCGCCCTTGCTGATTTGCCCATTGCTCTAACTCTTCAGCAACAGTATCAGGAACTGTTGCGAAAACACGCTTGGCCATTTCTTTACTCATTTTCGCTGCCCCCATAGTAGCCCTGATGCTCTTGGATCGAGCATTTAGTAGCTCATAATTGCTTATCTACAATTTTATACTATGTTCATGCACAAGAAAGATCAACTGTTCCCGATCGCCAACACCGCACCGATCGCCCCTCAAC
>CAKZMO010000381.1 GCA_937128595.1 uncultured cyanobacterium | reverse complement strand
TAACCTGAGTTCGGAATTAAACAAGAGCTGGCAGGATGGTCAGATCCTCATCTCGCAAGCGCAAAGATGGTTTTTTAGGTTGATGTGTATAGGCGATCAAGCCAGCTATGAGATTTACAAGAAAGTTGTCAACACTGCGATGTCGTGTGTGGGCAATCTGCGAGATGTTCTTCAATTGGTCATTGATGGTTTCGATAATGGCTCGTTTGCGCAACAGTATCTTGTCCATCATAGGCATCAGCCGATTTTTCATATTTTTGCGGATACCGGTGATCAACTGCACGTCTTGTTCCAGGAGTTCATCAAAGAGCGCTTGAGAAATGTAACCTTTATCGCCAAACAGTTTGCCAAAGAGTCGTCGCGCTAACTTGGGAACGGGCTTGCGGTCATCAACATTGCCTGGTGTGAGGTAGAATGCCAACAGTTCACCCTTATCGTTGACCACCAGGTGCAGTTTGAAGCCGTAGAACCACCCCATCGACGTTTTGCCTCTGGCCGCTATGCCTTCAAAGACTTTGTGCCGCGGAATACGTCGGTTGTGGCATACAGCCAGCGGCGTCGCGTCAATGTAGGCGATACCCGTGACCGGACCTAACCGCGACTGCAGATACAAACAAAGTGGCAACAGGGCTGTCGGGACCAACTCGACAAAGCGATTGTAGCTCACTAACTTTGGAAACTCTGAGCGTAGGTGGACCATGACGTACTCGGTATAGAATGCCTTGAAATGGCGATATTGAGACATATGGAAATAGATGAGAATTGTCATGATCTCGCTGGCATGTAGTGTGGGTTTGCGGCCCGGCTTTGTAGATTTGCCCAAGCGCTGATTAGGCTGCGAAGCTGAAATGATTGTGCAGAAATCATGGACATCACAGAACAATTCTAATAGACTCACGGTGACACCTCCGTTGATTAGGTTTTTAGCGAAATCATTCTATCAACTGGGGGTGTCATCCCCTAATTCTATTTCCGAACTCAGGTTATCATAGTAATCATCATACTGTAATACTAAACATTGTCAATAGGATAAGATATTAGCAGAAAATCCCTTTCTGTGAAATTTTCAACATGGGACAAATCTATCCACCAAAATGAAAGAGCCCTGTCAAAGACAGGGCTCTTTCGAATTAAGTTACAGATTTCTAGAATCTATCGAACTGATGAATGATTAGTTTCCGAGGGCATTAACAATACGGCTAAAGACATTGCCAATCTGCGGGCCGAGGAGTGTCAAGATGGCGATCACGACAACGGCGACAAGAACGAGCACCAACGCGTATTCAACCAAACCCTGGCCTTCTTCACGATGTAAGAATAACATTTGCTTTAAACCTCCTTTGAATTGATTTACGGGCTAAGCAAAAGCCTCAATAACTTATAGGTAGCTTAGTCGGATGAGGCGCTAATATCAATAGGAGAGTAGTACTGAAGAACATATTGACGTCTGAGAGAAAATAATTACATGTTTTATTAAGCCACACGATTCTTAAGCTGTGAATTACAAATAGCTGGAAATTAGGTATGATCTGGATCGAGCGGAATGGAAAAGTCGACGCGGGTTCCTTGTCCCATGCTGCTCTGGATGGTGAGTGAGCCTCCAAGCATTTCGATTCTCTCTTGTAGGGCAGCCAAGCCAATCGTGCGCGAATCTTCGTTAAGGACTTCATCGACGTTAAAACCGCTGCCATTGTCCTCAACCACGGCTTGAACGCGTTCTGGCGCCAGGTCTAGAGAGACTTGAATCTGGGTGGCCTCAGCATGAGCCAGTGCATTATTCAGCAACTCTTGAACGCCGCGAAAAATGGTAACTTCGATATGGCTTTCGAGCCGGCGTTCAACACCGGTAACCGTAATGGGGACGGATACGCCATTTTTCTCCTGGAATGATTCGATATATCTGCGGAGAGTGGGGACAACACCCAGGTCATCCAACATCATTGGCCGTAAATCGAAAATAAAATCTTTTACGTCGCTGAATGTAGCTGCGGCTGCACTTTTCAGCGCATTTAGCTCTGTTCGGGCTCGATCAGGATTAATGTCGAAGAAGCGCTGACAAATTTCAGCCTGGAGAATGAAGTTGCTTAGAGCTGAGGCAGGGCCATCGTGCATCTGCCGTACCAGGCCCTGTTTTGCAGCTTCTTCTGTTTGGATGACGCGGATTACACTGGAGGAGTCTCCCTCACGTCGCGTAGATTTCTTTTTACCCGATGGCAAAGAGGCGCCATCGGCTGTGAAGTCTAGAAGCCGGCGCTGGAAATCGGCTAAGCGTTCCAGATTTCTTTGATCGCTTTGTAACTTTTCCAATTGTCCGCGCATTGTTTGGAGTCGTTCTTGCACGTCAACGAGCGCCTCGTAAGCTTCGCGAATATCTTCGCGCGGTAATGTTTCGAAGTTGGTACGCAGTTGCTTGACATAATTGGTCACTTGTGCGTTGCGCTGGGCCAATTTCTCAACTTCTGCGGCGCTTTGCTTTATGAGAATGTCGATCTCCTTGAGATCGCGCTGTGTTTGCTCGTAATCTTCCACGGCATCTTCTAAGAATGCCTGGAAGGTGTTCGCTTCGTTGACCGCAATTTTATCGGCCATCAGTTAGCTCCTTGCATGTGAAGTAGGAGGTGCGACTTTAGTTTGCGCGTGTATCTTCTAATCTAACCCAACCGTGCCGCAGAGCATAAACGGCCGCTTGCGTCCGATCGTCCACACGCAATTTGCGCAAAATAGCTGTCATGTGGTTTTTAACAGTCTGGTGACTAATGCCCAGCTTGTAGGCAATTTCTTTGTTGCTCATACCGCGCGTGACGTGTTCTAAAATTTCCATTTCGCGTGGTGACAATGGTTGGTATAACTCTTCACCATCGCTCATCACTGGTCCCGACATGCGCCCGATTTTGTTGTCAATCCAGTCTAACAGCTCGTCGTAGCGCATGGTTTTATTGTCGACGACAAAAAAGCCATCACGCACTGTGTGGATAATGCTGATTAGTGATTCCGGGGGCACATCTTTTGAACAATAGGCAGAGGCTCCAGACCGCAGGGCGTGGAATACTTGTTCGTCATCATCGTAACCGGTGATCACGATCACCTTCATTTCTGGCCTGTCGTTTTTGATGCGTCGCGTTACTTGCAGGCCGTTGATGGTGGGTAAGTTGATGTCCATTAAAATGACGTTTGGCTTAACTTCTTCGACCATTTCGATGGCAACTTCGCCATCGGCCGCTTCGCCAACCACTTCTAGAGCCATATCTGTTTCTAGAACGTCACGTAGCCCCTGGCGGAATAAAGGATGATCATCGACAATAAGCACTCTTGTTTGATTCGACACGGAAATCGCTCCTCGTTGCTCAATAGCTACTATGTCACTGCCTAAACACACGGCCGTTTATGATGTTACTGCTGAACTTGGTTTGCACGGGCATATTTGCATAATGAGGTTTTGACTAGGGGCAGTATACCATGAGATAAATGGCGTTGGCAACACGAGGTCCTAGGACCCTCAACCGCCATCTTCTCCAGTTGGCAGGCGGTAAACAGCCATGTTGTTCAGGCCCTGCTGGCGGGTCCAGTCGTAATCTGTAATGTACAGAAAGGTGACC
>CAKZMO010000380.1 GCA_937128595.1 uncultured cyanobacterium | reverse complement strand
CCGGTCTGATGCCAATCCATCGAGATTATCTGATGTGACACTTGTCGCACCGTAGCATGCCAGATGCTGGCCCAGGTCGTGGCAATCAATCAAGACGATGTTGGTCATGTTTAACCCTTCACTGCCCCAGCTGTCAAACCCTCGACAATGCGATTTTGGAAGATAAGCACCAGGACAACCAGTGGAATTGTGACGATCATCGCTGCTGCCATAATCTCGGCAATGGGTTCTTGTTCGGAGAACTGGCCGGAGAACTGGGCGATGACCACTGGCACCGTTTGGGCAGAGGGGTTGGTCGCTGTAAAGTTCAGTGCGAACAAGTACTCGTTCCAAGATAGGACAAACGCAAGTAGCCCTGTGGTGACAAGTGCGGGCGCAGTGAGCGGTAATAAGATCAAACGGAATCTCTGGAAAGGTGTCGCCCCATCAACGATAGCTGCTTGTTCGATCTCTGCTGGTAGCCCTCGGAAGAAGCTCGTTAGCACCCATACCGTAAACGGTAGCGTAAATACTGGATAGGTGGCAATGAGCGATAGGGGTGTCCCAAAGAATCCGAAATCGCGGACGATGGTATACAAGCCAGATAGGATGGATATAGCTGGGAACATCGTCATCGACAAGACGACATAGAGCATGACCACCCGGCCACGAAAACGTAAGCGCCCCAGCGCATAAGCTGCAAACGATCCGGCGATAAGGGCCAATACTGAGGTCAAGCCAGAGACAAAAGCTGAGTTGCGGAGCGCAACAAGAAACGTGTCATCACGGAAGACATACTCATAATTCTGAAGCGTTGGTTCACGTGGGACGTAAGTTGCGCTCTCAAACATCTCATTTTCCGTCTTAAATGATGTGGCAAATGCCCAATAGAATGGGAACAGCGCATAGACCGCAATCACGATAACAGCGGCGTAAAGTAAGACTTTTTGCAGTAGTTCCGTGGTTTGTTTTCTGGTCATGATGTCTCCACATTCAGGATACGGACGTAAATGAAGGCGAAGATTGAGATGAGGATAAAGATGATAACGCTGATCGCCGATGCATAACCATCCAACTGGTTGTTTACCAGTGTCTCGTAATTGTAAGTTGCCATCGAGAGCTGTTGACGTCCGAAGAGTACGTTAAATAGGTCAAACACCCTGAGTGCATCCAGTGTACGGAAGACCAGCGCTATTGCGATGGCGGGTCGAAGCAGGGGCAATGTAATGGAAAAGAACCGTCGCACTGGGTTTGCGCCATCAACAGACGCGGCCTCGTAGAGATCTTTAGGGATCGTCTGTAAGCCAGCCAACAATAACAGCGCCATGAAAGGTGCCGTTTTCCATACATCAACCATAATTGCTGCTGGTAGCTGCAAAGATGGCTCAGAGAGCCAAGCCTGAGGAGAGCTGATCAGACTGAGGTCCATCATTACCTTGTTGACGATACCTGCACTCGTATCCTTAAGCATCAATTCCCATAATCGCGCAGAAATTACCGTAGGAATGGCCCAGGGCACCAGCATAACCGCACGCATCAAACCACGCCCACGAAAGCGCGAATTGACAATGACAGCGATGAATAAGCCGATGACTAACTCCGCACTGACGGAAATTACCGTGAAAATCACCGTAGTCCCGATACTTTCAAGGAAATCATTGTCACGGCCACTAATCGCCAGTGATTGATCGCTGGAGAACGGAATGCGGATGTTCCAAACGGTTCGATAGCCGTCCTCAAGTGCCGCACGGTTGATCAACTCCCAGCGTATTGAGCCGTTCTCCCGCACAGAACACTCTCCCGTATCGTCATCAATACGGCAGTTGACCGTTTCTATGCGGATGCCCAGTAGTTGAGTGTAGTTATCCAGCCCCACAAACTGTGGCACTGCACTCCCAGCAAACTGTTTGTCCGTTAGACTACGAATGAACGTCTGCTCCAGGGGACGTGCCGCGACTAGAACGATAATGGTCAAGGTCGGGATCAATAGATTCCATGCGAGTCGGGTCTCCCTCGCGCTTAATAGATCATCGTCAAAGAACACCAGCGTAATATTCGCGTTCATCCATGCCCAGACACCGCCCAGGACGAGTGTGCCGACGATTAAAGGCGATAACGAGCCTAACAGATCAAGCAGGAACGCGACATCAATGGTGGTGCCGTCGTCGCTGGCCTGGCGCATGATGTTGAAGATCTCCAGCAGGCCTGCGCTGACTAATCCAATTGTCATCCAGAGCAGAGCGATCCCAGCCCAGTGAGCGACTTGAATACTCCCGTTGCGCAGCCGTAATCCTATCGATATTAAGAATCCACCCAGAAATAGGAATAGCATCGGGATGATAATGCCGAACTGCTCCAAAAAAACCAATATCAGTGATGGCTGTGTAGGACTTTCCGGTGTTGCTTCCCATTCAAGTGCCAGCCGAATATCGGCATCCTGCACAATCGAATAGATGAGGAAGGCAATCGCGCCAATACCGATAGTAATCAGCAGCAGACTAATTAGGTAGACGCGTGCGGGAGGTGGCGGTAGATTGTCAGAAGGGGACTCTACCTCGCTGGAGATTGACGTACTCATAATAAAGTTCCACTAACTCTATTTGCATTATTGGGGAAAGGCACGGGAAGTGCCGAAGCACTCCCCGTGGTGGATCATTTTATTGACGCGTCTTTACTCGCTGAATAGATCTTCCAGATCGAGTTCTAGCAATTCCATTGCCACATCAGCATCTTCTTCACCAGTCAAGATCGAGTGGACTGCCTCAAAGTAGAGGGTTGAGACTGCGTTGTACTGAGCACGGGCGAAGTTTGACGGACGTGCCGTGGTGATTTCTACAACATCAGGGCTGGCGAACGGCATGGCTTCCTGGATATCCGGGTCGTCATACAGTTCCAGCGCCGCTGGCGGTGATGATGTATCAATCGAGTAGAATTTCTGATTCTCGACACTCGTCATGTAGATCGCGAATGCTGCAGCAGCCTCTGGATGATCAGAATAGCGGGAGACACCGATGTGCCAACCACCCAGTGCAGCGGCACCAATGCCAGCTTCGCCAGCCGGAAGCGGAGCAACGCCGAATGCCGGGATGTCCTCACTTTCGGTGCTGGTCACATATGCGTACGGCCAGTTGCGCATAAAGGCGGCGTTACCGGCGTGCCATACACCACGCGCATCCTCTTCCGCATAGCTCACGACACCGGGCGGGCTGATAGTATCGACCCAACTTGCTGCACGCTCATAAGCAGCGATAGCGGCTTCATTATTGGTGAGGATTTCGCCATCAGCGGTGAGGAAGTTGTCACCCGTCTCGGAAACGTGCCATTCCAGCGCGTTGGTGGTCAGACCTTCATAGGCGTTACCCTGCCATACGAAGCCCCAGAACTCATCGTTGCCTTCCGCACGCTCGCCTTCCTGAATGGTCGCTGCCATTGCTTCCAGCTCTTCCCAAGTCGCTGGCGGTGCTTCAAACTCATACTTCTCTAGCAGGTCAGCACGATAGTAAAGCATACCGAATCCGATACGCAGAGGCAGTGCGACAAGCTCGCCGTCGATGGTGTTATTGGCGATCAATGCAGGCAGTTGGGCGTCGATGTGCTCTTGTGGAGCGATCCCACTCAGGTCGATCAGATGTTCAGCAAGCTGACCCGGCCAAATCACATCGACACGGATCACGTCAAGGTCACTGCTTTCCGCCTCAAATGCCTGTAGATAGAAGCCCAGCAGGTCAGTTACGCTAGCTGCGCCAGTGTTTAACTCCACAGTGATATTGGGGCAAAGCTCCATGAAACGCTCGATGGTTGCTGCTTCAGCTTCTGGGTGGCTACCAACAGGATCACCAAAGTAGTTGATCGTCACTTCTTCGTCGGTGCCGCAGTCAAAACTCATATCATCATCCTGCGCTGTTGTGAGAGCAGATGCTGACAGGATAAGCAGGCTAACAAGTGATAGCAAAAGTAGTTTCCGCATTATCAAAGTCCTTTTCCTTAATTGCTTGATACGAAATGAGATGTGGCGATAGGGTAATCAATCGCGCTATTTGCCTTTCTACTCAGTCATATTTACGATGATACTTAACCTGACGTGACCCATTCTGAGAATGGAATTGCCAGGACGCATCCAAATTTAACTTTTCATACCCGTGATCCATATCGGCGACCCCCAAGCCCACTGATTATTCCGCTGGCGGACACGCACATAGTACCAGTCACGATTATCGCTCTGATGATGATGGCTCATGCTGAAGCGATGTTGGTATTCAACCTGTGGTACAGCACGATGAAAGCAAATCGCTGGTGATACGAAACCACCCGTGTAAAATGTGCGTGATCCAGTGCGCAAATCGCCGATGGATAACTGCTGTGCTGCGCCATTGACGATGGCTGTCAGCACGGTGTCATCAGTCCCTTCAATCTCCAGTGCAAATCCTTCTGTTGACGCGGTATGGAGTGACAGGTTCTGCCGGGTTCGTGTTGAAAACTGCATGTGATGATCGTCTAGTTGCACCAGCTCATTGACCACAAAGTGGTCGTCAATCGGTGTAGCTGTCGGACTGTAACCACGCAATCGCGGTTCGATAGATAGAAAACGACCGTTCACGATTTGAACGTCTATCGACCACTCAAAAGGCTCGGATTGCTCACCCCAGCCCATCTCGATGTAAATCTTATACGGCCCCTGATGACCATGCTGCCGCAGAACATTTTCACGGTGAATGATGTGGTTGTTGTGTAGAACTTCGATGTAATCAATGCTATCACCCGCTGTCACACTCACATCAATGGCGCGGTCATTATCTGGCGAGCAAACGCCGCCCATGAGGGTGTCATTGATCGCGTAAGCAAGGGTAATTCGATCACCTGTCAGGGCATAAGTGCGCCGCGTCTGGATTGCATCCCATAGGCTGTCGCGTGTTAGCGCATCTGCCCAGACGCCCATGCGCCCGTAGCCGTAGCTCCCTGGGAAGGCATTATGATGGTCAGTGGAGCCGATGATGCCGAAGACATTGCCTTGCTCCCATCCAAATTGGGCCGTGCTATGTTCGTGGCGTGGCCCCATAGAATGTAAATATGGGTAAGGGCCTTCGCTGCTCTCAGAAAGCCCATGAAATGAGAAGATTTCCGCAACAGGCGAGAGATCATTTGTGAACTCGCGCCAATTGATTCCACGTGAGCCTTGCTTATAGCCGATATGATGAGGTATCAAGAGTGCTGGTGTGTCCAGGGCTTGCAATTCGGTCCGCAGGGTGGGTAAATCCGGTGCATCAATAATTGGGCTATCAGCACTTTGCTTGTAGTAGACGCAGTAGTCACCATATGTAATCGAGTGCCACTCGAAGCTGGGGAAAGTTATGAACTTCCCCTTGCTGTTGGCGTGCTCCATCTGTGAGAGATAAGTGTTCCAACTCGCTTTAGCCTTGGTGAAGCCGTCTCGATGATAATCAACCAGATATGCCAGGGTAGGATCATCAGTAGGTAGGTCAGGCCAGACCGCATGGATGGTCACACTGGCGAAGTCAAGCTGCATTCTGGCATTTGCCAGGGCATCTTCAAGCGAACCATGACCATAACTGAGGTCACAGTGATTGTGGATGTCTCCGAAGTATAGGTTGAGGTGTTCAAATGCACGGTTGGTAGAGTGTGCCATGTTCAATTCTATTGTTTTGCTCTAATATATTTTTGCAAGCAACTCTAATTTGTTTGTATTTTACCTTTTATAAAAGATTTGTCAAAACATTGGTAGCTCCGCTGTATGTCATCCTTCCCACAAATCATCACATCGCTAAA
>CAKZMO010000379.1 GCA_937128595.1 uncultured cyanobacterium | reverse complement strand
AGGTCAGTCAAAGACGCTCGCATCCGTGCGTCGACGGCGTCCCAGTGGCTGCGGATAGCGGCCCGGTCCGTAAAATCAGCGGGGGAAAGTGGCTCAGGGATCGCCTCACCGCGCAACCCGCAGAACCACGTATCATCCGCATTGATCAGATGCACGATTTGGTTCTTCACCGATCCCAGCGAATAGGCGATGGGGTAGGTGAACTGATCATCGGAGAGTGGCGTAATGTACGTCTCCCACAGCCCAAGATTTTCGGCGAAGTGATAGTCATAAACGTGACGAAAAGCATCGGCGTTCATCGGTAGCTTGCTCCTATCTGTAGATTAGATCAAGTATAGCCCATCTGTTCAATTTAAAGGCTGTATTCACTTATCCGTGATTTACATTCGGGGCACACATGAGTGCGCGAACCCTGGCCTATTGGTAAGATTGACATTCATGCTTCAAAGGTTGTTCGCCTGGTTGACAGACGTGAGTCACCACAACTATACTACCGCTGATGTCTGCAATATTCACGCTTCGCTGGGGCAGTTTTGGCAACGCATAAAACGAACATCGTTTGTGAAGCAAGCGAACGACCAGGGGTGAGGTCAATTCCGGTGGAGAAGCTGCGCCCACTTAACAGATTCATACAGAAAGCCACACCATGATTAAACCACTTGCGCGTACCATCAACCAGCTCATCCGTCCGTTGGGGGTTAGGGTCGTTAGGTCTAGCCACTCACCGGATCAAATGGTGCCAAAGATCCTCTATAACCTCAGCGTTGAAGAATTGCATGACGCGCTGGTGCAATACCAATTTACTGATTTGCCCTATACCGATGGGCGCAAAGAGTTGCTCTGTAAACTCACCGGGACGACCATCAGCGAAGCTATGTGGATCCTCAACGCGCTGCATCAATCCGTATCGCTACCCGGTGATGTGTGTGAGTTTGGCGTGGCACATGGCGCGACCTCGGCATTGCTCGCCAATGAAATTCGCCAGACCGGCAAAAACCTCTGGTTGTTTGACTCATTTGAAGGCTTGCCCGCACCGACGGAAAAAGATGTGCTCATTGATGACATTCAAGGTTTGGGGTCAATGGAGGCTTACGAGGGCGTTTTCAGCTACAAGCAAGAGGTGGTCTTAAATCGGCTGAAAGACATTGGTTTCCCACGCTCACGCACCAAAATTGTACCGGGCTTTATTGAGGAAACCGTCAAAGCGGCGACCTTACCGGAAGCGGTCAGCTTTGCGTATATTGACTTTGACTTTTATGAGCCGATTCAGGTCGGCCTGGACTTTCTAAAAGCGGTCCTCTCTCCCGGTGGATATGTCGTCATTGATGACTACGGGTTCTTTTCTGCTGGGGCGCAAGCAGCGGTTGACGAATTTGTAGATGCCAATCGTGATAATTTCACCTTTGAATTACCGCCAAAGTGGGCGCGTCACTTCGCTATCATCCGCAAGAACCCGGCTTGATCTATTGGTGGGATGCACGCAAAAGCACCCACAGATGATAACATCCGTGCCTGATATAATATGTGGTTCGCGCCGCGACTGACGGCGGTCATCAGCGCGACCCTGGGCTAGCGGCGCATTTCCCTTTTCATCTATAATGGCGGTCTCTATCACTGTCGCCTGATAAGGCGGGGGACTTTACCACCATGAAAACATCCACTGATGCGATTAACGACCTTCAGACAGCACTTACCGCTACCAAAGCCGCTGAAGCCACCATGAATGATCTGCTGGCCGCGCACAATTACCAGGATGTAGCCGTGCTGATGGCCAAGGCTGCCCAATCGCTGCTGGATGCGGCGACAGCCTTCATGCAATCCGAGGATGAGGCCGCGCTCGACGCGCTAGAAGCCGCTGAAGACATCATCGACGAGTTCTATGACATTATTGATGGTGATCTCGCTGAGGATTAGACCACTCAATAGTATGGCCTAAGGGAAGGGCCGCAACTGGACCACTCCCGATTTAATCGGCATCGCTCCCTTATTATGTGTACCCTGCTCGCGCACTGGCCTTACGTTTGCGATACATGTGTTGCCTATATAATACATGCGTAATCGACTCATTTACCGTGAAGGGCAGCACCGCCAACTGATGGCACAATCATCTGCTTCTGTAGGCACCATCGCCAAGCAATCATTGATCTACGCCATTAGCACCTGGGCTGGGCGGTTTTTCAGTGTCATCAGCACACCCATCCTGACGCGCATCCTCACCCCAGAGGATTACGGTATCGTGGATTTCATCGCAACGCTGGAAGCCGCGATTATGATTATCATCTCGTTGGGCGTGGATGCCGGTTTTCGCCGCTATTATGTTGACTCAACCGATGAAGCAGAACGACATGCCTACATCGGCACCGGGTATCTGGTATGGGGCGGCCTCAACTCGTTGATGGTGCTGGCCATCCTGCTCAACGCCGGCTGGGTGGCGGAAAATCTGGTTGGTGATGCCAGCCTGACGTTCATTGTCGAAGTCGCTGCGATAGCGATGTTCTGCACGATGGTGCAACGCATGACCGTCGAACTACTGCGTGACAATATGCTGGTCAGGGTCGTGGCGATGGCGTCTGTGCTGTTGCTGTTTATCCGCCTCAGCCTCTCGGTGATTTTCGTCGCCGTGTTTGATACGGGGGTCATCGGCCTGTATTATGCGGCCATCATCGCTGTGGTCGTGGTCGTCGCCTATGAGTTGATCTTCGTGCGCCAATTCCTGGGGTTTGCCTTCTCATTTCCCAAGCTCAAGCAGATGCTACAATTCGGCCTGCCACTGATCCCTGCACGGGTCGCCACGTACTTGATCTTCTATTCGGATCGCTACTTTATCAACTACTTCCTCACCCTATCAGACCTGGGTATTTATGCGGTGGGCAATAAGGTCGCCAATCTGCTCAATCTGGTGACAGGCGGTTTTGTCACCGCCTGGGGGCCGTATGTGTTAAGTACCTTCCGTGAAGATGGCTCCAAAGAGACCTTTGCCCGTGTTTTTCGTCTGTATGCCAGCTTGCTCTATGTATTGACGATGGGCCTATCGGTGTTCAGTGTGGAAATTCTGCTGACGTTTACCACCCGCGAGTTCGTCAGTGCATATGAATTCACCCCGCTGCTGGTCTATGCGCTGGTGTTGTACGGCATCGGCTTTTATTTTTCCGTCGGCATCGATATCACCAGTAAAACCTACCACCGCACCTGGATTAGCAGTGTGGCGATTGTGTTGAACCCACTGCTCAACTTGTTATTGATCCCACCGTATGCAATTATGGGCGCAGCGATTGCCACACTGATCTCGTATATTGTGTATTGTTATCTATCGCTGATGGTATCTGAACGCATTTATCCAGTGGGGTATGCCGTTGGTCGCTTCACGGTTATGCTGATGATCGGTAGTTTGGGTGTCATCGCTGTGTATGCCCTGCAAGAGATTGACTTGCTACTGGTTCAAATTCTGTGGAAATCCGCAGCGATGTTGATGATTGCAACCCTACCACTGCTGTTTAATCTCGTCACATTAGATGAAGTGCGCGACGGCCTGACGGTGGTCATGCGTCGTGTGCAAAATACCCGTCGTCGGGTCTTAAACCGTACCCAATCCGCAGATAAGGAGTCCGTTGATGTCCGCTGAACGTAAGCATTTCTGTATTCTGGCATTCTCGGTCATCAAACGTGATGCACGGGTGCTACGGCAAGTTGAGTA
>CAKZMO010000378.1 GCA_937128595.1 uncultured cyanobacterium | reverse complement strand
GCCGCGCGGTGCGCGGCTTCTCCATAAATATCTGTCCTAACCTATCTGCGCATTGACATACCACAGATCTCTTTATCTTCACTCTTTAGGCGATGACGCATGCACATGCTATTTGAGACGCTGCGCATTTATGCATGCCTGTAGAAGCTGCACGCTCAGGACAACTAACAACCCCATTCACTGATTCAGTCTTGTACTTGGCCCAGTCGGTTGACCTTTGATATCGGTCTGTAGACAAAACAAGTCTCCGGCTTCAACGCTTTTTTTAAGCTCTGCTTGGCTGAGTCCGGCGGATGCTGTTGTGATGAATAAATCGGTTAAGTTTTCGCCACCAAAGGTACATGAGGTAACGAGTGGCACCGGCAACGATACTCGTAGCATCTCCTTCCCGTCAGGATCAAATCGAATCACACACCAGCCATTCCACATGGCTGACCAGATGCATCCTTCTGCATCGATGGTGAGTCCATCAGGATAAAACGATTCGCCAACAAGTTGAACGAGAGGATGGCGATCGCCAATCGTGCCTGCATCTGCGTCAAAATCGTAGGCGTAGATCACTTGTCGTGGCGTATCGGTCAGATAAAAGATTGTTTGATCTGGACTCCACCCCAAGCCATTTGAAATGGACAAGCCCGTTTCCATCAGATGAAGCGAGCCGTTTGGATCATGTCGATAGAGATTGGCTTTGGGTTGTTCATCATTGTTCATGGTGCCAATCCAGCGGCGACCCCGACCATCAGCTCTGACATCGTTGAGGCGATTGTCGGGCTGTTCCGCTTCTACTGACACGACGGGCGTTGTCGTTCCATTGTGTAAGTTGAGGCGCGTTAGCCCATTCTCTTGAGCCAAGATGAGGAACCCTTCCTCTTCTAGAAACAGGCCGCTGACGACAGTATCTACTTCGTAGTAAGTATCCTCACCGGAGGCAGGGTCGAAGGTATGGACTCGGCGATTGTAAATGTCTACCCAGTGGAGCACCTGCTTCACAGCATTCCAAATCGGGCCTTCACCCAGACGGGCTCTCACCGGGAGAACATTTTCAGGCTTCAGTACGATAGACATTGATGTTTTAATATCAGGCACAGCAATAGGTATTCTATGCTGACCCAGGGTTATAAAAATCAGCACACAACGTTAATCCGCCATCACTACACAGGTTTTGCATCGTGAGGTAAGCTGCCTCGTCCGAGATGGGCAATGCGGCTGAGGTAGCCATTTTTTTTGGGTATGTCTGGCAAGCTATAGCAATGCGCAGATAGGTTAGGACTAATAGTTGATGGAGAAGCCGCGCGGCTTCTCCATCAACTATTAGTTTTATATCAGCGCGTAGCACTATACTGGACCACTTTTATTCTGGTTGGCAACTGGCTGTAACGATAGATTTGCAGACGAGAAACAAATGCAATGGGGTCGGGAGAATCCAGCAATTCTCCCGACCCCATTCAACCCAAATCAGTTAGTCGAACGCACTTGATGCGATTTCTGAATTACTTCTCGGCCAGTTCTACAAGCTCGATGCTGAACACTAAGTCTTCACCGGCGAGAGGATGATTGCCATCAAGAGTAACTTGTGAATCCTCAACAGCCGTCACCACCACTGGGATGACTTGTCCAGATGAGTGCTGCAGTTGAAGTTGTTGGCCTAGGGCGATCGGCAGATCGTCTGGGATTTGTTGACGGTCAACAGAGGCAACCATCTCGGGACGATGAGGACCGTAGGCATCATCGGATTGAATTTCTTGGGTTTTAGATTCACCCGGAGCCATACCGATCACAGCTTGTTCAAAGCCTGGAATGACTTGCCCCTCACCCAAAGAAAACTCTAGGGGTTCACGCTCCAGAGACGAGTCAAACACAGTGCCATCATTGAGCTTGCCTGTGTAGTGAACTTTGACGGTATCGCCAACTTTAGCTTGTATCATAAATGCGTTTCTCCTAAATCTCTTTTGCGTTAGGTGCTCTCAGGATGCCTGGGCAGCCTCAACGGTTTACATTAAGCAAGCGATGTCGAGTCAGTCGGCAAGAGTAGATGCGAAATCGACTATGACTTGCCCTTCTCGATCCGCATACAGCCTATCCACCGAGCCCAGTCTCAAAACGGTTGTCGTTTCTTTCGACTGACACTCTCTGCTCACATTTTTTTTGGCGCGGATCGAAATACAGTTGCTTCTCAGGTGTTTGTTGTTTTGGTCAAAACCCGCTCCTTTGATATTTGTCGACTAGGACAAAGCAGAGCTTTTCTAATCTGAAATTTGGTTTTTCCCAACTCACCTGACACCAATTCTAAATATTTAACTTTGCCATCGCGCTTGTTTCCATCCACAATACAACATAGCTAAAAGTAGCCTGAAAACGCCTCTACCCTAAGAAGGCAGGGAAGGTTTTCTTCCCCGCCTCTAAAAGAATCTGAAGCCTATCTTTAGATATAGCTGTAGTCAGCTTATCTAGGATGTTTACATTTTTGTGGCCGTGCG
>CAKZMO010000377.1 GCA_937128595.1 uncultured cyanobacterium | reverse complement strand
GGGGGCTAGGGGGGATCTGAAGTAGCATTGACGACTTCTCAAACATCCTCTTAGCAGTTGACCACAGAAAAGCCAGCTTCTATAGGTCAACATCAGCCCACAACTTTGCAGCGGCAGTCAACCTCACTTAACCCAGATGTGAGGTCTCTCCGAAGCTGACAGTGTAATACTAAGTCGGCCTAGTTGAACGCATAGGCAGATTGCAATGCCCACACAATGAGCGCCGCAATTCCACCTAAAATAACTACGCTAGAAACCACAACGGCTAGCGGATTGTCAGCTCCTTCAAATTTCATAATGCCTCGATTTTGATCGGTCATAGGAGTTTTCTCCTCAGCTTGTTGTTTGTATACCCGCCTGTACTCCGTATCGAACCGTGCGATCGCACTCAACCCAAATTTAAACAAGCATCCTACAAGTGGAGCTTACCGTTCAAGTTCCACCACAAGATTTACGACATCATTGTAAATAACCTGTTCCTAAAAATCGGAGACTTCGCTCAAGTTTTATAGTTTTTGAGGGATTCCCACAAAGGCTGAAATCCAAAATCAGTTCCAATGCATTGGATATGGGCGTAGTGTTCTATCCCTGAACTAAGGCTAGATTCAGATATAGACTGTTGACTGATTGGTGAGGAGGTGGCGACAGGAGCCGTTGACAAATTCATGGAGAGATAACCAGGCGGGCGATCGCCTAGTCGGTCAGCCCATTCAATTGCAACAATGCCAGGTTCATATTCTCGGCTGTCCCAGTAGGTTTCAATTGCTAGAGCATCGGCTTCTTCAGCGTTGAGGCGATACAAATCGAAGTGGTAAAGAGGAATGCGCCCATCGTCATATTCATTGACCAATACAAAGGTGGGGCTAACAATTAGATCGGCAATGCCAAGCCCTTTTCCGATGCCTTGCACAAGAGTCGTTTTGCCACTACCCAGCTCACCATTTAGCAGCAAAATGCTGCCTGCAGGGAGCGATCGCCCCATCAATATCCCTAGTTCTCGTGTCGCATCAGGGGTCGGCAATTCGAGAATGAGAGGCTCATCGAACATGGCGATCCCCTTTGAACTGATTCCTGAAAGACTCATTCCTAAACGAATCTAAGAGAACAAATCGCGCTTACCTTTTTACCCTAGATGCGCCCATGAATGATAGAACATCACCAAAAACTGGGAGAACGTCTTGGCGATCGCTCTCCCAGATAATTTGGCTACTCAATAATCCGAAACGAACCAGGTTTTAACAGACATAAGCGCCCTGCATGTTGCAGTGCAGTCTGTCGCAACACGGCTAACGACAGTGTAGTGAGGAGGATTAGTCGTCGTAAATACGGCACTCTGCCGCTTCGGGGTTGTCTTCGCAATAAGACTCAAGCGAGTTTTTCTTGGGCTGGTCGCGCTGGTGAGCTGCTTCAGCCTGCATTTCTTCCACAGAATCCCATGCAACTGCACATTCGCCAGAAGAAGCGCCTTCGCTATCACAAACAGCGCGAGCACGCTCTCGCTCTTGCTCGATTTTGTTATCAATATCAGTCATAGACTTATCCCAAATTGAGTGCTTTCTTTTTTACTCTACACTTTCTATCTAGATTATCTCATCCTTCTGTAAGGCGACTCCATATCACAAGTTTGTATCGCAAGAATGAGATTGGCGATCGCCACCTTATCGTTTGCCTGCTTTGCCAATGCACAACACGAGGAAGCGTCCTGCAATCTTAATTGTTGCTGAGTCAGGTCTTCTGTAGCCAATTATATCCGCCCTTTTCCCTAACCTTATTCGTCTGCCGCTAAACAGGTAACGTTTGAGGCATGTGAGTTGAAAATGAGTAAATGCGCTGAGTTTCCAATGCAGGACACACCGATGAGGGCATAACACCTTGGTCGGAGTTGTTTGGACTTAGATAAAACACCTGACGCGTCAACTGCACACGCAAGTTCGTCAGCGGATCTTGCCCAGTTGACACCAAAAACTCCAAGTGCTGAATCTGAGTCCACGTGGCAATTTCATCCAAAATTTGGGCGATCGCCTTTACGTAGGGGTGGCTCTCATCTTTATACCAGTCAGGAGATGCTAGATTGGCTTGGTCAAACCCCATATGAACCGTCAAGGAGGTGCGCCCAAATAGGGCGATCGCTACCGGACGAGCCTCCTCTTGCACCAGCAAATCGTGAGTTTGTGCTAAGTGCCGCAGCTTTTCCAGTCGTTCGTAGCGTTGCGACACAGGCAGCGGTTCATCATTCCATTGGAGCGCTAGAGTCACTAGATAAGTCTGAAGCAAGAGGTGACCTAACTTTTCGGCTTTGGTTGCCAAATACGCCATGTTGTAAGGGTTAGCTTCAATCAGTAGCGGCACTCGATCAACCATTTCAAGACCGTAGCCCTTGAGTCCCGCGATCTTTCGAGGATTATTTGTAATCAGACAAAACTGTCGCACTCCAATGTCATTCAAAATCTGCGCTCCCATGCCGTAGTTGCGCTGATCCGCTTGGAACCCTAGTTCCTCGTTAGCCGCAACTGTATCAAGACCTAGATCCTGAAGGGTATAGGCTTTGAGCTTGTTCACGAGGCCAATGCCTCGACCTTCTTGGCGCAGATAGACTACAACACCCGCTCCAGCAGATTCAATCATCTTAAGAGCGGCATGGAGCTGTCCCCGGCAGTCACACCGCAGAGAGCCAAGAGCATCTCCCGTCAGGCATTCCGAGTGAACCCGCACCAGGATAGGATGCTCCTCAAAGGTCTCGGGATTGCCTTTCACAATGGCGACATGCTCAGAATCGTCGAGCAAATTACGGTAAGCGTAGACCTTAAACTGACCAAATTGAGACGGCAATTCAGCAACCGTTTCACGCTTGACAAACCGTTCGTGCTGAAGGCGATAGCTGATCAGATCAGCGATGCTAATCAGCTTCAAGTTATGGTGACGAGCGTATTCAATCAGCTCCGGCAACCTCGACATCGAACCGTCAGGGTTTTGGATTTCGCAAATCACTCCAGCGGGATACAATCCTGCCATCCGTGACAAATCGACCCCGGCTTCTGTATGGCCTGCGCGCTTCAACACTCCCCCTTCTTTGGCTCGCAGAGGAAAAATGTGTCCAGGTCGGCGCAGATCACTCGGACGAGTGCGCGAGTCGATCGTCGCCTGAATTGTCCGTGCCCGATCTTCAGCTGAGATCCCGGTGGTCACACCAAGATGAATTGCTGCATCGATGCTGACTGTGAATGCCGTTTGCTCACTCTCATCAGCTTTGTTGCTAACCATTAGCGGCAAGTCAAGTTCATCGAGGCGATCGCCCATCATCGCTAAGCAGATCAGCCCCCGTGCCTCTACCGCCATGAAATTGATCATATCTGGCGTAGCAAATTGCGCCGCACAGATCACATCACCTTCGTTCTCGCGGTTTTCGTCATCGACGACGACAATCGCTCGTCCCGCTTTCAGTTCAGCGAGTGCAACATCAATAGAGTCGAACTGAAAATCAGCCATTCCCTGGGAGCGGGGAGCGTTCGGTTGTAGCGGTTCCACAGTCATTCCAGAAAATCTTGCCTGCTTATTAGGTGTAGTTTGTCGGCTAGATATTGAATTCAATCAAGCACCGAGGTCAACTCTTGTGAACGCCATTATCGCAATCACACACATTCACAATAGAGATCACAATAGAGGAGTTTCTACATTAATTTTAGCGGGATTGCTGATTTCACGGAATGTTCAGATACTGGGTGGACAAGAGTGACTCGTCTGTAGAATGAGACACTTCCTCCTGTCGCTCAAGTTGCTAAGCGGCGCTGTATCTTTTCTGGTTGAGCCAAAGACACCCTTCCATCGGCATCTTTTCTCCCATCGACATCTTTTTTAGATCACCCTCAGGTAAAACAGCAGAGATTGATACTACAATTCAACTCTGAAGAACGGTAAGGACACCATTAGCTATGGACGACTCAAAAAAAATTCCCGTTGGCATTATCGGTGCCTCAGGCTATGGAGGGGTTCAGCTCGTGCGTCTCTTACTAGAGCATCCACAGCTAGAAATTGCCTATCTTGGAGGCGATAGCTCTGCCGGAAAATCCTTTGGGGATCTCTATCCTCATTTGGGACATCGTGCCAACTTAAAAATTGAGCCGATTGATTTAGAGATCATTGGCGATCGCTGTGAGGCCGTATTTCTCTCTTTGCCTAATGGTTTAGCCTGCAAGATGGCTCCAAGGCTGCTGGAGAAGGGCTGCAAGGTGCTTGATCTATCCGCTGATTACCGATTTGCCAACCTTGAGACCTACCAATCTTGGTATGGAGTTGAGCGCGAGGATGTACAAGTTGCACGAGATGCGGTGTATGGCTTGCCTGAGCTGTATCGCGATCGCATCCGCTCGGCTCAGCTCATTGGCTGCCCAGGCTGCTACCCCACCGCCACATTGTTGGGACTATCCCCCCTGATGAAGCAAGGACTCATTATTCCAGAATCTACTATTATTGATGCCAAATCAGGTACTTCCGGCGGCGGACGTAAGGCATCCACTCACTTGCTTTTGGCAGAAGCCGATAACTCGATCGGAGCCTATGGGGTTGCTCGCCATCGTCACACCCCAGAAATTGAGCAAATCTGTAGCGACCTTGCAGGACATGAAGTGCTAGTTCAGTTCACGCCCCACCTGATGCCGATGGTGCGAGGTATCCTGTCCACTATTTATGCAACGTTGCGAGATCCCGGACTCGTAAGAGAAGACCTAATCACGATCTACCAAGCTTTTTATCGCAACGCGCCTTGGGTCAACATTTTGCCGAGCCGCACCTATCCCCAAACCAAATGGGTCTGTGGCTCCAATCTTTGTCAGATCGGAATCGAAGTCGATTCCCGCACGGGGCGGGTGATTGTGATGTCAGCTATCGACAATTTGTTGAAAGGGCAGGCGGGTCAAGCCGTTCAGTGTCTCAATATCGCAATGGGATGGGACGAAACTCTGGGGCTGCCACAGTTAGGCTTTTATCCTTAAGTCGCTGTTGATGTCCCAACATTGACAAGCGTTTGGACGAATATTCAGCTATCTGATTCATCATTGAGAGCCACCTCAACCTGGATCGGCAGGTCTGCCAAAAGCGCTCGATCATCGCTGACCAGTGGAAACTTGATCTGTCCCTCGGAAACGCCACGGCTCACTAAGCGCTGTCGCAATTGGTCAAAACTTCCTGGCTCTAAGATTCTAAGTTGGGGATCAGGAATTTGATCGTCTCGCTTTGCAGCATAGGAAAAATGCAAATTCCGAAGATATACGTCAAACTGCCGCAGGAACTCTTGGGGACGATCGAGACCGTATCCCTCAGCGATTTCGACATTGACCCAATAGTGAGGTCGCACCAAATCGTCAGACAGCGTCACACAGAAATTTTCGAGCTTTAGCTCAAACGCTTGTTGGAGCTGCTGCATGACCTGAGTGACATGATACTCAGTGGTTTTTTCTGTTGTCGCTGAAATCACACCACCCCTGCGATAACGAAAGATCAGTCGAGGCGCATTTCCACTAAAGCCTTCGATTTCGACGACATCCCCCAGATCGTAGCGATAGAGCCCACTGTAATTGGTCACTACAATGCGGTAGCGATCGCCCACCCGCACTTCCCACGGCAATACGGTTTCGGGCTGTTCCACATCCCACTGGTCTTCGGGAATAAATTCGTAAAAACCACTTTCGATAGAGAGAATGACACTATCGGTATTGAAATCTCGATGAACGCCGTAGGTCGCTTCCGCCGAGGCATAGGTGCCACCAAACACCGGAGTTTCTCCAAAATAATCAGGAAACCTCTCTAAATAAGCATTCGAGGTGCCGCCCCGAGCCGTGATTAGAAAAGAAAGGTGAGGCCATGCCGCGATAGGAGTGAGTCGTCCTTCACGGGCAAAAATTTGTTGAAGCTGCTCAGCCCGTTGAGGACGGGGGTTCAATTGTTGTTCTAACTGCATTCGCAAACCAGGAGCTAGCTTGAGCCGATGACTGATTTCCCCTGCGGCTAGGTCTTGCAGAAGTTCTTCTGCATAGTCATTCAGGTCTTGAGCCAATTGCAGCGCCAGAATCGGAAACGTCGCGCTGATCATCCGCAAATTAGGACAGTTTAGGGCGAACAAAAGACAGACATAGGTTCGATCCTTAATGTTGTCTACTTGCAGCGCCTCGAACGGATAGGCAAAAAGCTGCTGATAGAGTCCTCCGGTCAGCTTCAAATCTCCCGTACTCACTGGCCCATAGGTAATGCCTCCAGGCGTCTTGCCAGATGACTTGGCCGAGCCGCCGTAAAGCATCTTACCGAGAGGACGACCCTCGCGCCTCGCGGCGTCAACCGCGAACCCCATAGCGACTTGAGTGGCTCGTGTCACGGCTTTGCGCGATCGCCTCGTGACAGGAATCAGTTTGTTGTTTCCGGTAGAACCGCTGGTCATGTTCATGAAAATCAACGGATCAGCAACCAGAATATTTTGCTCCCCCTGCGCCATGCGATCGATGTAGGGAGCAAAGTGGCTATACGACTTGACCGGAAACCGTTCGCGATACTGGTCAATCGTTTTGATGTTTGAGAACTCGTGGGTTTTGCCATAACCCGTATGCCGATGATGTTGCAAGAGCGATCGCAGAAATCGCTTTTGCACTTCGTCAGTGTGTCGAATTTTCCGAATAAACTGACCTTTCGCCTGCCTCGCAAAGAGAGACAGCCCAGCAAACAAGACGCGATTCATGAATTCGATTGGTGATGAGATAGTGCGAACCATTGTCCCTACGCATGATGCGCTGCGCAAGGTGTCTTATGCAAGTTTCTGAAAAGGCATGGCGGCGAAGACTCAAACACCCGGAAAAATGCAGAACTTGCATCTAAGGATTGCGGCGATCGCATCGCTAGGCAGTAAAACGTATCGAGAAATACAAGATGCTCGATTTCTTGCTGAATAATAAAACCTAACTGAACAAGACTTGGAGAGTTTTCTAATCTCCTCCGAGCAAGTGATTGAGGTCTAACATTCTAAAAACCATTTTCACGTTGAAGCAGTTCAACTGTTCAATATGAACCTTAATCAAAACCTTCATTTGTTTAGATATGTGACAGCAATAGAGTTTTATCGATGTGAATTATTCTAATTTCCAAGTCTAGTCATGTTGATAAAGCGGTGAAGCTGAAGGCTGTCCTGTTCTGTTCTCAAATTAAGCAGCCTCAAAAAATCTTTTCCTCTTCAGGTCAACTCCCTAAGACCATTTAAGAATCACAGTTTCTCCTAACTCACCACCGTTTCCTTTGCGAGCAGATACCCGTGACCAACGTTCTAACTGACTCTAACGCCAAGCCTGACAAGTTGAATAAGTTTGAACGCTTCAAGGCTGAAAAAGATGGTTTGGCTGTTAAAGATGAGCTTGAGCGCTTCGCCGAAATAGGCTGGGAAGCCGTCGATGAAACTGACCTAACCCAGCGGCTCAAGTGGCTTGGCATCTTCTTTCGTCCAGTGACTCCTGGCAAGTTCATGCTGCGTCTTCGAACTCCGAACGGAATTGTGACCAGCCAACAGATGCAAACCCTAGCCGAAATCGTGCAGCGCTACGGCGAAGATGGCAATGCTGACATCACCACACGTCAAAATTTGCAGCTACGTGGCGTTCTTTTGGAAGATATTCCCAACATTTTTCGCCGACTGAAAGCTGTGGGGATGACATCCGTTCAGTCTGGTATGGACAATGTTCGCAACATCACGGGTTCTCCAGTCGCTGGGCTAGATGCTAGCGAACTTGTTGATACCCGCGATTTGGTGCAAGCCGTGCAGGACATGATCACCAATGATGGCGAAGGTAACGCTGAGTTCACCAACTTACCCCGAAAGTTCAACATTGCAATCGAGGGAGGACGCGACAACTCGGTTCACGCCGAAATCAACGACATCGCGTTTGTTCCGGCCTATCGTGAAGGAACCCTGGGATTTAATGTTCTGGTAGGCGGATTTTTCTCTGCAAAGCGTTGTGAGGCAGCTGTTCCTCTCGATGCCTGGGTCGAGCCTACAGTCGATAACGTCGTCGGTCTCTGTCGGGCCATTCTTGAGGTCTATCGAGACAATGGTCTGCGAGCCAACCGTCAAAAAGCCCGTCTGATGTGGCTGATCGACGAGTGGGGAATGGAGGCTTTTCGAGCAGCCGTCGAAAAGCAACTAGGTCAAGCACTGTTCACCGCTGCCGCCGAAGATGAAATCGATTGGGACAAGCGCGATCACATTGGCATTTTTCCTCAGCAGCAAGCCGGGCTGAACTTCATCGGACTGCATGTTCCTATCGGACGGCTCTATGCCCAAGATATGTTCGATCTCGCGAGAATCTCTGAGGTGTATGGATCTGGGGAAATTCGTCTGACCGTCGAGCAAAATGCCATGATTCCCCATGTGCCCGACGACGCTCTAGAAGCGCTCCAGCAAGAACCTTTGCTCCAACGGTTTACGCTTGATCCAGCGCCGCTGACGCGATCGCTCGTGTCCTGCACTGGCTCTCAATTCTGCAACTTTGCCCTAGTTGAAACTAAAAATCGCGCCCTGGCTTTAGCTCAAGAAGTCGAAGCCGAAATGGAGTTGCCTAACTCCGTTCGAATTCACTGGACGGGTTGCCCCAACTCCTGCGGTCAACCTCAGGTTGCTGACATCGGCTTCATCGGCACCAAAGCGCGGAAAGACGGCAAAACCGTGGAAGCTGTGGACATTTACATGGGAGGCAAGGTTGGTAAAGATGCCAAGCTGGGCGATCGCGTCATGAAAAGTATTGCCTGTGAAGATTTGAAGCCTGTTCTCAAGCAATTGCTAACCGAACATTTTGAGGCGATCGCTAAATAGCAGATGCGTGCAACACCGTTGAATCATTGGCAATTGCAGCACAACTTTGTGCGCCTGTGACCGAATTACGTTCTCTTTCCCCGCACTCTTGAACAAATTTTCTACGGAACTATGACCCTAGCTGCAAAGAAGTCGGAAAACAAATTCGCAACGTCAGTCGGTACGTTTGTCGGCCCCGGTGGTACCAACATCATCTATCCCGTTTTGGGAGTCATTGCGGTGATCTTTATCTGGAGTCTAGTCTCCTGGTCTACCACCCAAAACGACTACCCTAGTGAATTGCCTGGCCCGACCCAAACGGTGCAAGACAGCATTCCCTATATCCAAAACTTTTTCTCCACCAAGAACGGTGACGAAGGTATCTTCATTTTGACCTTTTTGAGCCTGATGCGAGTCGCCGTTGGATTTGTGATTGCGACACTGATTGCCGTTCCACTTGGGTTCTGGATTGGTACTTCTGAGAAAATATCCAAGATGCTTATGCCCTTAGTTCAACTAGGCAAGCCTATTTCTCCCCTAGCCTGGTTGCCGATTGGCATCACCGTTTTTCCGGGAGGGCAAAACCTTCCTGCTGTCTTTGTCATCGTCATTACCTCCCTCTGGGCCACGCTGATCAACACTGCGCTGGGCGTCAACAAAATTCCGCAAGACTATTGGAACGTATCTCGGGTTCTCGACCTGTCTCGCTGGCAAGTCATCACCCAAATTATGATTCCTTCGACGCTGCCCTATATCTTCACTGGAATGCGCCTTAGCTTAGGAACTGCATGGCTGGTTATCGTAGCAGCGGAGATGCTAACGGGAGGAACTGGAATTGGCTTCTTCGTGTGGGACGTTTACAACACAGGGGATATCAGTCTTGTCATCTTGTCCCTTGTGATCATTGGAGTCGTCGGATTGTTCTTAGACCAGCTCGTTGCCTTTGTTGAGCGAAAAGTCGTTGGCCACACTGGCTAATCCGCCTTGTTCCAGTCCGGATACCATCAAGTTTACTTTCAGGTCAGATTGACCTCAATTAATCCGCCCAAATCACTAAGCTCTGCATAAACTGCAAGGCGAAGGAACAGGTTGGGTTCGAACAAAGCTGTCATTTTTAAGATTTTTTTTGAGGAGAATTATGGATCGTCGTAAGTTTCTAAAGTACTCCAGCCTCAGTGCTGCAGGTCTTGCTTTCGCCTCATGTGCTGGAGGTTCTGATACATCTGGAAGCGATTCAACCGATACGTCTGCTGTGTCTGATACACCCGCAGTCGATTTTGGCCCCCTTGAAAAAACCGACCTAACACTAGGTATCATTCCGTTGACGGACTGCGCTCCCTTGGTGATTGGTTATGAAAAGGGCATTTACGAAAAGTACGGCCTCAATGTCACCATCAGTAAAGAAGCAAGCTGGGCAACGGTTCGTGACGGTCTGGTCGGTGGTCGATTGGATGCCTCCCACGCGTTGTGTGGCATGCCGATGCTGACTGAGCTTGGCCCCGATAAGGCTCCGATGCGATCGCTCATGATGCTTGACCGCAACGGTAATGGCATCACCCTTTCCAAAAATGCCTGGGATGCAGGCATTCGTCCAGGTATCGACTACGGAAGTTTCGATGAATTTGGAGAAGCATACCGCAGCTACATTCAAGGGTTCTCAGCCCCCCCTACTTTTGCGATGGTGTTCCCTTCGTCCATGCACAACTACAACACCCGCTACTGGCTATCGGCCATGGGCATCGACCCCGAAAACGATGTTGACCTGATTGTAATTCCACCCCCGCAAATGGTGGAAAACATGAAGGCTGGCACGATGGATGCCTACTGTGTAGGTGAGCCTTGGAACCAGCGTGCCGTATTTGACGAAGTTGGCTTTACTGCTGTGGTTGACCGCGATATCTGGAAAGGTCACCCTGAGAAAGTACTAGGCACTATGCAGTCTTGGATTGACGAAAACCCAACCACGGCTCGTGCCCTCACCGCTGCGACCCTAGAAGCCTGTCAGTACTGTGACCAGTTAGATGAGCGTCTGGATATCGTAGAAATTATTTCGGGTCGTCCTTATGTGAATGCAAAGGTTGACTATGCGAAAGCGTCCATGACAGGAACCTACAACTACGGCGGCTTCGACGATACCGATCGCACAAAGCCCATCAAGGACTTCAACCTATTCCACAAGCTCGATGGACTTGAGTACTTAGAGGGAGCAGAAAACGCTAACTATCCTTACAAGTCTCATGGAGTTTGGCTGTTAACTCAGATGATCCGCTGGAACCAGATCGACATGACCGAGTATCCAGCCGATGCTGATGAGATTATCTCGCGAATTTACCCGACCGAAATCTTTGAGGAAGCCTCACAAGCTCTAGGTATCGAGGTGCCTAGTGATCCGATGCCTGTAGAACCCGCTGAAAACTTTATCGACGGCATGGCGTTTGATCCGAGTGACCCAGTGGGCTATCTCAACGGGTTTGAAATCCGCGCTGGTGCTCCTCGCAAGTTTGCGTTTAGCTAGACCGTCTAACTCTAATTTGAGGGGCACCGACCACGATGCCCCTGCCCAAGTCTATTTCATGCCACTCAACCTCCAAGACGCTTATGCCTGCCTTTGTTGAAGTTGACCACGTTGATCGCGTTTTCCCTCTCCCCGATGGAGGCCAGTATATTGCTATCAAAAATATCAAGCTGGAAGTGAAGCAAGGCGAATTCATTAGCCTTGTAGGTCACTCCGGCTGCGGCAAGTCTACCCTGCTCAACATTCTGGCCGGATTGGATCGCGCGACCCAGGGCGGCATTGTTTTGGAGGGGCGTGAGGTGACTGATCCTGGCCCCGATCGCATGATGGTATTTCAAAACTATTCTCTGTTGCCTTGGCGAACGGTGCGCCAAAACGTTGCTCTCGCTGTCGATCGGGTGTTTGATAACGCATCAAAGGCCGAGAGGAGTGAGATTGTTGAACACCACATCAAGATGGTGAACTTGCAGCAGGCTGCAGACAAGCATCCCCACGAGCTGTCTGGAGGAATGAAACAACGGGTGGCGATCGCCCGTGCCTTAGCGATCCGGCCTAAAGTGCTGCTGCTGGACGAACCCTTTGGAGCCTTGGACGCGCTAACTCGGGGTAATCTGCAAGAGCAGCTCATGCAAATCTGTCAGGAAAACAACGTCACTGCTGTGATGGTGACCCATGACGTAGATGAAGCGTTATTGCTGTCCGACCGAGTTGTGATGATGACCAATGGCCCCTCAGCCAAAATTGGACAGATTCTCGAAGTTCCCATTCCTCGCCCTCGGAAACGCCTAGAGATGGTCAATCATCCGCTCTACTACAGCTTGCGAAATGAGATCATCGATTTTCTCAACCAACAAAAGCGGCTGAAGAAGCGCAAAGCCTCAGCACCAGCCATCATTGCAGGAAACGGATTAGAGAAGATCAATCTAGAACTCGGCTTCATTCCTCTAACGGATTGTGCGCCGCTAGTTGTGGCACAGGAAAAAGGGTTTTTCAAAGAGCAAGGACTCGATCAGGTCACCCTGAGCCGCGAGCCAAGCTGGAAAGCTATCACCGAAGGAGTGAGCAGCAAACGGTTAGACGCTGCGCAAATGGTCACTGGGATGCCCCTTGCAATGACCATGGGGCTGACGAATGCTCCTGTCTCTGTGATTACTCCTATGGTGCTAAGCCGTAACGGCAATGCCATCACGATCAGCAAAGCCATCTATGACCAAGGCGTTCGTAGTCTGGAAGATTTCAAAGTTTATATTGACCGAACACCCAAGAATACGCTGGGGATGGTTCACCCAGCATCAATGCACAATTTGCTGCTGCGCTACTGGCTAGCCTCTGGCGGTGTTGACCCCGATGAAGATGTCAACATCATGCGTCTCCCTCCAGCCCAAATGGTATCGAACCTGAAAGCAGGAAATATTGATGGCTACTGCGTTGGGGAACCGTGGAATCAAAGAGCCGTGCAAGAGAATCTCGGCGTTGTCATGGCCACTGACACTGAGCTGTGGGCAGGACACCCTGAAAAGATGTTAGGGATGCGAGAGGACTGGGCGAATGCCTATCCCAACACAGCGCAAGCTCTAATCCGAGCATTACTAAAAGCCTGCGAATATTGTGACGATCGCCGCAACCGAGAAGAGATTTCCAATTTGCTCAGCCAACCTCACTATGTGGGCACTGAAGCTAAGCACATCCGCTCCGGTTTTATAGATGCTTACTCCAAAGGAACGGGCGCTGAACCCCAAACAATGCTCGACTTCAATCAGTTTTATGTCAACCAGGCCAATTATCCCAACCCACTTGAGGGGTTGTGGATTTTGACTCAGCTGGCTCGCTGGGATCTGGCTCCGTTCCCGAAAAACCGAGTCGAGCTGCTCGAAAGGGTTTACCGCACCGATTTGTTTGATCGGGCGATCGCCACATTAGGATGGCCTGGAGTCGAGCCTTCTCATGAACCATTTGCACTGTTCGACCAGGTCTATTTCGACCCCAATGATCCGCTCAACTACCTGAAGAAATTCAGCATTTGTCGAGAAGTGCGGGTCGAAGAAGTTCAACTCGGAAATGCCGTAGCCGCAGTCTCGTAGGTTTTGATAGGTTTCTGATCTTCCTAGTTTTGTTTTCAGTGAGACTTTTTTCAGACGAGCCTGCCTGTATCTTTGTCGCGTCCTCCTAGCCTGATGAGCACCATGACTTCAAGCGTAATCAACTCTAATGTGTCCACAGTCCCGATCGAAGGAGAACCGTTTCTAGCCATCGACGGAGTATCAAAAGTTTTCAATACTCGCGGTGGCCCTTTGACGGTGCTAAAAGACATCAGCCTCGATATCAAAGAGGGAGAATTTGTCTGCTTTATCGGGCATTCGGGCTGTGGCAAATCGACGCTATTGAATATGGTTTCCGGCTTTTTGCAGCCCACCGATGGAGTGGTATCGCTCAAGGGACAGCCTATCCAGAAACCCGGCCCAGATCGGATGGTGGTCTTCCAAAGCTATTGCCTGTTGGAATGGAAGACGGTATTTGAAAATGTCTATTTAGGAGTCAACTCGGTTTTTCCGAAACTGGGCAAAGCTCAGAAAACCGAAATCGTTCGCGAGCATCTGGAAATGGTAGGTCTGACTGAGGCAGCAGACAAAAAGCCAAGCCAAATCTCTGGCGGCATGAAACAGAGAGTGGCGATCGCCCGCGCTTTAGCCATTCGGCCTGAGGTGTTAGTGATGGACGAACCGTTTGGAGCCTTGGACGCGATTACCAAAGAAGAACTTCAGGAAGAACTGCTCAAGATCTGGCAGAGTCACAAGTCAACCGTCTTGATGATTACCCATGATATCGACGAAGCTCTTTTCTTAGCCGATCGCCTCGTGATGATGACCAATGGCCCTGAAGCGACCATTGGCGAGGTTCTCACCATTCCCTTCGAGCGGCCTCGTCAGCGAACAGCAATGATGGAAGACCCGCGCTACTACGAAATGCGGAACTATGTGCTGGACTTCCTCTACCGTCGATTTGCTCACGACGACGACTAACGTGATTTGTCCTATCGTTTGCCGCGATGAATTAGCCTTTCAGTTGTAATTTAAACTTTTGTAATTCAAACTTTTTAGTTGAGCCCGTGAAAACCCTCTGTCCCTATTGTGGCGTTGGTTGTGGTTTAGATATAGCCATAACCGACAATTCCGTTCAGCCCTACAAAGTGCGGGGCGATCGCGATCATCCCTCTAGCAAGGGGCAAATTTGCGTGAAAGGAGGAACCGTTGCCGAGGCGCTGCAAAAAGATCGACTACAGCATCCGATGTTCCGAGCATCGCTAGATGGAACGTTTCAGCGGATCTCTTGGGATCAAGCTCTCGATAAGATTACGGCACAAGTAGAAACGGTGCGATCGTCCTCTCTGGGCAGCGATGGTGTTTGTATGTATGGCTCAGGGCAGCTTTGCACAGAAGACTATTACGTTGCCCAGAAACTGCTAAAAGGCTGTCTGAGAACCAACAATTTCGATAGCAATTCTCGCCTGTGTATGTCGTCTGCGGTATCAGGCTATATTCGCAGCTTGGGTTCCGATGGGCCTCCTTGTTGCTATGAAGATTTAGACCTGACGGACTGCGCCTTTATTGTCGGCAGCAACACGGCTGAGTGTCATCCCATCATCTTTAATCGCTTTCGGAAAAATCACAAGAAAAACCCTAACACAAAGTTAATCGTCGTTGATCCTCGAAAGACAGAGACCGCTGCTGTCGCTGATTTACACCTTGCGATTCAACCGGGCACAGACATCGACTTGTTTAATGGCATCGCCCATCTGCTGTGGCAGTGGCACAAGCTTGATCAGGAATTTATCGATCGCCACAGCACAGGGTTCGAAGACTACCTGGAAGTGATTCGCCATTACCCGCCTGAGGTGGCAGCCCAACGGTGCGGTATTTCTATCGAAGATTTAGAAACGGCGGCTCGCTATTGGGCTGAAGCTCAGGAAGTCCTATCCCTTTGGTGCATGGGAGTCAACCAATCTCGGGAAGGTACTGCGAAGGTGCAAACCCTGATCAATCTGCACCTAATGACTGGGCAGTTGTCCAAACCTGGAGCAGGGCCTTTTTCCTTGACTGGTCAGCCCAACGCTATGGGTGGTCGAGAAGCAGGAGGACTGTGCAAACTGCTACCGGGATATCGACTCGTCAACAATCCGCAGCACCGAGCTGAGGTAGAAGCCGCTTGGGGAATTGAACCTGGAGGCTTGCCTGCCATTCCTGGCTTGTCGGCATGGGAAATCATCACAGCCCTGGAGCATGACCAGGTTGGGTTGTTATGGATCGTCGCCACGAACCCAGCCGTCAGCATGCCCGACCTCGTGCGAACCAAGGCTGCGTTGAGGCGATCGCCCTTCACTATCTGTCAAGACGCCTATTTCCCGACAGAGTCTGCGTCCTTCGCTCATCTCCTTTTACCCGCAGCCCAGTGGGGAGAAAAGACCGCGACCATGACAAACTCTGAGCGCATGGTCACTTTCTGCGAAGCCTTTTGTACTCCTCCCGGAGAAGCCAAACCCGACTGGAAAATTTTCACTGAAGTAGGGCATCGACTCGGCTTTGTCTCAGAATTGCCGTTTGAAACTTCAGCAGAGGTCTTTAATGAGTTCGTGGAATTAACACGAGGTCAGGTCTGCGACATGACCGGACTGACTCATGATCGGTTGCAGCAGCAAGGCCCCCTTCAGTGGCCTATTTCCGACGATCCCCATCATCCCGCTCAAGATAATGCGGCTAAAAACAAGCGACTCTACCTCGACAAACGGTTTCCCACTGATGACGGACGCGCCCATTTCGCATCTGTTCATTCCAAAGGTCTGGCTGAACCTCCTGATCCTGACTACCCGTTTGTGTTAACCACTGGGCGGCTCTACGGACATTGGCATACCCAAACTCGCACGGGACGAATTGAGAAACTGACCAAAATGTATCCAGAACCGTTTCTGGAAATTCATCCCCGAGACGCAAACATACTAGAAATTGAGGATGAAGCTGTCGTCGAAGTGCGATCGCGCCGGGGAATGGCTCGGCTCAAGGCAAAAGTGACACGAGCCATTTCTCCAGGAACCGTGTTTATGCCGATGCATTGGGGGTTTCTCTGGGCGAAGGACGCTGAAGTCAATGCTCTGACTCATCCTGAGTATTGTCCAGACGCTCTTCAGCCAGAGCTAAAAGCAAGTGCCGTCGCTGTTGTGCCTTTGTCATCTACAGAATCTATCGAGCACCCAAGCATCAAGCAAGATAAAAAGCGATCGCCCTCTCATCTCGCGTCCCTGTTCCTATAGAATGCAGTTTCATAGGGTTGGGTTGCCAATCATTCACAACAGGTTCGGTATCGTATCCCGCTGCTCAAGTTGGGATGCTGAAGCCCTGAAATCGCCACCATAGTTCTGGGTTTAAGAAAACATGACTTTTTTCCAGTTTGAATCCGACTTTGTGCAGTCTCTCCGCTGCATTCCCATGCAGGTGCGTTACAAACTCGATACTTGTGGAGTCAAACTCAAGTTAGAGCACTGGAATCACTTTTCGGATGCAGAGCGCCAGGAGCTTGTCGAGCGGCCGTGCGAGTCATCCGCAGAAGTCGAGGCGTATCGAAATCATCTCCAGTCTCTCGTTACGCAGCATCAAGGCAGCCCTGCAAAAATGTTATCCATCGACGAACAGCCTGATTGGAAGAAGGACGTGATTCCAGAACAAGTGGCAAGCAAAATAGAAGAATGTGGTGTGGCGATCGCCGATGAACAGTGGGCAACGCTAACTCCAATGCAACGGTTTGCCCTGATCAAACTGAGTCGCCCTAGCCACGAGAACAAAAACTTTGTCCCAGCTCTACAGGAATTTCATTTACTGTAAGGCTATAGCAATGCGCAGATAGTTAGGACAGATATTGATGGAGAAGCCGCGCACCGCGCGGCTTCTCCATCAACTATTGGTTTTATATCAGCGCGTAGCACTATACCATCGACCTTGATACAGACAAAACAAAACCCCCGCAAAGCGAGGGTTTTTGGTCATTCCTACATAATTCCAGCATGATTCATCAAAGATTCAAGCATCGGAAAAACAGAATGGGAGAAGCAGCTTTCTCCTAAGCTCTGATTCTAGTAGCTGCGGTTCTTGCGCTGACGATTTCTGGCGATCGCTTTTCTCTTCTCCTTCTCAGCGGGAGTTTCAAAATGGCGATGCTTTTTCATATCAGCAAATACCCCAGCGCGAGAAACCTTGCGCTTAAAGCGTCGCAATGCCGCTTCAATGTGCTCGTCTTGACCTACAGTAACTTGAGCCAATTCGTCCTCCTTTCACTTGTTTACATTAAATAGGTTAAGGGGCGGGCAGACTGCCCGCCCCAAACCCTTGCGAGATATAGATGGCGCTTTGCCCACTACACAACGCTAGCGCTTATTGAGCTTGGTCTAGAAAGAATTATACGTGTAGTTCCGACTAGACTGGCCTTCACGGTTCTCGTTCCGGCTTTCATTGCGAGGGCGGGCTTTGTTGACGCGCATAGAACGCCCCATCCACTCAGCGCCATCTAGTTCTTTGATGGCTGCATCTTCCTCAGGTTCCGCTGACATTTCCACAAACGCAAAGCCACGGGGACGACCCGTTTCGCGATCTGTGGGAATGCTGACTCGGCTCACGCTTCCGTATTCAGCGAATACGCTACCCAAGTCTTCCTGAGTGACGTCATACGATAAGTTACCTACATAAATAGACATAGGACACCTCCTTGATCAAAACATTCTGCAGGGAGTTAAACGGAGATGTACCTGTCACCGAGATCGAAATTGAAATGAAATGAACAAGCTGACTCTACCGAAAACTACTAATCACACGTTAACACACGATTTAATGCTTCTGCATGACCTGAACTGACCCACGATGTTCACGCTTGACCAGGTTCGTAGGTTCCCTGTTGGCAACGCTCACGTATCCAAAAAGGCCATATAAAGACCCTTTTTGTCACGTATTTTTGTGCATAACTGAATCTTATCTGTTGCGGCACAGCCCTCTATAAACCTCTGTAAAGTAGATGGTGAAGTCTCATGCATTCGTTGTGAGATCTGACGAGAGGGGCAGGGTCAGAATAAAGGATGTTTCGTCATTTGCGCCTTCAACGGTCAGATCTCCGTTCAGTCTGTGGGCAAGTTTTTGAGCAAGAGCTAGGCCGAGTCCAGTGCCGCCATGTTTCCAGCGATCGCTGTGGGGAATGCGGTAGAACTTTTCGAAAACGCGTGCCCGTTCTTCAACAGGAATCTCTACGCCGGTGTTGGTGAAGCAAAGATCGACAATATCAGGATGGACTCGCAGTGAAACATGAATTTGCTCACCATGAGGGGTATATTTACAAGCATTTGTGAGCAGTTCTGAAACGATACGCTCTAGGCATGACAAGTCTGTGTAAACCAAAGGGACAGAGTCGGGAACATGCAGCAACAGCTCTTGCTGCTGGCTCTTAACCGTTTCAGCAAAAGAGTCGCAAATATGAATAACCCAGAGACTCAAATCGACTGGAATCGGATTAAGACGCTCTATCCCTGCTTCCAGCCGCGACAAGTTCAGTAAATCGTCAATCAGATGAATTTCGCGCTGTCCTTCCGCCTTGAGAATCCTGAAATATTGTTCGATGCCGTTTGGAGCACCGTTGAGAACTCCAAGGCGATTCATGGTGATTTCGAGCATTTGAGTTGCCATTCGAATGTTGGCAATCGGAGTCCTTAGCTCGTGCGAAACAGTACTCAAGAAATTATCCTTCAGATGATTGAGCCGTTCAAGTTCGTTCATTTGAGTCTGAGCGGCTTGCGATAGGTGCGACTGGCGAATGGCGATCGCACATTGATGGGCCACTTGCCGAATGACCTGACTTTCCCGTTTGGAGAAGGAAGCATTCGCACGGCGCACCAACAGCAGTTCACCTAAGAGACTTCCCTCTTGATCGTACATAGGACAAACTAAGACGCAGTTCCATTTGTCTTCCCAATTTGGAATTTGAGTACAAAATTGATAGCATTCTCCAGGACGGAGCTGAGTCATATAAGTTTGACGATCAATCAAGGGTAGCTTGTCAGGGGATGACCGACTAGACTCTTCTGAGTTGGGGCATACAGATACACTATCAGCCTGAGATTCTGCCGAAAAGCGATCCTTTGAGTCGATCAAGACATGGCAAGTGGCAATCTTGAGATAGTCACAAAGTTCTCGAGAGGTAGCTTGAATGATTTGGTTTTCATCAAGGGTTTGCCATATTTGTTCGGTAACCTGGTGTAGCAAAGTTTCATGATGAGAAATTTGTTCCAGACGAAGATTGCGCTCTTGAATTTCAATGTTGAGAGCTTCGTTCACCTGTTTGAGCTGGTGGTAGAGTCGGCTTTGGTGAACAGCAACAGAGATTTGATCCGCCAACTGAGTTAGCAACACTACATCTTCATCGAGCCAAGGGCGAGGTGCCGAGCAATGCTGAGCGACGAGCATCCCCCAAGGAGTGTACTGATCAAACACAATCGATACGGCTAGGTTGGCTTTAATATCAAACCGTTGTAGGAGTTCGACATAGCATTCTGCCAACCCCGATTGTTCTACATCGTCTATCGCTTGCACGTAGCATTGGCTGTACTTTTCGATGCAAGGAGCTAGGGTAATGCAGGGATCGCTAATTGAAACTCCAAGCATGGATATTTTTCCAAGAGTGAGCGATTCTGCAACGACCGCTCCACTGAGGTCTTCGTCAAACTGGTACACGATCACTCGCTCGACTTGAAGATATTGCCGAACTTCGTTGACGGCCGTGTCTAGAATTTCTTGCAAATTGAGTGATTGCCGGATGCTCTCTGTCAGAACGCGCAGCATATGTTCCCGCTCAGCTTTGAGCTGCATCTCACGCTGAGCCTGAATGTGTGCCGTCATGTCTTGAAAAATAAGCACGCAGCCCAAAAAATCGCGCGCCGAATTCAGAATGGGAGAAACGACATCACCGATGTAGCGTTCGGTTCCATCTTTGGCAAGCAGCAAGCAAGGTTGATCAAGGTAAACATGCTGATGTTGGGCGATCGCCTGTTGGAAGGGCGAAGGGAAAGGCGTCCGAGTCTCAGCATCTAGCAGTCGGAAGACTTCTTCTACAGGCTGACCAATGGCTTGTTCTGCAGACCATCCCGTCCACTGAGCGGCTGTTGGGTTAATGAACTGAATGCGCCCGGTCGAGTCCGTGGCGATCGCCCCATCTCCAATGCTGTTGAGTGTCGTCCAGAGCCATTGCTGGGTTGTGTGAAGCTGCTGTTCGAGCTGATATCGAGATAATGCCGTTTCAATCGTTGTACGAAGTTCGGCCTGATTGAACGGCTTAATAAGATAGCCGAATGGCTGACTCGCAAGGGCTCGATTCAAGGTCTGCTCATCAGCATAGGCTGTGAGATAAATGACCGGAATGCCGTGCTTCTGACGAATCTGGGTAGCGGCAGCAATGCCATCTGTATTATCGGCCAGCCGAATATCCATCAGCACCAGGTCAGGTGGATGATGAACAACAAGTTGAATGGCATCAAGCCCTGACCCTGTAACTCCCGACACCTGGTATCCAAGATGCTCAAGCGCCTCCCGCAAGTCCCAGGCTGTCACGTATTCATTTTCAACAATCAGAATTTCAGTCATGGCCCATTCCAGGTGAAATGAAAAGACTCACCCGTCTGCATAGGAAACCCAAGGGAACACACAAGAACATCACGACATCGTCTGGCATAGCCAATATTCCTGACACTATGCCTACAGAACTCTTTCTGCAAAGGTATGGGACGCTTTCAGGATATTCGCTCAGCTACGCTATTTGAAAGATAAACGTTGAGGATCGATATTGACTAAGCCTAGACGAAACCTTTCCGGTTGAATATCACAACATAGAGAGATCATTTCGTCAGACTACATCTGTTGTAATTTGATAGACTTCAGCAATCAAGAGAAGATTGCCGAGACTTTTCACAACAGACTGTGGCGAAATAAGTAAAATTACAGATACTTGTATCGACAAACCTGAGTCAAAACGTGCGATCGCTCACCTTGCAGAACACATGGTAGATGCCCAACAGAGAACAACAAAAAGCCGCATCAACATCAATGAGTTCTCGCAGTATTGAGTTAATCTTGCTCAATTTGAAGCGGAGCCTACTCTCTAAGAAACAATGCCCTGAATTATTTCGTTACTTCCACCCGATAAAATTACAAAATTAGTTCTTAGAGATTGTTCCATGCTCCCCTATTCAAGCTGACATTTCTCGCAAATGCAAAGAAACACTTAAAAAAACTAAACTCTCAAGTCAAATTTGAAACCTGTCTGTCAGATCTGTTCCTTCAAATCTAGTTGAATTATACGTTTTATTCATTTGTAGTAGGCTTTCTACTCATCCACCATGACTTTTTGGGATCAAACTCTAACATTTTCTGAACAAGCAACTCTTCGAATAGGGCAACAGTTACTCAAAGATTTCGGGACAGTCAGCGCTGGGGAAAAAGCGGACGGGAGTCTCGTCACCCGCTCTGACCAGTGGGCAGATGAAGAGCTGCGTCACGAGATTTTATCGACGTTTCCAGACCACGGCGTTTTAAGCGAGGAAGTTGAGCATGTTTGTCCGGAAACAGACTGGTGCTGGGTAATCGATCCCATCGATGGCACAAACAATTTTGCTCGGGGCATTCCCATATGGGGAATATCCCTAGGCTTGCTCTATCAAGGCACACCTGTTTTTGGATATGTTTACTTTCCACCCTTGAACCAATCATTTTGGGGATATTGGCCCGGTGATTCTGGCTTAGATTGTCCAAATGGAGCCTTTCTCAACAGCAAACCCATTCATACCAGTGCTGCTGAACCTTCGGGGACTCAGTTTTTCAGCATTTGTTCTCGTAGCACAGGTATTCTCAATAGCCCTGACCCTTTTCCCTGTAAAGTGCGGATGATAGGGGCCGCAACCTACGAGCTACTGATCGTTGCCGCTGGCATCACCCTCGGCGGAGTAGCAGCTACTCCCAAAATTTGGGACATCGCTGCGGTGTGGGCAATCTGCCATGCTGCAGGTGTTGTGTGGCTGCCCCTAGAAAACTCTTCCATTTTTCCGCTAGAGCCAGGGAAAAACTACGGTCGCCATCCTTTTCCAACCCTGGCTGTAAGTCGAGAAGACCTTATTCCAGTGTTTCGGCCATGGGTAGAACGCTCGGTTCAATGACCTCACAGCTATTCAGCAACTCTTATTTTAGTTACGCTACAAGGACTGTGGACAATCTCCAGACTACAAAAAATCGGCTTGTTGAGACTAACAACCGACGGATTCAGCCCCACAGAGCGTTCACTGATTAACCCACGATTTATATAGTGCTCAGCGCTGATATAAAACCAATAGTTGATGGAGAAGCCGCGCACCGCGCGGCTTCTCCATCAATATCTGTCCTAACCTATCTGCGCATTGCTATAGCCGTAGTCAGCTTATTTAGGACATAGACGTTTTTGTAGCCGCGCGGCTACAAAAACGTCCTAAGGCTAATGGCTGTAGCTATATTTTCGGGCAAGTCCGCAGCCTGGCCAAATGCTTCCATTGAAAGGGTTTTTCCCTTTGAGTCGTTTCTCAACGCCCGATTACTTCCCTAAGACATTACTGCCGCTGCCGTTGGAAACTTGGGAAATCTCCTCCTCGTCTGGTAGACCTAAACAGCGACGATAAATTTTGATATATTCTTTAGCTGACTTTGTCCAGCTGTAGTTAGCGGCCATACCTCTCTTTTGCAAAGCCTGCCAACTATCCCGATAGTGAAAGCCTTCCCAAGCACGGATTAGGCAAGTATAGAGATCAAGAGGTTCGTAGCGGTCAAAGCAATACCCCGTACCGACTGCCTCAGCCGGATCGTGATGCTGAATTGTATCGACCAACCCACCCGTGCGTCGAACAATGGGGACACAACCATATCGCAAGGCGATCATTTGGCTGATGCCACAAGGCTCGAAGCGAGAGGGCATGAGAAATGCATCAGAACCAGCATAGATGCGGCGGGCCAATCCATCGTTGTAGAGCAAATATGCGGACATCCGTCCTGGGTATCGTGAAGCGAGCTGCCAAAGTTGGGTTTCGTAGTAGCGATCGCCCGTTCCTAAAACAATGAACTGCGCATCGGTATAGGCAAGAAACCGATCGAGCATTTGAAGGATCAGATCGAGACCTTTTTGTTCCACAAGTCGAGACACCATTCCGACCAAAAAAGCTTTAGAGTTTACCTCTAGGCCGACTTCTTCTTGAATCGCAACTTTGTTCGCGCGACGATTTTCTAAGGATCCTGCATCGAAAGGCTTTTCTATTTGCTTATCTACAGCTGGATCGAAGGAAGTAGTGTCAATTCCATTGACGATACCGACAATCTTACCGCTGATAAATGACAGCAGCCCTTCCAACCCTTCCCCATAGTTTTCGGTCTGAATTTGCTGCGCGTAAGTTGGCGAAACCGTGTTGACAAGATTAGCGTGCTGCACAGCTGCGGCCATTGTGTTGTGACCCTGCATGTACCAAGGACACCAGGTCATTTGCTCTAGTTTCCAGCGCCATGGACCTTGATAGGCAAGGTTGTGAATCGTGAAAATGGTTGCGATGTCAGCGGATTCAGCCATCCATACCGGAATCATGCCCGTGTGCCAGTCGTGGCAATGGATAATATCTGGTTTCCAGTGGTTCCAGGCAAACTCAGCTGCACCGTTAGCAAACAGCGTAAAGCGCCAATCTTCGTCTTCCCCTCCGTAAATACGGCGAGGCCAGAATACAGGATGCCCAAAGAGATAAAGCGGAATATCGCTGTTTGGAAACAATGTTTCGTAAACTTTGAAGTCTTGAAACATTGCAGAGCCTTCCCACGCAGGCTCCTTCGGAACAGAAATCTTGTCACTCACAAATCCGTAGTAGGGCATGAATATTCGAACGTCGTGCCCCATCGCTCTGAGAACGCGTGGAAGTGACCCTACCACATCCCCCATACCTCCGACTTTGGCAATCGGAGCCGCCTCGGCTGCAACGAACAAAATTTTCATGCTAGATCGCCCACTCCCCGTTTCGATGGTGTATCAAAAGCAGTGACTGCTCACTAGAATAAGTCTAGAGGGGTGTGGCAATCGTGCATAGAGGAGAGGGCGTTTAGTTTTCCCGCGTTGGATCGCTATGCGTTGGCGATCATGCGAGCTTCCTTCACCATCGTGATGAGAGTCTGATGAGCATCTTCCGAATCGGCTAGCTCATGGTCAAAAGCGACATCAACTGAAACTGTTCTATCAGAAGTCTGGGCTAATAAGCTCATGCTAGTTGGCTCGACCTTCAGCAGTTGAGCGGCCAGAGCATCTTCGACTCCACCGTACACCTTTGCGTATAGGAGGATTGCGTCGGCGTGGTCGTCATTCATGTGAGTGCAGATGCGATCGCTCACTGCAGGAGTAATAGGATCAGCCATAGTTTATTTTCTTTTCGTTCAGCGGTGGACAGTAGTTAGTCGATGGAGTCAACCCGATACAATCAATAGACTCAAGCTACCGATCTCAGGCATACCACTCAAAGCTATACCAACAAATACAGGTCTTTGAGTGCTAAACAAGCTGAGTTTGATGTAAAAAGTACATTGTCAAACGCCCCAGGTTCAACAATATAAATGCGATCAGAAATAGACTCAGCGAGACATTGATAACGTTCTTCAAAGTTTGCATATCTGATGTCATTCAGGTCATGCATGACCTAGCTTTAGATTTTTCCCAACCCTTACTCTAACAGGATCGTCTTGGAGCATCTGAAGATTGTAAATTTAAGTGTGCAATTAAGTGTGCAAAGCTCAGATTGACTGCATCCCTCGTCAGGCTAGAGTTTGTCTAACCTCATCTATTTTGTCGAAGATTTGAACGCCAAACTCTTCAACGTTTTTTAAGGTCAGGAACTCATTGGATGGTTAGAAAGCCCTGGTCAACCAGCCATCGACTTCGTTCGTAAAGGCTTCTGTAGATTCATAGGGCAACACGTTGCGACCTGAAATCAGCGAGCCTTGAGCATGGGGTAGGCGCTGAAGATAGTCTTGTAGCCGTTGTTGGGCGGAGTCACTACGGCTGACTCGGTCGATACCTGATGCTTCTTCCCCAAACAAGACCAGGGTTGGCTGCTGAATCTGTGCGATCGCCTTCGTGTAGTCCTTGCGCCAGAAACCTGCGAGAAATGAAAACACAGCATGGCGACTTGCCGTATTTTGGGCACCTTCTTTCAGCATCGCAAGCCATTCGTCATCAACGGTCGAGGTCGAGGCAAACAGCTGACGCTTTGAAAACGAATCGAGGAACTGACGGCGACGGGCATACCGATAGAATGCCGACCCCAGAGGGCTGTCGAATAGCACATTCCAAAGCAGCTTCTGCTGAATAGAGCTTGCACTCTGACTGACTAGCGGCCAACCAGGCGGGCCAGCGAGAACTAATCCCTTAATCCACTGAGTGTCCGTCGTTTTTTGCACCATGCGAATGGCAACCGCCAGCAAAGCGCCTTGTACAACGACGACAACGGGCTGCTGAATCACGGTCTCTACCAAATGTAGAAGCTGGTCAGCCCAGTTGTCAGGTTCATAAGCGATACGGGGCATATCACTTTCGCCGCACCCCAACAGATCAGGATTGTAGATCGAAGGGCGATCGCTCTTCGTCTCCAGTGCTTGACAAAACGGGTGCCAAAACTGCTTTGACAGTCCCACACCGACAGGATGAATCAGCAATAAAGGGGGCTTAGAGGTCGCCTGCTCGTCTGAGTCGGCAGCATAAACCTCATAGGCACATTGATAACCTTGCCAATTAAAAAATTGAGTTTCTTTGACTTGAGAGTAGGATTTTGCTTGAGCCATAGGTTACCAGAGGCAAGATTGAGAGTTTTTTCAGTACAGATTTTCAGGACAAATTTCTTAGAAAAAACGTATTAAAAAGGAACAGACAGACACCACGACTGGTGTCTCCCTTTTCCCAGCATAGAAGATGTCTTGAACGGCTGAAGGATGTGGAGAGGCGATCGCGAGATTTGAGTGCTCTGCTTTACTTCAACTCCACGTCAATCTCAGTTAAGACGAAGCACGATATCGATACCACAGACGGATTGCCAGCTTTTCAAGCTCGACCCAAACAAACATTAGACTGCTGAACCCGATGCAAATGAGTAGATCGGTCATGCTAAGCAGGTGAGTTCCAAAGAACTCTCGCAGAGGTGGCAGATAGATTAGCATCAATTGCAGCACTGTCGTGAGCACCACCGCACCGAGGACAAAGGGATTTGAGACCGGATTCATCTCAAGGGTCAACCGATGGTCAGATCGGACGGCGATCGCATGTCCCATTTGCGCCAGACACAGCATCGTAAACACCATCGTCTTCCAACGTTCTGGGTCGCCTGCTGTTTGCTGAGCATAGTCATAGGCAAACACCATCAGCGCAATTGATATGATGCTAAAGATAATGCCTATTCGAATCATGTAAGCGCCCATTCCCCGCGCAAAGATACTCTCGTTAGGATCATAGGGGGGGCGATTCATCACATCTGGTTCGGAAGGCTCCACAGCAAGAGCCAAGGCTGGCAGTCCATCGGTGACTAAGTTCATCCATAAGATTTGGAGGGGTGTGAGAGGAACTCCTCCCAAGGGAACCAATATTGGAGAAGCTGCAATGGTCAACACTTCTCCAATGTTGGAGCCCAAAATATAGCGGACAAAGCGGCGAATATTGGAATAAACCACACGCCCCTCTTCAGTGGCTGCCACAATGCTTGCAAAGTTGTCATCCAGCAGCACCATGTCACTCGCTTCTTTGCTCACGTCGGTGCCGCTGATCCCCATAGCAATGCCGATGTCTGCCTGTTTGAGAGCCGGAGCATCGTTTACCCCGTCTCCGGTCATCGCGATGATCCCGCCTTGACGCTGGAGCGCCTGAACAATCCGGAGCTTATGTTCTGGCGCAACTCGAGCATAGACGCTGACACGATTGACCTGATCAGCTAAGTCTTCCGGACTCATCTTCTCCAGTTCTTGGCCTGTAAGCGTAGGTGCATCTTGATCCGCAATACCAAGATGACTGGCGATCGCCCGAGCGGTTAGCTGATGATCTCCAGTAATCATCACGGGTCGAATCCCTGCCTGTCTACAGCGCTGCACGGCATCTGCAACCTCTAAGCGTGGAGCATCTAACATGCCGACCAATCCGAGCCAAATCAACTCCGTTTCCGCCGCTTCGAGGTCTGTATCATCAGGAACGATACTCATTGGTTTGTAGGCGACGCCCAGAACACGGAGTCCCTGAGCCGCCATTTTGTCATTCTGTCTAAGCAATCGGCTGCGGGCTGCGGAGCTGAGACTTTGGGGGCGATCGCCCTGCTGCACCTGAGAACATCGCTCTAAAAGCAGCTCTGGCGAGCCTTTAGCAAACATAAAATAGCTTATTTCCTGTTCAGGAGCGCCCAGAGTTGGCAATGGGTCTCGAATCCACCTTTTGGGATCAGCCACGACCACGCTCATCCGCTTTCGCTCTGACGTAAAAGAAAGTTCAGCCTCGCGGGAAACAGCGTTTGACCACTCCACCGCGTTCATGTCAGCCTTGCCTGCTAAGGAAAGTAAGGCTCCCTCCGTCGGATCGCCCACAATAGCCCACTCTCCATTTTCTCGTTGCAAAGCCGCGTCGTTGCAAGTGAGACATCCCACCAACAACAGCAGTAATTCTGGATAGTCGCTAGGCTTGACAGCGGATGCAGGATTCGCCGCTAATGATTCAGAGCGGCTGAGGTTCGCAGTATCGTGAAAAAACTCACCCTCTGGGTCATACCCCGTTCCAGTCACCCTCAAACCGAGGTCATTCAGATGCACAGCCTGCACAACCATCTTGTTTTGAGTCAGGGTTCCTGTTTTGTCCGAACAAATGGTTGTGACTGACCCCAACGTTTCAACAGCGGGCAATTTGCGAATGAGAGCGTGGCGGCGCACCATGCGCTGGGTTCCGATCGCCAACGTCACGGTAATGACAGCAGGCAGTCCTTCAGGCACCACAGCAACCGCCATACTCAAAGAGACTTCGAGCAAACTCTCAAACTGACTCCAGCCTGATTGCAACACTCCAACCCCAACGACCAAGGCAACAAGAGTGAGCGATCCACCCACCAGTACATTGCCTAGCTGGGTCATGCGCCGCTGTAGCGGAGTTGGCTCTTCTTCCACTGACTGGAGCAGGGTGGCGATGCGCCCGATTTCTGTCCCCATGCCTGTGTTGGTGACGACCGCAGTGCCTCGGCCTTGGGCGACATCAGTGCCCTGAAAAACCACATTGATGCGATCGCCAATCGAAGTATCTTCAGCAAGAATAACGCTGGCCTTTTTGTTAACCGCTTCAGCCTCTCCAGTGAGCGCCGACTCTCGAAGCTGCAAGTTCATAGCCTCGATCAGTCGTCCATCTGCCGCGATCTGCATTCCTGCCTCTAGCAGCATCAAGTCACCCGGCACTAGAGAGCGAGCTTCAACTTCAGTAATGGTGCCATCTCGAACAACGCGTACATTAGGTGACGCCATCTGCTTGAGAGCCGCCAAAGCTTTTTCAGCCCGACTTTCTTGGAGATAGCCCAATATTCCGTTCAGAGCCACGATCAGCGTGATGGCGATCGCATCTTTAGGAAATTCATCATTCAGCAGAGATAGAGCTCCCGACACAAGGGCAACCGCAATCAGCATCAACAACATGACGTTCTTGAACTGATCAATGATGATCGTCCAGGTGCTTCTCCCGCCTTTGTCTTCTAGTTCATTAGTCCCAAACTGTTCGATTCTCTGTGTCGCTTGCTCAGCGGTCAGACCTACGGTGCGATCGCTCTTTAAACGAGCCAATGTGTCTTCAATTTCTTTCGCATGCCACGCCAATTTTTGTTCTGTCGATACGCCCGACACAGACTCTGAAGTCATAGGTGAGTCCACAGCAACCTTAATGCCACTTATTCAAAAAAAAGTATCCATCATACTCATAATAGTGCGTCCCTTCGAAAGCACCCTGAAACGTTTCAGCTCTTAAACGTTTGAAAGGTTCTTCACTCAGAAGATATTAAGAACTTGTTCGAAAATCAATCTTAGGAAGTATTTGCATAAGACCTTTTGGAACTGCTATTGGGGAGAAAACAAATTTCTTCACTCCGAGGCGGCTTAGTTTCGGAGCTTTTATCATAAATAACCTTGTCGATTATCGTGAGCCCAAAACATCACAAAACAAGTTCACAAATTTCATTCAAAGAAGGATGAGTTGAAGCGCTATGCTGGATCAACAGTCTTTTGCCTGTCCAAATATTTTTTTGGTTACACAACATTAGGTCAGAGCATTTACTTGCTTATTGCATCCTTAAAAGCACATTCCCAAACGCTATTAAGGAGCGCTTATGGACATCACATCGCTGGTGCTGCTAGGTTTGGGATTCGTCTTGAGGGTAACCGGTGCCGAGACATTGGTTCGTGGAGCTTCCCACTTAGCAGCTAAATTGGGCATTTTCCCTCTACAGAGTTACCCATTTGGGGTCGTATCGTCATTCTATTTGTGATTTCATTGACGATTGTGGCTCTGGTAACCATCACCTTTCGTCGCAAGAGCAGACAGCTATGACTCCAGCTGAATCCTACCGTTTTGCAAATCGAGCTGAAGCAGGGCGTCTACTTGCCTCTGCTCTCACGGCCTACGCCAATCGTGCAGAAGTCGTCGTGCTTGCACTTCCTCGTGGTGGAGTGCCTGTTGCCTTTGAAATTGCCCGTGTTCTCAACGTTTCTATGGGAACCTGTATTGTCAGAAAACTCGGAGTGCCAGGGCAGCAAGAGCTAGCGATGGGGGCGATCGCTTCAGGCGGGGTTCAGGTGTTCAACTCAGATGTGCTTGACCGCATTGATATTTCTCAAGAAAAGTTGGATCAGGTGATTCACCGTGAGCAAAAAGAACTGTCCCGGCGCGAAGAACTTTACCTTTCAACACCTGATGAAATTCATGCTGTTCCTGCTGGAACAGGTCAGGATCAGAGTGAGCTTGAGGGCAATGAGTTTGAGGGCAATAAATTGGATAAATCGTTTCAGTCCGCTCGCTCTGTGAAGCATCGCGTTGTCATCGTTGTCGATGATGGAATTGCTACAGGTTCAACTCTGAGGGCTGCTGCTTTATGTCTGAAGCAGCAGCAGCCTCAAAAAATTATAGTGGCTGTTCCAGTAGCTTCTCCGATGGCTTGTCACATGCTAAGACAAGAGGTAGACGACGTCGTTTGTCTCATAACTCCGTCCAATCTGTCGGCTATTGGCAATTGGTATGAAGACTTTGATCAAGTCAGCGATGACGAAGTTTGTACGCTTCTGAGTAAGATTTCTCCAAAACAAACTTGAGTCAACTTCCACTGCATTGCCTTTTGATAATGATATTTTTCTGGAAACCCGATTTTTATTGGAAGCTTTAGGCAATGTTGATCTACTTCCCTTAGAATCTGGATGATTTGATCAATTGCTGTCAAGCATCTCAAGGAGGAGTGACATGAGTAGACTTCGAAATATTCTAGTTGGAGCAGGTATTGCGACAGTTGGAGCCGTGGGAACCAAAGTGGCCGTCGACTATTTTCGCAATCGAGGGGAAGAAGAAGCTCCGCCTGAAATCGAAGGCGACAAGGAGCCGCAATCACCTGAAGAAATTGCCTATGTCAAGGTGGAACCTTCTTCAGTACAAAAGTTTTTGGATGCGAGCTTTGGGAAGGCAGGACGATACGTACCCAACCGACCGCCAAAGATTTTCGAATATCAAGATCGGCAATATATGGTTATTTGGGCAAAGGACAACGACCAAGATAAAAACCAAATGCTCGCTTTTGCCTACACCGATAAAGGCCGCGAGATGATAGCTAGTGTGGGATACACGTCTGACGAAACAGATTACAATTTAGAGCTTGATGGAACTCCATTTGCGATTGAAGTCAATGACAAAAAGCTGACATCAGGCAAGGGAAAAACTGCAGGAACCAACGCCGTAGACTTTGTACTGGAGTAAGTCAACTCAATAGGAAATCGCTCGTTGAGTATCTTCACCTCGACACAAAGGCGATCGCCAGAGATAGTTCTGACTTTTCTCAAGACGTTGATGCAGAAAGTCAACTATCTGTATCGGCTAACTCGCAGAAGCCTGCTGTTTTTGCAGATTGAACAACGGGCTTCTGTTTGTTTACGATCACGAATGCGTCAATCTCGCGGTTGAGGTAGAAGTCGGAGGATAATTAACACTTAAGCGGCTGACGATTTTTGTGCGATCGCGATAGGCTAATCGGTATAGCGCAAAATGGTCAAATTCTACGACCAACTCTTTTGTCTACTATCTGCTGTCATAGGAGGTCTTGATCATGTCTACCGAACCTAATACGTCCGAAAATCCAGCCCCTATCCAAGTCAGTCCTGAAACAGAAGCAATTGTTCCGACTGACCACTTCGAAACAACTTCGACAGACTCTGAGTCTGAAAAGATTCGACAGGAAACTCAGGCTCTCATCGACGCCATTCGCGAAAGAGCATTGGTGGATGCAGAATCTGCCGGAAACTTCACACAAGAAACCTATCTCAACGCCGTAAGGCAGCTCAGAGATACAGTCGAACAAAACAAACTGTTTGATCCAGATCAGATTGAGCAGTCTTTTGAATCAGTTCAACATGAAGCAGAAAAGAACTGGCACGCGGTTGAAAAAAACTGGAACTCAGTGGTCAAAGAAGTCACCGATTTTGGCGATCGCCTCTCTGAAGCAGCAAAAGTAGCCTGGGATATTATGTCTCAATCAAAACAGGAAGGCGATTCATCGGATTCGCTTAAATAAGCCTATTAATGCTAAGCGAACAGCCATCTAGACAGTCCTAGAACTAGCAAAATCTCGCCCAACCGTAATTCGAAGGCCACACTGTACACAATTGCTAGGACTCTGAAACTAAACCTAAGTAGCACCCTTGATTTTGCCGTTCTCCAAGAGAACCAAATCAAGGGTGCTCGCGTTTTGACATCAACACCATGACGGCATGATCGACTTTACTCGTCAACAGCATCAACCTGCTTGAGGTGAATATGTTTACGCCCAAGAGCAATTTCAAACTCGTCACCAGGTCTTAGATCCATCTGCTTTGTGTAAGCGGAACCGATTAGCAAATTGCCATTGGATTGAACCGTGATGCGATAGCTTGCGCTACGACCACCGCGACCATTTTTGCTTTGCTTACCGTCAAGCTCAATTCCTTCTGCATCGATTAGAGCATTCAGGAACTTCATCATGTTGACGCGTTCCACACCTTTCTTGGTAACGGTGTAATACCCGCACTCCTTTGCTTTATCTTCCTTGGTCATACTACCAAGCTCTTTCACTTTTGTGAGCAGTTCCTCACCAGTCAGCGGCTCTATTTTCTTCTTACCCATTTAATTCATGTCTGAGTTAACTATCAACAGCAGAACAGTCTATGCATTTAATATGCCTGCATTCCTAAGAGAACGAATAGGTTGACAGCAGGTGATTCCATATTACCCTGGTTAGTCCAATAATTTCACGCCAGTTTATATTAAATTCCCATCAATCCTAGCAGTTACTTTGAGCCGCTTCAAATGCAGTTTTAAAGATACTTTGGCTCGTTCAGAGAAGTAAACCCCTGATTAAAATACTGCAAATGAGAAGCCTCCTCTATTGAATGGAACCCAGCATCTACCTTGCTGGGCTCTCAGAATAGACTTGTAGAAACAGTTAGCAGATTGAAAGACCTTTTTCTAACTGTCTAAGAGCAGAGTTGACAGGCTGTGTTTGTCGGCAGAAAGTACTTTGAGTCAACAGGAGAACATAAAGTAGAGGCGCTGAACGGTGTGATAGGAGGCGAAATATCAGCCTTAGACTAATAGAAGCGATCGCCAGAGGACGAAATATACTTTTCAGGACTCTTATCGATTTCGAACAAAGAAGTGACGCTGACACAGCTTATGGCTTCTTTAATCTTTTTCGCAACCCATCTTGATACGAGGCGACGATAGAAGCTTGTATTCTTTTCAGGAATTGTGCCTCTGATAGCATTCTGCAAAACCTCAATCGTCTTGCTCTCTTCATTCCTGAGAAATATACTGAGCGTCGCGCACAGTTTTACTCAATGCTCGGAGACGTAAAACCTGTAGCTATGCAAGCTTCTACAAACGTGCTCGGTTGGCTCGACTCATAACTTTATCGTTCTAGACAAAAGAAGCTCTGATCAAGCAAAAAGAAAATACGCATCAACCTCGATCTGGCATGACGCTTCTTCGATGACGGTTAGACTGACCAAATTTAGATTGACTAAATAGATAAAACGTCGAGAGGCTCGCAAGGGTTCTACTTTACTTCTGTATTGGAGGCCAAAGCTTCTTACGTCAGTTACATTATCGTGCTCTCAAACTAAGCTTTTAGCAAAAGTGCTCTTGCTAAGACGAGCTCATATAAATTTTCTGGTGCGAACCTCATTGAGAACAGCGCAGCGGATTCAAAACTTCAGATGTTTGAAGTACAAAACTTGAGCCCTCTGACACTTCGAACGTTGATGATAGCTTGTTCTCAGTAAGGCCAGTAGAAAAGGCTCTCGACAGGCATGGGTACGGAGTTGTCACTAACGTTTGATACCAAGTCGTTCAGCCTAGGCTTATCAGTCGACTTGAGCTGAACAGAGTCCGTCAAGGGACCACTGACGATGCAAACTTGGGTTAATACTGATGCTTGCCCCAACATCTTCAAGAAAATGCTATTTCGAGCTGCCAAACGTGTTGAAACTAAGACTACGCTTGTGGCTTCAGATTCCGGTATCTCCTTATATCGATGCGGTTCAAAGGCGTTTGGGATTAGAAGTTGCTGACAACTACATCGTGCAGCATTTTCAGGCTGAAGATCTGGGGATCGCATCTGATATTCTTTTGGCAGCTAAAGTGATTGAGAAAGGGGACTATGCGCTCAATCCTCGGGGCAAACTTTGCAGCAAGACCAACATTCGCGAGCGGCTTTCCATGCGCAACTTTATTGAGTAGTTGCGCAACAGCAGAGTCGAGACGGGTAGGTCTGCGGCATTTAGTCAGCGCGATCGCCAAAGCGTTTGCCAATTAGCTTGACCGAATTTTAGTCAAGCATGCTTAGGTGTAGTTTTTGACTTTAGGTGTTGCAACAATCGGGAAATGATTTGGCAGTGTTCAGCCTCGGATTTCCGTTTGTAGGGACACAGCAATGCTGTACCCCTACGAAATTATTCTTCAAGTATGCGACAGGTGGCTTTAATCCATTTCAGCGATCGCCGGTCGGTGTTTCCAAGGGTTGATGGCTTCGAGTTGAGCGGCAATGGCAATCAGAGTTGCTTCATCTGCAGGGCGACCCACAAACTGGACGCCGACGGGTAGGTTGTTGTCAGCGAGGCCCGTGGGCAAGGCGATCGCAGGTTGCCCGGTGGCATTGAAGGGCGGACAGGGCAAGACCCAGCGAGTGACCTGCTCTAGCAATTCCTTGGGAGGCAGATGACTCCATTCTCCAATCTTAATGGTGTGGTGCATATAGGTTGGTGTGAGTACTGCGTCATAAGGCATCATTGCCCCAACGATTTGGCGAGACATGCCCTGCATCTCCCAGAGTTTTCTGAAATAGGCTGCGGCTAAATCTTGATGACTGATAAACCACTGATTGATGTCGCTGAGTGCTTCGGCTGGAATGCCTGCAGAACCAACCCCTGAACGAAACACAGTTGTAAACGGTTCAATCAGACAGGAGAAATCGAGCTGCACGGGCTCTACGATATGTCCTAAAGATTCTAGCCGCTTGACCGTATCAAAAACGGCTTGGGAGCACACGGGATCAGCTTCTCCCACGGGCGCGAGCTGGGTCAAAAATCCAATGCGTAGTTTTTTCTTAACTTCTTGAGTTTGATTGCGGCGAGCAATGGAAAGGAATGATTCGGGCGGATCTGGCAGCCAGTAGGGATCGCCTGTCACGTAGCCTGCCGTGGCGTCGAGAAAAGCAGCAGCATCTGCAACGGTATGAGCGAGAGGGCCTCCGGTCGCAATTCCTCCCGGAGTATCACCAATAGGTGCATAGGAAATGCGGCCTCGGGCAGGCTTGAGACCTACGAGACCGCAACAAAAGGCTGGCCCACGGATCGATCCAGCTCCATCTGAGCCTTGGGCGATCGCACAGAGTCCGGCGGCGAGGGCTGAAGCGGCTCCTCCACTTGAACCTCCGGGGGTGTAGTCAGGATTCCACGGATTACGAGCCGGAGGAAATCCTGGGGGTTCGGTAAAGGGCATCGTGCCTAGTTCAGGAGTCGCCGTTTTTCCTAAAATCACAAAGCCCGCTTGCTTGATGCGGCCTACGATGGCATTGTCAAATGTGGCGACATTGTCTTTCAGAGCCTGACTGCCGATGGTAAACCGGACATCTTTCATGGGGTCTAGATCTTTGACTGAGATCGGCACACCAAAAAATGGAGGGAGGGAGGGATCATTGGAGTGCTGTGCCAACATCTCTGTTTTGTGTTTGGCGTCAGCGATCGCCTGTTCGGCCAATATAGTAAAGTAGCTCCCCAAGATTGGATTTGATTGTTCGATGCGCTTGAGGTAAAGCTCTGTGAGTTCGATAGGTGTGACATCCCCAGAGCGAATCATCGCTGCTTGTGTGAGGGCTGAGGCAAATGCCAAATCGGTTTGGTTCATGACGTCCGGGAATAAGCACGACTGAAATTGAATCTATCAACAAATCGAAAGGGGTTAGGGCGATCGCCCTACCAGTTTTCTAAGTGGCAGTTTTCACACGCAGCAGCCAGGTTGATGTCACCCTCTCCTCATCAAGATGCATAAACCAGCTCAACTGTTGCACACACGTTTTCTTTTGTTAAGTTTTACAGTGCTTGTTCGACCTTGCAATGCTCTGATGACAGCCGACGCTTTAGACTTTCTAATGTGAATGGTTAGAGCAACAGACTGAATCCCTCTAACGAACGGTATCGATCTAGCCTATGGTTCAACATTTGGCTGCTAATTAGGGTCGTCACGATCCGATTTTTAACGTAAAGCTTTTAAGAATCGAGCGCGTCTTATGTTTCCAGTTCATCGTCCTCGTCGTCTTCGCAGTAGCACTCAGTTGCGCCGCATGGTGCAAGAGAATGTCGTTACCACTAGCGATCTCGTGTATCCCTTGTTTGCTGTTCCCGGAGAGGGAATTGCCCAAGAAGTGAAATCGATGCCGGGAGTCTATCAGCTTTCGATCGACAAGATTGTTGAAGAGGCAAAAGAAGTCTACGAGCTGGGGATTCCAGCCGTTATCTTGTTTGGCATTCCGGCTGAAAAAGACATTGAGGCTACTGGAGCATGGCATGACCATGGTATTGTCCAGGATGCGTCGCGGGCGGTGAAAGAGGCCGTGCCCGATCTCGTCGTAATCGTTGATACGTGCCTTTGTGAATATACTTCTCATGGTCACTGCGGCTATCTGGAAACAGGAGACCTGACCGGACGCGTGTTGAACGATCCGACGTTGGAGTTGCTTAAGAAAACGGCAGTCTCTCAAGCGAAGGCCGGAGCCGATATCATTGCACCGTCTGGCATGATGGATGGGTTTGTGAAAGCCATTCGAGAAGGGCTAGATGAAGGAGGCTTCGAAGACCTACCCATTCTTTCCTACGCTGCGAAGTATTCCTCGGCGTACTATGGGCCATTTCGTGATGCGGCTGACTCTGCACCTCAGTTTGGCGATCGCCGTACTTACCAGATGGACCCCGCCAACTCTCGCGAAGCCATCAAAGAAATTGCGCTAGATATGGCAGAAGGGGCAGACATGCTGATGGTCAAACCTGCTCTTGCCTACATGGATATCATCTGGCAGGTGAAGCAGGCGTGCAATCTTCCGGTTGCGGCCTACAACGTATCTGGCGAATATTCCATGATCAAGGCGGCAGCACTCAATGGCTGGGTCGATGAAGAAAAAGTCGTGATGGAAACCATGATGAGCTTCAAGCGGTCGGGTGCGGATCTGATTCTGACCTACCATGCCAAAGACGTAGCTCGCTGGCTTCATGGCTAGAGGGACATTTAGAAAGTGTTGGATGACTTCTAGAACCATTCAATTCTTCAGTCTTCCGATTCTTCAGTCTTTACATTTAGAAGGAGAGCGTTGCGAACTCATTTCTCCTTTGATTTTTAATTCTTTTTAATTTGCAATATCAATTCAATTTGCATTCCTATGGCATATCTGTGGTTCAAAGCTTTTCACATTGTTGGCGTAGTCGTCTGGTTTGCGGGGTTGTTTTACCTAGTGCGCCTCTTCATCTATCACGTTGAGGCTGATGCGAAACCCGAACCCGCAAAAAGCATTCTTAAAGAGCAGTATGAGCTAATGGAAAAGCGGCTCTATCACATCATTACTAATCCTGGAATGTTTGTGACAGTTGCGATGGCGATCGGTATTCTTTGGCAAGAACCCGCCGTGCTCCATGACTGGTGGCTCCATGTAAAGCTGACGTTTGTTGCTGTGCTGATAGGCTATCACTTCTACTGTGGTCGTCTGATGAAAAAACTGGCGAACAACGAGTGCGGCTGGAGCGGTCAGCAACTCAGGGCTTTGAACGAATTTCCGACACTGCTGCTTGTCGCGATTGTGTTGCTTGCGATCTTTAAGAACAACTTTCCAACTAACGCTACATCGTATCTAATGGTAGGGCTGGTTGTGCTGATGGCGGCTAGCATTCAGCTCTATGCCCGCAAGCGTCGCATCGACAGAGAAAAACGTGAACAGATGGAAGCTCCTAGTCGTGGACAAGTCCTGCAAAATTAGGTCTTGAAATAGCACCAAGAACTGGCTCAGAAGTTTGGGGCTCAGCGGTTTGATTAGAATTGACAAGTGCTCCTTCATCGACAACAGTGAAGGAGCACTGTTCGTGAGAAGGAACTATTGAGCGCTGTTTTGTGGAGATAAGGATGGCGATCGCCCCCTCTCAAAACCTCTAGATCCACAATTGGGCAAATCAACTGAGGAGAAAAGCTCAATCTCTCAGACCTTATTAGACCTTATTGGTGCAGAAAAGTTCTGAAAGACCTGTCCAAAGCTTGTGCATCCCGGCACAAACGAGACGCGCTAGTCTGCTCTGTCGAGTTCTCGCGGGTTGTCGTCTTCTCATCATGAGTCTCGCAACCCGCCGTTTCAAGTTTTCTGCACCCCTAAGGATGGAAATTTCTTTACCTTCGATCGCGGAGCAACGGCGAATTGTCGCCCGCATTGAGGAACTAGCCGCCAAGATTAAAGAGGCGCGAGGGTTGAGGGAAGGGGCAATCGAGGAATTTGGATTCTTGTTTAGTTCTGAGTTGAGTAAATTCATCAAGCAGGAAGTCGAAAGAAGCTGTGAACTTAGAGAGATTGGAGAATTTACCATCTTTGACTGCTATGGGCCAAGATTTCATAATGAGTCCTACTCTAGCCACGGCATACCAATAATGAGGGCACCGGATATTCATGAGTCAGGGGAAGTGGATTATAGGTTTATGCCGAGTTCGATAGAGATAATTTTGACTGCATTCCAGCGGCATATCTCATTCAGTTTAGGTTTAGTAGTTCATTTGCTCCTAATTATGTTCGATATTGCCTACAGGCTCCAATCATCAAAGATGAGTTGGGAGGAAGAGGAACAGTCCTTAAAAATGTTAATGCTACAAAATATAGCAATGCGCAGATAGGTTAGGACAGATATTGATGGAGCAGCCGCGCACTGCGCGACTGCTCCATCAACTTTGGTTTTACATCAGCGCGTAGCACTATAACCCTTTAGAGGATGTTTGAAAAGTATTAGACAACACGCTGGAACAAGACTGATCCCCCTAAATCCCCCTTGAGAAGGGGGACTTTGATTCCGGTTCGATTCCGGTTCCCCCTTTTTCAAGGGGGGCTAGGGGGGATCTGAAGTAGCATTGA
>CAKZMO010000376.1 GCA_937128595.1 uncultured cyanobacterium | reverse complement strand
GCATTGACGACTTCTCAAACATCCTCTGAAACTAACTCGACAATGATTGGGATGCAGCTTGCGTCATACTCATCTGAGCGATATGAATTTGTCAGGAGTGGTGCTAAAAGAGACTCGTCTATGCGGGGCGACTCCCCCTGATCCTCTCAATCCAACCCTCATGGTGGGACGCGCCGATTGCAAGATCGCGATGCCATAAACGTGTAACCCTCTGATAGGGGACACTGGGGTCATCCACTTGGAGGAAGCAAGCCAACCGTAAAATCAGACACTCTTGGGGTGACGGCATCACCTGTGTCCACAAGAAAAAGCATCGTTCAAAGAGAGATTGATTTGACTTAGGCTCTCTTTGACAATTTTTGTGGATTTTCAAAAGCTAAACTATCCCTTGCTAGCGTAACTTAATCACCACCTAATTCAGCGTTTTACTCACTTGGTTTGGCTTTTTTCTATGTCCATGAGGTTAAACCGTTCTCATCACTTAGACAAAAAAACACCTCTCCCAGCGCGCGGGTCAGTTTCTTTTTTATGCTCCGTTCTAACAGTTGCTTTCGTATATTTTGTCGCTGCGCACTTTATTCTCTCAGTTCCAGCTTTTTCGGGTCAAACATCTCCTGTCTGGCCGTCGGCGGGAATTGCCCTAGCCGCGCTTGTGGTGATGGGGCGACGAGTCTGGCCTGGGGTGATCATGGGTGCGTTTCTCATCGACTATGCTCATAACAGCAACCTGTTGGAAGCGCTGGTGTCGGGCACAGGTGGCGCGTTGCAGGCGATCGCCGGAGCCAGCTTGCTGCAATGGCTAGGAATCCGTCCGAGTCTGCCTGGTTTGCGAGATGTCGTCGGTTTAATCGGTGTTGGCGGCTTCGCCACTACGCTGATCAGCAGTACCCTGTCGATCGGAATTTTGCCCCTGACTGGAAGTCTTGCTGCTGATCAATTTTTGCCCGTTTGGAGCACATTTTGGCTGGGGAACAGCATTGGCATTTTAATCGTAACGCCTTTGTTGCTCCTTTTTACTCGGATCAGAGAAAGACCGAAGTTTTCGCCATCAGCACTGCTCGAACGCGGCATTTGGCTTGTGCTACTTGTCGTGGTCACCGCCTTGATCTTTTGTTCTCCTATTCCTCCAGAGTTCATTGCTTATCCAATCGAATATGGCCCTTACCCGCTCCTGGTGTGGGCAGCTCTCAGGTTTAGTCCTCTCATGGCCGTAGTTGGTAGCGGCGTCGTTTCATTCATTGCAGTTTGGGGAGTTCTCAATGGCGGAGGCCCGTTTCTAGTTCAAGTCTTAGATGCAGGCAAAGGCTCGGCATCAATGTCTATTTTCCCGCTGCAAATTTTCATGGGCATGACCTCGGCCACGACGCTGTTTTTAGCTACTGCAGTGCGCCAACAGAGAACAACTCAAAAGCTTCTGCGCCGCAACGAAGCCAGCCTTTTAAATGCTCAGCGAATTGCCCGTATTGGACACTGGGACTACCTATTCTCAACTGGCGAGTGGTATGGGTCAGCAGAGCTATATCGATTACTAGGCATTGCTCCTGGTCAGGTCGAGAGCGATCGCCCTCTGAAAACCTTACTGCTAGATGCAATACATCCTGAAGACCGCGATCGCATCCAACTCCTACTTGAACAAGCCATATACGAAAAAAGACCCTACACAGCGACCTATCGGCTTCAGCTTAGCAATGAGCAGGAACGCTACGTCACCGAGCAGGTTGACGTCAATGATACTGGCGTCACAGGGACTGTTCAAGACATCACGCTTCAACGTCAGGCCGAACAAGCACTGCGGGAGTCGGAAGAAAAATTTTCTAAGGCTTTTGGCTTTAGCCCTGATGCGATTACCATTGGCACCCTCGACCAAGGATTGATCATCGATGCGAATGACAGTTTCTTAAAGCTATCTGGCTACCAACGCGATGAAGTTTTAGGCAAAACCGTCGCAGAGCTAAATCTCTGGAGCAATATCAGCGATCGCCAGTGGTTGATTGAGCAAATTCATCAACAGCGACAGATTCGCAACCATGAGTTTGAGTTTCGCAGCAAATCAGGTCAATCGATCTTGGCGCTGGTTTCAGTGGAACTGATTGCTTTGCGAGGAGAGCCTCATATCCTGCTAGTCGCGCGCGACGTGACAGAGAAAAAGCGAGCTGATGAGCGGCTGAGGTTAGCCAACGAGCGCGATCGCCTGCTTGGCGAAATGGCTCTTCACATTCGCCAAACCCTCAATCTGCAAGAGATGTTGAGTGTGACGGTCTGCGAAGTCAGACAGCTCTTGCAGGCTGGACGCGTCTTTATCTGTCGCTTTGATGATGCCCGCCAGGGAACGGTGGTCGCTGAATCGGTCTTGCCAAGCTATTCTTCGCTGATGGGAGAAAAAATGGAGGAATCAGTCTACACTGAGATCCATCATGCCTTTGAGCAAACGCCTGTCGTCACCATCGAAAACACGGAACATCTTGATGACTTTCCTTGCCTCTCATTCCTTGAAGAATGCGTACAGCGTTTTCAGGTGAAAGCTGCCTTGGGAGTTCCGATTGAGGTGGATGACCGTCTCTATGGCGTTTTGGTGGCTCACAACTGCGACACGCCTCGGCTTTGGCAACCCTTCGAGAAAGAATTGCTGGAACGGCTAGCGACTCAAGTGGCGATCGCCATTCAGCAAGGTCAACTCTATACTCAGGTACAGCAACTCAACACAGGTTTAGAAAAACTGGTTACCGAGCGGACTCAGCAGCTTGAGCAAAAAATGACGGAACTGCAAGAGATGAACCAACTGCGAGATATGTTTCTCCACGCGGTTTCTCACGATTTGCGAACGACCGTCATGGGAAATCTAATGGTGCTGCGCAATCTTCAGCAGCAACCTCAAAATCCGGTTTATCTAACGCGTCCAATCTTAGACCGTATGATTCAGGCTGGAGACTGTCAGCTCAACAAACTCTGCGCTTTTCAAGAAGCGTATCAGATGAAAACCGAGGGCTTCTCAATCGAGCCTGCACCCATTCAACTCAACATACTATTCGAAGAAGCGATCGCCGAACTCTCCCCCCTGCTCGACAAAAATCATGCCACGGTTGATCTAACTTCGATCGACGAGGTGCCAGAGGTCTGGGCAGATCCCACGTACCTAAAGCGAGTCATCCACCAGTTGCTCAAAAATGCGGTAATCCATAATCCACCCCAGGTTGCCATAGACATCTCGCTTACCGCTGAGGATGACTATGTCAAATGCACCGTTTCTGACAACGGGGTTGGGATCGCACAGGAGTTGTGCGATCGCCTGTTTCAGTTCGGCACTTGCTCATCCAAACAGATTCAACTCACCGGGATTAGCCTGGGGCTCTATCTCTGTCGGCAAGTCGTGTCAGCTCATGGCGGCACCATCGCAGTCTCAAGTACGCCTCAACAAGGAACGTCTGTCTCCTTCTCTCTGCACCAAGCCTCAAAAGATAGCAATGCGCAGATAGGTTAGGACAGATATTGATGGAGAAGCCGCGCGGTGCGCGGCTTCTCCATCAACGATTGGTTTTATATCAGCGCGTAGCACTATCATTTCTCTTTGCAGCACTATGCAGGTCGAAAAATAAGTGTAAAAACCTACTCACAGACGGTAGTCAAAACTCTTCATTCTGCGTTTGAATGAGATAATCTGGAATCGAGCGCAAAAAGCATCGAATTTAACAAAATGCGCGCTGGACAGAGAGCAACACTGAACGGAGTGATAAATGCAGAGCGTCCTCAATGTTCTTTTTGACACCGTTGGTCTTGTTGGCGGATCTTACGTGAGCGTGGGATTTGTCATGGGACTGGTCAACCTTTGGCACAAAAGTCATCCTGATGCGAAAGCAGCACAAGCTGAAGCATTAGCAGCTCTACCCGCGACCGCAACTGCTGAACTGGGTGAAAAGCTGGAAATGCCAGACCTTCAAAAAATCAAAGAACGTGAAGCGATCGCTCTCGACGACTTTTCTCAGCGGTAGTTTTCCCAATAGCAATGGGCGATCGCCACTGTGCGAGTGCAAGTTTGG
>CAKZMO010000375.1 GCA_937128595.1 uncultured cyanobacterium | reverse complement strand
ACAGCTTTTGTTCAAAGTATGCCGTTGTTTTCAATGCTTAACCCCAGCAATATCGGCCAGCGAATTGGCGTATTGCTCCAAATCTTGCCGCAAAGACTCTAGCTCGCTGCGCAACTGAACTTCTTGTTCCCAGGCTTTCTCATGGGTCTGCACACTGACGCCTGCGGCTTTAGTCTCTTCCCACTCTTGCAGCAGCGGATGCCACTTCGACAAAAACGGACGCAGACCATTGTTGAGAACGGCGATCGCAATTCCTCCCACAGAATCACGCGATGCACCGACATCGGGGCCAGCCTTGCGTAAAATCTCACGAGTCGAGCCAAACAAGGTGTAGAGCGAATTCATCGCTTCTCTCAGGGTTCCGGTGTCAGGGCTGAGAGACTGCACAGCAACACGGGTTACGAGTTCAACATAGAGTTCCCATGCGGCGTTGCGTTCAGTGGGGTCGGCTTCCCAGGAAGCGGAACCAATACCGAACGGTAAGCTAACGGTGACTTGTTTGAGCACAGCGGGATCGTTTCGAGCCATAGAATTGAGTCGGGCAAAAGTTTCACCAATTATAAGAGGGTTCTACTGGGAGTAAGCGACAAAAAGTAGGGGCGTTGGCTTGCCGTTCGACTGAGGCTTCGACGAAGCCTGGGCGTAGCCCGTATCGCCCCCTTCCATGTCTCGCTATATAATGCTATCGCTCCAACAGTAATAGCCATGCAATCTCCAGACTCAAACGGGCGATCGCCCAACAGCCTCACACTCGTCACTGGGCCTGCTCGTTCAGGCAAAAGTGAATGGGCTGAGTGGCTGGCAACAGAGCAAGAGCGGGTAGGCCAGTCGGTAGTGTATGTAGCCACATCGAAGCTTGACCCGGCTGATGCAGAGTGGACAGAACGAGTAGCTCAGCATCGGCAGCGGCGACCTCAGTCCTGGGACTCTGTTGAGGTTCCTCTAGCGCTGGCTGATAGCTTGCAAACCGCATCAGCATCGGATTGCCTGCTAGTTGATTCCCTCGGAACGTGGCTGGCAAATGGCCTGAACTGGGACGATGAGGAGTGGCAGCAGCAGCAAGAAAACTTGGTGCGATCACTCAAAGACTGTATCTGTAATGTAATTTTAGTGGCAGAAGAAACAGGCTGGGGAGTCGTGCCTGCTTACCCAATGGGGCGAACATTTCGCGATCGCCTGGGGAGCCTGACGCGCCATATTGGGGCGATCGCACACACGACTTATTTGGTAACCGGAGGACATGTTCTCAACCTCTCTCAATTGGGAACACCGCTCTCGACCTTGGCTGAGGTTCAATTCGATGAAACAAGATTCCAAAAAGACTGACTTGCCTAATTGCCTGACACATCATCCTGAAATGAGCAAGACTCGTAGGTTGTGGTTGACGTAAGGAAACCCAACAATGCCGTTAAAATCTGACTGTGTTGGGTTTCGCAAGCTCAACCGCAACCTACATCATCAAAAACTCTGACTACAAAATAAGACGAGTCAGGCAGCCAGCTGACTCGCTTCACCTTTTTTATGAAACACTGTCAGACTGTTGCCAAACTTTGATGCTTTCGTCGGCGCTGCCGCTGACCAAAAATGAACCATTGGGACTAAAGTCAAGAGCGTTGACGCTCCAAGCATGTTTCAGCACACCGAGCTGACCGACGGTTTCAAAAAGATGAGGCGATCGCTCACTTCTCTGTTTAGCAGGAGCCGCTTCAACAGGACAGGCAGAGGCAGGAGGACTCAAAGGTTGAGCTTGCTTGACATTCTGAACGCGATCTTCAGTTCCCCTTTCATCGCGATATCGTGGACTTTCGCCGCACACCGACCAGAGATTGACTTGGGCATCGTCGCCAGCACTGGCAAACAACAGCCTGTGAGAATGAGCAGCAAGGTCTTGAATGGCTTCTTGATGAGCCTGAAACGTGCGAATGGCTTCGCCCCGCTCCATGTCCCAAAAAGTTAACTCACCTTCCCAACTGCCGCTTACTAAAACGCGCCAGTCTGCACTCGTGGCGATCGCCCCCACTCGGCTACGGTGAGCCTGTAGGGTATCGAGCAGCTCAGCAGTGCGTAAATCCCAAAGGCGCACGGTTCCATCCCAACTGCTGCTCATCAGCCATTGTCCCTGGGGATCGATCGATAGACCGCTGATGCGATCTTCATGTTTCCACATGCGCTCGATGAACTCTCCCCGTTCCAAATCCCACAGCTCGATTGCGCCATTGGCTCCACCGCTCACCAGCAAATTTCCATCGGGACTCGTGGCGATCGCCGAAATGATCCATTGAGAGCTAGAGAGCGTACTTATCATTTTGCGCCCAGCCAAATCCCACAGCTTGATCGTACCGTCATCACTGGCGCTGATTAAAGCCGTGCCGTTAGGAGTGAACTGCAATGCATTGATGCGATCGCCATGCCCTGAACTATTCCAGAGCGATCGATCTTCAAAAGTATGAAGCTTCGTGCCCGATTGCAGATTCCAGAGAATCACACGGCGATCGGTGCTGCCACTGGCGATTACCTGACTGCTGGGGCTCACTGCCACCGCTGTCACCGCTCCGCCATGCCCTGTGAGCTGGTGAATGCAGTTCCAAGTTGGCCCTGCAAGAAACGCCCCATTGTCCTCAGCAAACTTGGACACATCGGCACCACCTGAAGCCGTATTGTCTAACCCAAGTTCTGAATCGAGAGCAAGGTTACGCGTTTCTTTCGATGCAATGAACTTGGGCAGAGAGTACGACTTGGAACGAGATTGATTTTGAACAGCAGCCGGGGGCGATCGCAAATCTTCTAAAGCAGCTCCTGCCGTTCGATAGCGTTGATTAGCAGCCCGCCTCAGCATCTTGTCAATCACATAGGCCAGAGCATCTTCAATCGGCTCTAGGAGATACTGTTTCCAAATCCAACCATCTTGACTCACGGAATAAAGTTCAAAGGGATGAATGCCTGTCATCAAATGAGCGCAAGTGACGCCCAAACTGTAGAGATCGCTCGAAAATACGGCTTTGCCCATGGCCTGTTCGGGAGCCAGATAGCCAGCGCTGCCGATGAGAGTCCCAGTGCGGGCGAGAGCGGTTCCTGTGGCGAACTTTGATGCTCCAAAATCAACCAAAACGATCGGAGAATTGTTAGGAGGTGCAATGAGATTCTGGGGTTTGATGTCCCGATGAATCACTCGCTGTTCATGGACATAGCCCAGCACCGGGAGCAAGTCATTCAACAACTGATGAATCCCCCGTGCTGGAAACGGGCCGCGTTCTTGCAGCAAAGTTTCCATGTTTCGCCCTTCGATGTATTCCTGCACGAGGTAATGGGCATTGGGCGATTCGATGGCGTCTAGAAATCTTGGAATCTGGGGATGATGGCCGAGTTGCTTCAAACGCGTCGCCTCTTGACGGAATCGCTCTACTTCGTCAGCCGTATGGCGATCGCCCTGTCGTGGCAAAATCTGTTTGATCACACAGCGATTAGAGACAGGCTGCGCTATGTCAGTTGCGACAAAGGTACGACCAAACCCACCTTCACTAATGGGATTGATAGCCTGATAGCGCTCAGCCAGTAGCAGCGGCTTCCTACACGCTTGGCACTGGCTGCTGTCGTAGGGGTTTTGGGGAGAAGGACACGCCGGATTTAGGCAGTAGCTCACGAAGCGATTCCCAGCTCATTCAATGCTCGTCCCATTGTAGCGACTTCTCCAATATTCTTAGAAAAGAAATCCCGCGACTTTTGCTGGATATAGCTGCCATTTACACAAGGATCAGTTATCATGGCAGCGACTCTAGTTTGGTGGCTGAGTGATAAGAGCCGTCTATGTTCTGGCGATTCTTTAGGCTCTCCCCCAGCTATGTGTAAATGACTACTTTTAGACCGACTGAATTTGGTTTGGAGAAGACCGTGACAATTTACATCGGAAACCTGTCTTTTCAGGCTACTGAAGAAGACCTGAAAGAGGTCTTCGTCGAGTACGGTACAGTGAAGCGGGTGACGCTTCCTACCGACCGCGAGACGGGTAAAAAACGGGGCTTTGCATTTGTCGAGATGGACTCTGAAAAGGAAGAAGATGCCGCCATTGAAGAATTAGATGGCGCAGAATGGATGGGACGCGAGATTCGTCTCAACAAGGCTCGCCCTCGTGAAAATCGCCAAGGGTCGCGATCGCGCAACGGAAGCTTCTAGAACAAGCCCAGGCAGCAAGCTTGTCCTGAGCGAAAAGTTTCCAACCCAAAGGTACTGAGACGCTTTAGAGGATGTTTGAGAAGTCGTCAATGCTACTTCAGATCCCCCCTAGCCCC
>CAKZMO010000374.1 GCA_937128595.1 uncultured cyanobacterium | reverse complement strand
GTTGAGCGGAATTCGCGATCGCCAACAGCTTGAAAAACACGAACCTGACCATATCGTTGCCAACATTACCGAGGCGTTAGAGCTGATTCTGCAACAGACGTCTCATCCCAAATTAAATTCGGCTTAGAGTCTATCTGAAAACCTCAGATGCACGAAATGTGATGATGGCACTGGCAAGGCGGTTGCAGCAGCAAGGTATCATCCCCATGATTCCGTCGAAGAGAAACCGTCGTGAGCTTCGCGAGTATGATCAAGAGGTGTACAAAGCACGGCATTTGATTGCGAACTTCTTTGCGAAGCTGAAGCAGTACTGGGCGCTTGTGACTCGTTACGACAAGCTGGCTGAAAACTTTTTGGGAGCCATCTATCTGGCCGTGACGATCATCGGGCTCAATTGATGACACGCCCCAGGTTCTTAGTGCAGATTCACAAAAATTCGTAAAGCAGACACTACAGTCCTAAACACTCATTAGCATTGGGATTAGCCAAACAGAATCTATCTCCACTTCTACTTTCTTCCCAGTTTGAGAAATCCATGACAGTAAAGTCGTATATGGATCCACCTGAGTAAGAGTCAGTGTGTGTAGACCGGCGATATCCATATCTTTCGCCAAGATAGTAGTGATTTATACCAAGACCTCCTTGAATCTCATCCGTATAGCGAGAATTTGCATAATCCTGAGCAATGTCTTCTCCCCAGAGAGATGCAATAAGTAATAAGCCGTTTTCGCTTTCCCGGTCGAAAGAAATTCTTGAATTAGGATATCTAAACTGTAGTGTTTCGCTTCCAACAGTATTTCCTTCTCCAAGAACATAGAGAACAGCCTCGCCTCCATCAAATGATCTGCTAACCGTGTAATATCCTGGAAAATACTCAGAGTCTTCTTCAAAAATGCTCATACCTTGAAACAGCCTAGACCCTTGAACCATTTGCTGTGCTTGCTGAAATGTCTGCCCTGGCAAAGCTTTAGCAGGTGATTTGGCAACTAGAAAAGGTGAAAATACTAGAGCGACTAAAGAACCAGAGACACTGGCGAAAATGGAAAATTTCATATGTAGATGCTCAGGTAAGAGGGCTATTAAAGCATAACGCTTGATAAGACGGAGAAAGTAAGCAGAATCATGACTCCTGTCGGGCAGGGTGTACCATTTACTCTCAAAAGTTGTAGCAGTCCTGAAACAAGCTGCGTCATGAGTGGTGCTGTATTATTGAACACAATCACTCTTTAATACGTTTGATAGCTTTCTTATCCAGGATGGGTTGTCAGACCCGTCCAAGTTTGATCGTTTGCAAAAAAAGAGAATGTTGAACAATGTGAGGCACTTTTCTAAGCAGCCTGCGTCATAACACCTGGTATCGAGGCCAGTAATAAGGGGAGTGATTCGTCACTCCCCTTTTATTTTCAGGTAGCTTTTATTTTCAGGTAGATTGATAGGAATTGTCGCTGCTGCGAAGCCGAGAGATTTCTGTCGGCTGGATGCGCACTGATGAAAATCTTTGAGTCAAAACAATTTTCACGCGTTTTCTCGTGGTTATGAGAGAGTTATACCCCCCAATTGAGCCTTACAGTACTGGAACGCTTGCAGTATCGGGATTGCATGCCCTCTACTACGAACAGGTTGGCAATCCAGACGGACGACCTGTTGTTTTTTTGCATGGGGGGCCGGGAGGCGGCATCGATCCCATCTATCATCGATATTTTGATCCTCATAAGTGGAGAGTGGTGCTGTTTGATCAGCGAGGCTGTGGACGCAGCACGCCCCATGCGGAGCTACGAGAAAACACGACATGGGATCTCGTTGCAGATATAGAAAAGCTGCGATCGCATCTCGGTATTGAACAATGGGCTGTCTTTGGCGGCAGTTGGGGAAGTACGCTGGCGTTGGCGTACAGTCAAACCCATCCAGAAAGGACAACTGCACTCTTTTTGCGGGGCATCTTTATGCTGCGGCAACAGGAAATCCGATGGTTTTATCAGGAAGGAGCCAGCGCTATTTTTCCAGATGCTTGGGAAGAGTATCTCAAGCCGATTCCGCTAGAGGAACAAGATGACCTGATTGCGGCCTATTACAAACGTCTGACGAGCGATCAGCCAGAAGTTCGCCAAGAAGCAGCGCGAGCCTGGTCAATCTGGGAAGCAAGCACCAGTAAGCTCGTGCCTGATAGTCAACTCATGGAGCGGTTTGGTCAGGACGAATTTGCTGCTGCCTTTGCCCGCATTGAGTGCCATTACTTTGTCCACAACGGTTTTGTTGAAACCGAAGATCAGCTACTCAAAAATGTCGATCGGATTCGACATATTCCTGCCGTCATTGTTCAAGGCCGCTACGATGTGGTGTGTCCTATGGTGACCTCTTGGGAACTGCATCAGGTGTGGCCAGAAGCAGAATATCTCTTGATTGCCGATGCCGGACATTCCATGACCGAACCCGGCATTCGAGATGCGTTGATCGCCGCAACCGATCGCTTTTAGAATTTTGCTCACAGATGAGGGGTGTCAAAGATAGAATCCTCAACACCCCCACGAGTAGACGATTAGTCTCGGCAAAATTTATATGCCGTCGTCAGACGCTTTTGCTCTGGCTTTAGCCTTGGCCGCGCTCTTCTTTAGCGCCTGTAGCCGAGATTCATAGCGTTTGCGCTTGTTTTTCTTGGGAGTTTGCTCGATCAAAAACTTGAGAGCGCTTCCCAGACTCTTGTAGGCATTTGGCAAGCTGTAGCCGAACCGTGTGGCGAGGGCGATCGCCTTTTCATCAGCATCGATGGCTTCTACTAAAGTCTTTTCGGGGTTATTGCGACGATAGAGCCGCCAGCCCGAAACGCCACAGAGCGCTAGAGCCAAGAGCAACAAGACCCCATCTTGTACCCACAGCTCTCCAACTGCACCGCCTAGTCCAATGGCGAGAGCTGCCATTTCCCAGCCATCGCGAGGAATGGTGTCACTTTGAATTCGTGCAACTTCGTGCCAGAACATCAGATTACGCTGGTCGAGAGCGAGCTGTTCCCATTTCACCAAGTCCACTTGAATCTCAACCTGATCTCGGCTCAGCTCTTCACTGATGATCAGAGGAGGATTGACGGCTGTTGTTCCCTCGACGGTAACCCAGCTTTTCAGCTCGGGCGGGAGTAAATTTTTCAACCGTCTCAGTTCGCTTAAATCGGCTCTGGCTGTCGAGGTGGCAAATGAGGTCATGACTCTAACCGTGAAAAACTCATCAAGTGTTTAAGACTATGTGCTCCCATAGTATCGAAACTCAGACGGCAGTGGTTGCTCCACTGCTTGTGCCGGTCGGGAGCGATCGCCCCAAAATTCCGATATTCAAAAAGTGTATATCAGAAAACGGAAGAGACAAACGAGTACGAAAGCAGACGGTGAGATCGAGAGGGAAAGTCGTGAATTCAAGCAAATACTTTTCAGAAAAAGCAAGAAATCGGCTCAAGAATTACATGTACGACGATCAAATCATGATGTCTAACGCGACAGGAATTGTATTAAGAGGGCGATCGCTATTTTCAAATAGCCAAGAAATATAGAACAAGCCCAGAACCTATTCGATTGCGTAAAGCTTCAAGTCATTGAAATAAATATTAATTTGACCGCAAAAAAACCTTTAACTTATCCCTTGAATCGTAAATCTACTTTTTCGGGTTTCTTTTTAAAATTACAGGTTGTGTATAAAGGATTACAAAAAGCTTGTCTCTATTCCCCTTTACTTACATTAACAATTTTCTTGGCTAACGATTGTGTTTGGCAAAGTATCGATTGCTGTTCTATTTAGCCGCAGGTCATGAGTTGACATTTTTGACTCTCGTAGGTTTCTTTTGCGAGGAAAGTCACCTTTCAGGACGTACAAATACTCTTTAATGTTTCAGCTAGTAGATTGAAGGCCTTGCTTTTCAATCGAATTTTGAAATGGCTGAAAGAGGCGTGTGGGTTGTGTCGTGGAAATTGTTTTCAGATCCAAGTAACTTTAAGTTGTGAGAGGCAAGTAGCGATCGTGGTGAAGTCTAATCAAAATAGTCTCGGTAATCTTAGCCGCCGAAAGTTTATTCAATACGGTTCTCTAGCCGTCGGTACTGGAGTTTTAGCGGCTTGTTCAGGTGGAACAGGTACAGGCACCTCGGAAGGTTCCGGCTCCGAAGACTTGGGCGAAAATCCCATTAAAGTTGGAGTGATGTATTCGACAACAGGTACGATCGCCATCGTTGAGAAATCACTGCAAGACGCAACGTTTTTGGCGCTTGAGCAGATTAACTCAGGCACAGGTCCTTGGGAAGCCAACGGTGAAGGAATTGCAGGACGCAAGATAGAGCGGGTTGTTGTCAACCCTGACTCCAACTGGGACTTGTACAATCAGATGTCGAAGCGTCTGATCAACGAAGATCAGGTCGTTTGCGTTCTGGGCTGTTATACCTCTGCTAGCCGCAAGTCGGTTCTCCCAGTTTTTGAAGAGGAAGACTCTCTCCTCTATTACCCGGTTTACTACGAAGGAAACGAGTGTAGCTCCAATGTTTTCTATACTGGAGCTGCGCCTAACCAGCAGATTACCGACTCCATTCCTTACTCGTTCGAAAACTTTGGCCCGAAAGGATTCTTCATCGGATCCGATTACATTTACCCGAAGGAAAGTAATCGGATTGCTAAAGCTGAGCTTGAGAGCTTAGGCGGAGAGGTCGTGGGAGATGAGTATGCTGCTCTCGGAACCACCGAGTTCATCACCATCATCAACAAAATTAAGGCAGCCAAGCCTGATTTTGTCCTCAGCAACTTGGTAGGAGACAGTATTCCTGCCTTCTACAGACAGTATAAAGACGCTGGGATCAACGCAGCAGACATTCCCATCATGGCTTATCCCACGACCGAAGAAGAAATTCAGGCAATGGGGCCTGAGTATGCTGAAGGTCACTACACCAGCTTTAACTACTTCCAAACCGTTGACACTCCAGAAAACAGGGCTTTTGTGGAGCAGTTTAAGGCGATGTTCGGAGACGATCGCGTCACCAACGGGGTCATGGAGGCTGCTTATCTCCAAACTTTCTTTATGGCTCAGGCGATGAAGCAAGTGCTTGAGGCTGGCGACGAGATCAATACTCAAACGCTGCGTGAAGCCACTCGTGGGCAGGTGTTCCAAGCTCCTCAGGGTCTCGTCAAAATCGATCCCGAAAACTATCACACTTACCTTTACTCTCGTATCGGTCAGTGGAAAGCCGATGGTCAAGCTGAGATCGTATTGGAAACCCCTGCGGCGGTGAAACCCATTGCTTGGAGCCAGGCTCTCTATCCTGGACGAATTTGTACGCGTCCAATGCCTGATGATATGAGCGACCCAACTAAGGAAACTGGAGAAGATCTAGAAATTAAGTACCTTGAAGAAGGAACCTAAGATTTCTCCTAGTGAGTCGTATCGAATCACCTTGAAAAGCATTTGAGAGACTGCAAAATCTGGATCATTGCGAGCCAACTACGGTCGGCATGATCCAGGTTTTCCCCTCTCTCATTTTGTGTATTGCTGATATGAGTGTTTGAGAGCTTGTCTTGCTATGTTGAATTTTGTTTCTTCTGCGATCTTTTGGCCAACTTATATCCTTGCTCAGGAAGAGGCAGCGGCTGAGGGATTTAACTGGCCTTCCCTATTGAATCAAGCATTAAACGGAATAGGGATTGTCGGTATTTTGCTGCTTACCGCGCTTGGGTTAGGCATTACGTTTGGGGTTATGCGTATTATTAACCTGGCTCATGGTGAGTTCATCATGCTAGGAGCATATTTTGCATTCGTGATGCAAGAGTTCTTTAATCTGGATTTGCTGCTGACGATTCCTTTCGCGTTTCTAGGAACGGCGATTATTGGCGCCTTTACTGAGATAACCATTATTCGAAGGCTTTATGGGCGTCCCCTGGAGACATTGCTAGCGACTTGGGGTTTAAGCATTGTGCTGCAAGGTGTCGTGAAGCTGATCTTTACTGCCCAGCTGAAATATGTGAAAGCACCTCCTTATCTCTCAGGTAATTTGTCGCTTCTTAATGATGCTTCTGGGACCCCGGTCATCGCGATCTCTTACTATCGGATGTTTATTATTGCGATGGCTCTGGCGCTGCTAGGTTTGACCATGTTTTTGTTCTACGGCACTTCTTGGGGACGCAACATACGAGCTGTAACGCAGAACAGGGATATGGCGAAATGTTTGGGCGTGAATACTCAGTTCGTTGATCTCGTGACATTTTCCTACGGATGTGGTTTGGCTGGTGTCGCAGGCGCTGTCATCTCTGCGCTCAAGAGTGTGGCTCCACCAATGGGACAAGACTATTTAGTCGATGCTTGGATGGTCGTGGTGACAGGAGGCGTTGACAAGTTAGTTGGAGTTCTAGCAGGTTCCTTCTTGATTGGTGAGGCGAATGCGGTGATTGCCTTCATGCTTAATGATCCATTGGCTAGAGTGATTGTTCTTGCTGCCGTGATTGTTTTGATTCGCTATCGCCCAGAGGGACTATTCACAGTGCAGAAGCGGGCATAGGTTGCTGCATTTAAGATTTGATGGGGCTAATTCTTGGAGAGGTATGAAATATGACTGACTCAGTCATGGGGTTAAGGCAAAGCACGGTACCCACAAAGCTACTGCTAATCGGTGGCATTGGGTTGTTGATTTTTATCATTTTGCCCTTTGTATTGGGTGATTTCCAGATTTCTTTATTGGCAAAGCTTCTGTTGTTTGGAAGCTTAGCCATTTCGCTGGACTTAGTTTGGGGTTTTACTGGCATTTTGAGCTTTGCCCACGGAGTGTTTTTTACTCTGGGGGGCTACGCAATGGCCTATTACCTAAAGCTCAATTTATCCGCAGCGAACAATACCTATGGTGGAGAACTGCCTGACTTCATGGTGTGGAATGGTCTGGAGGTCTTACCTTGGTTCATTGCACCGCTGAAGTATTTTCCGATAGCAGTCATCGCCATGATTGCTGTTCCAGCGTTATTTGCGTTTATCATCGGAACATTTATTTTCCGTTCTAAAGTGAGTGGTGTTTATATCACTATCATCACTCTTGCGATTTCTTCTGCTCTGACTACGTTTTTTGTCAGTTTGCAGGCTTACACGGGAGGAACAAACGGCATCACAGATGTTAGTGATCTGAGTTTTTTTGGGACTCCAATTCCTCTGACGGGCATTTACTTTATTATTGTGGCGTTTACAGCCCTAGTTCTAGGGTTTAGTTTCTGGTTGACTCAGTCCAATTTTGGCTTAATTCTTCGCTCTATTAATGAGAACGAAAAGCGAATTGAGTATCTTGGATATGATGTAGCTCGCTTCAAAATTTTCATCTGGACATTATCAGCAGCAATGGCTGGTATCGCGGGTGGACTCTTTGTTCCTCTTAACAAGTTTATCTCTCCGGTATATTTAGCGGTTGCCTTCGGCACTCAAGTCGTGATTTGGGTTGCCATTGGTGGTCGAGGAACACTCGTTGGCCCCCTCATTGCTGCTGTTTTGTTGGGTCAGATCCAGAACTCGGCGGAGAAGGTCACTCAAGATTGGCAGCTCGTCGTGGGTGTTTTGCTACTCGTCGTTGTCTTGTTTATCCCGAATGGGCTAATGAGTTTGCTTCCCAAACAGTTAAGTCTTTCAGAACTAACAAAGCCAGGCCCAGTAAGCAGAGAGAGTAGCGCTTCATCTGGTTTTGTCAATGCCCAAGTCTTTGATTGGGCAACACCTTGTTCTCAGCTTATTCATGTATGTGCCAAGACTTCAGTAAATCTTGTTAAGTCAACGCTTAGCTTGTTCAATATCAATGCGTCTGGCAAAACAGGACGTGCGAAGAATTCATCGATATCGTCGATCAGACGCAAGAGAAAGCGCTGATAGTTAGA
>CAKZMO010000373.1 GCA_937128595.1 uncultured cyanobacterium | reverse complement strand
TGCTTCTACTGCTGCCAGGACATATCGAGGCGATCGCCACCGCTGTCCATGCCCGCCCCTTTATGAGTCTGGTTTACGGCATTGGTGGATTTATTGCTCTGATCGTTCTCACCGTTTTGACTGCGGGCAGCGTCGTCGGAGCAATTGTGATTCCCTTGGCCAATATCGCTGTCCTTCTCACCTGGCTCTTAGGCGGCATCTCTATTTGCGTTTGGCTTGGCCAACGACTGCGCTCCAAAAAACCGGAAGCGCGCTTTCAACATTTTTGGCTGGGGCTGGTTTTGCTGTTTGTCATTAGCCTGATTCCTATCGCTGGCGGGCTCCTCGTCAGCCTCATTACCCTATTTGGCTTTGGGGCTACCCTACTCTCTCGCTACGGAGTGCAAACCGCAAACAGCCTGCCGATTGGCCTCGATCGCCTAGAACATCAACACGAATAGCTGTAAACCGTGGGGAGTGAGGCTTCCTCCTCCTCACGTCTCCTTCTTTTACAACTCATGCTTGCCACTCACTATCTTGGCCTCACGTTATCTTCTCCTCTAGTCGTCGGAGCTTGCGGCCCGCTAACCGAAAATCTTCATCACCTGCGTCATATCGAAGACGCGGGGGCAGGGGCGGTCGTCCTACATTCTCTATTTGAAGAGCAGTTGCAGCGCGATCGCTTCGAGCTAGATTATTACCTCAATCAAGGGACTGAGAGCTACGCCGAAGCCCTCACCTACTTCCCTCATCAGCCGCTTTTCCACGTTAGTGCGGAAACTTATCTCGACCATATTCAGCGGGCTAAGGCGATGGTGGATATACCCATCATTGTGAGTCTCAACGGTGATGCCCCCGGCGGTTGGACTGACTATGCCAAACAACTCGAAGCGGCTGGTGCCGATGCTCTAGAGTTAAACATCTATGCAGTACCGACTGACCCTAGTCAAACAGCCGCCGAGCTTGAACAGGCACATCTCGACATCGTGCGATCGGTCATTCATCACGTCAATATTCCGATCGCGGTTAAGCTCAGTCCCTACTTCACCAATCTCGCTAACTTTACCCACCAGATCTCAATGGCCGGTGTCAACGGTCTAGTTCTGTTCAATCGATTCTATCAGCCTGATATTGATTTAGAAGCTCTTGAGGTCTTGCCCCGTGTTTTGCTCAGCACCTCCCAGGATTTGCGCCTCCCGCTGCGATGGGTTGCCATTCTGTACGGCACACTGCCCTTAGACTTTGCCGCCACCGGGGGCATCCACCAAGCGCAAGACGCTATCAAACTGCTGATGGCCGGAGCCAGTGTCACCCAGATGGTGAGCGCTTTGTTGCGCCATGGCATTGACCACCTACACACCGTTAACCAGGGTATTCAAGAATGGTTGAAAAGCCATGAATATGAATCGATTCAGCAGCTTCAAGGCAGCATGAGTCAGATTAACTGTCCCAATCCAAGTGCCTTCGAGCGTGCGCAATATATCAAATCCATCCAGACCTACTCTCTCGGAGAAGAACAGGTTCATGAACCGTCGTACTCCTTTGGGGAATAAGGAATAGGGAGTTGAGAAGTTGGGAAAGAGTACGAAATGCAGGAAAGAGGATTGGATAACGAGTAATGGCTAAACGGTCATCTACTGACTTCATCGATCTCAGCAACGTTACTTACCTATTCACACGATCCACTCACCCATTAAAACTCCTATGCAGAAGCCCCCAAAAATCGGTATTCTCACCAGTGGCGGTGACTGCCCTGGCCTCAACGCAGTAATTCGGGCGGTTGTCAAATGTGCCACGCAGCGCGGCTGGGCAGTCTACGGCATTCCCTACGGTACTCATGGCTTGATTAGCTTAGAGCAAGGAAGTTGTAGTCCAAAAGACTTGCGACTGCACGATCATGGTTTTGATATTCCCGGTATGCTTCACGGGGTCGATATTCTTCAGTTCCTCAGCGGCAGCATTCTAGGTGCTTTAAACAAGGGCGACCCCGGAAATCCCACAATTGCCCAAGAAATTTTGGCTGGCTATCGACTCCTGAACCTGGATGCGCTGATTGCACTTGGAGGGGACGGTAGTCTTGACATCATCGATAACTTAGCACAGCAGGGCGGCTGGAACTGGGTCGCCATTCCAAAAACGATTGACAACGACGTGCCGTTTACGGAGCGATGTCTTGGCTTTGACACGGCTGTTGATACAGTCACTCAGGCGCTGTATGACCTAACCTTCACTGCTGCTAGCCATAGCCGCATCAATTACTTCCAGGCTCTGCTCGCGCATTTCAATCCGCAATGGGTTGATGATTTCTGTGACGTATTTCACTGCATTGGAAATTGCATACTGATCTGTAGTTCCCGGAAAACCGTACACCATTGTAAAATCGCCAGGTGCTACTCCTTTGAGTGAAATATCCAGGCTTTTAGCCGGAACATATGGTCTGTTTTCTTCGCTGTACTCTGCTGGCTCATTTCCCTCTCCAGCATATATACGAAATAACGCGAAGTCTCCGGTGTGTCTAGGCCAGACCCAGTTGTCGGTATCGCCGCCGAACTTACCAATAGATGATGGCGGCGCTCCGACCAGACGCACATCCGGGTATGTTTTTTTAATCACCAGTATGAATTGGTTTCCGTAGAAAAAGGGTTTTACCTCCGCCGATAGGAACTCACCTTTTGCTGCCTCTGAAGCCAACTCAGCAGATCGCAACGCCACGATTGA
>CAKZMO010000372.1 GCA_937128595.1 uncultured cyanobacterium | reverse complement strand
TGCGTAAATGCGATCGCGTTCAAAGGCGCTGGCAGACATCGCCACAATAACCGTGCGAGCTTTGATGGTAGACTGAAGTGTTGGGCTTTCTTCCAAACATCGAATCTGGCGAGTCGCGGTGTAACCATCCAAAATCGGCATACTCAAGTCCATCAAAATCAGATGAGGTTGCTGATCCTGCCAACGGGCGATCGCCTCTTCGCCATGGCTTGCCAACTCAACATCAAAGCCAATCAGTTGCAGCGTCTGAGACAAAAACTGCTGATTTTCCAACTGATCATCCACCACCAAGATACGATAAGTTGGCGTATCAGGGGTTAGCCCAATGACTCGCCCATAGCTAAAAGATGGCGGCACGCCAGTTGCTCTTGAGGGTTGAACAGGAATGGTAAATCGAAACTGACTACCTTTTCCGAAGGTGCTACATAGGGTAATCCGTCCCCCCATCATTTCAACCAAACGGCTACTGATAGTTAGCCCCAGACCAGTCCCTTGAATTGGATTTTTACCGGAGGAGGCTTGCTCAAATGCATCAAAAATTTTCAGTTGGTCAGTTGTTGCAATGCCGATGCCAGTATCTTCGACTTCAAAGGTCAGAGGAATCGATGGCGTCTCCTGGTCAATGCCTAGCTGCCCCGCAGACAACACCCGCAGGGTAATGCTTCCCTCCTGAGTAAATTTGATTGAATTACCGAGTAGGTTAATCAAGACCTGGCGGAGCTTGCGTGAGTCTGTAGTAATATAAGCGGGCAGTCCCGGCGCAATGTCAAGGGTAAGGGAGAGTCCTTTTGAAGTGGCCTCTTGGCGCAGCATTGCCGCGATCGCATTTAGAAAATCCAAGACGTTAATCGTGCCTTGGTCGAGGGTCATCCGTCCAGCCTCGATCTTGGACAGGTCAAGAACCTCATTGATTAACTCCAGTAAATGTTCTCCACTCTGCATGATGGTCTGCACGAAGTTTTGTTGATCTGGGGTCAAATTGAGGTCGTAGCTCAACAACTGGGATAAGCCCATGATAGCATTCAGCGTCGTTCGGAATTCATGGCTCATATTAGCCAAAAACTGACTTTTAGCCACATTGGCAGCCTCTGCCGCCTGTTTTGCTCGCTCTAGTCGCACTTCGGCCTGTTTTCGTTCTGTAATATCTCTAGCAATGCCGCGATATCCCTTCAGGGTGCCATCCGCATCGAGTATCGGTGAGCCGCTCGTTTCTAAGGTCACGGGATACCCATCGCGGTGAATCAAGGTTTTTTCTAATCCAGTAAAGGCTTCACGCTGTTCAAATTGGGTCTCAAAAATGGGAGTCAAGCGATCGCGCTCGATGGGTTCCATAAATTCAAGCGTGGTGCGCCCCAAAACCTGATCGGTAGTGTATCCCAAAATTGTCTCTACTTGGGGACTTACATAGATAAATTTTCCAGTCTCATCGGTCTGCCATATCCAGTCCGACGTTTGTTCAATCAAGTCACGGAATCGCGCCTCACTTTGTTGCAGCGCGAGTTCGGCTTGCTTGCGATCGCTGATATCTTCTACCAAGACAATCATCGCGTATGCCTTGTCCTGCTCATCGCGCAGGGCAGAGGCAATCATGTGAGTCCAAATTAGTTGACCATCACGACGAACATAGCGCTTCTCGATATGGTAAGTATCGCGCTGACCGTTTAAGCAGGCTTGGAATAAGGGGCGCTCAATCGTTCGATCATCCGCATAAGACACATCGTCACGGGTCATCGCGGACAGTTCATCAGCAGAGTATCCCAACAAATTCTGGAAAAATGGATTGGATAGCACTAGCTTATCTTGAGGCAGCAGAATCATGGCGATGCCAATTTGTGCCTGTTCAAAAATCGTGCGGAATCGTATTTCGCTATCTCGCAACGCCTGCTCTGCCAACTTGCGATCGGTGATGTCGATAGTCGTGCCTAAAATTCCCTGCACAATGCCCTCATGGTCAATGTATGGGCTGATATAGGTCTGTAGCCATTGCTGCTTACCATCATCTGTGATCAACAACTCATCCCTACTCTGCAGCGGTTGTCGCTGCTCCATCACAACTTGGTTGCGCTGCAATAAGCCATCTATCCAATCGGGTGGCAAATTTGGATTGACATCACTTTCTAGGCGACCGACCAATTGGTCAGGGGTTACGCCATGCATCGCTGCCGCTGCAGTGTTGACCAACAGAAATTGTCCACTGGTATCTCGAACAAATAGGGCATTCGGCACAGCATCCACCAAGTCCCGCAAGAACTTTTGCTGAGTTCGGATTTGCAGTTCGGCGGCTTTGCGATCGCTCACATCCATCCCCACCATTGTCACCGTCCAGCAGCGGCGATAGGGCGTAGAGGCATCAGGGTCGGGGCGGGTGGTGATCGTATCTGAAATCCAGCGGATGGGCCCACCCGGATACTGATAGCGATAATCAACCGTTAGCGTTTGCTCAGAGTCAATCGCCTGATGCATGGCTTGGAGTACGTTATCCTGATCGTCTGGAAAAATGTGGGATAACCATGACTCAGCCGTGAATTCTTCGATCGTATAACCGAACACATCTCGACAGCCGAGGGAATGATACATCGTTTCCCAAGTGCCATCTTCAAAGTACCGAAAACTGCCGACAGATGCACCAACATTATTCAAAATATTGGATAAGTAAGCTTTTGAGTCTTTCAGTTCCAATTCCAAATGTTTGCGATCGCTAATATCCACAATGGTGCCAATCAGCTTGAAAATGGCACCGTTGGCATCGCGGATGGCTTCTCCTTTGCTCACTAAATAACGGATAGAGCCATCGGTATGGTAAAAACGATGTTCGAGTTCATAGGGCGTTCCATCCGTGAGGGCTTGGTTCACCACCGACCGCGCCATTGCCCGATCGTCTCCATGCACCATCGACAGCACTCTCTCGGCTGTGAGTGCCCTCTGACTGGGGTCAATACCCAAGATACGATAGGTTTCTGCGGATAACTGTATCTGATC
>CAKZMO010000371.1 GCA_937128595.1 uncultured cyanobacterium | reverse complement strand
ATATCAGCGCGTAGCACTATATCTAAAAAAGGGAGGGAGGCTAGCTAGCCTCCCTCCCTTTTTTGTTTGGATTTCGTTGGCAGTAGATCCGCATCCACATCAACGCTGAATCTCTGCCAAGATAGCGTCCAAGATGTCTTGGGCTCCTCGCTCCCTCAGTTGCTTAGCTAGCTCTGTGCCCAGTGCATCGGCGTCTTCTGTGTTGCCGGTGATGGTGTCTTTAATAACGGTTTGTCCGTCGAGGCTGGCAACTAAGCCTGCAAGGGTGAGGCGATCGCCCTCTAGTGTGGTGTTGACTCCAATGGGAACTTGACACCCCCCTTCCAGCTCTCGGAGGAACGCTCGCTCAGCATAGCAACGATAGGCTGTTGGCTGGTGCTCAAGAGTTTTGAGAACATCGAGAATTTCTGGATCTTCTGCGCGACATTCAATGCCGAGGGCACCCTGTCCAACGGCGTGGAGCGAAATTTTGGAAGGTAATGCTTGACTGATGCGATCGCCAAAGTCGAGCCGCTTTAGACCTGCCACCGCTAAAATCAGAGCGTCATATTCGCCGTCATCCAACTTTCGCAAACGGGTATTGAGGTTTCCTCGGACATCTTTGAAGGTTAGATGGGGAAAATGATGCCGCAACTGAGCTAATCGACGCAAAGACGATGTTCCAATCACTGCTCCTTCAGGTAGCGTGTCAATCTGCTTCCCTTGATGCTTGGCGTGTAGCACGAGGGCATCAGCTGGGTCTTCTCGTTCTGTTACACAGCCCAGCATGAGACCCTCTGGGAGGCGAGTCGGCAAATCTTTGAGGGAGTGAACCGCAAAATCGATATCGCCGTCGAGCATTCCCTGCTCAAGCTCTTGGGTGAACAGCCCCTTGTCCCCAATTTTTGACAAAGCCACATCTAGGATTTTGTCACCTTGAGTGTTCATAGTGTGAACTTCAAACGTGCGTCCAGGAAATGCTTTGCTCAGCTCACCCTGAACCCAGTGAGTCTGAATCAGCGCAAGTTGACTTTTTCGAGAACCGATACGAATTGGACGAGGAGGACTTGCAACCATAAGAACTAGACGTTTGACCTAAGACTTTTGTTCTAAAACTTGTTCCGAAACCGATGGAGCTGAATCATCACTCTGAACAATCAGTCGAATTGCAATGGCTAAGTTTGCCATGATGCGATCAACGGCCAATCAATCCGTCAAACCCATCAATCAGACCAACGCATCTAACGCATCTTGAGATTGGCGCTCAAGCGATCCCATACGACAGTCTGCAACGCTAGCAACTAACCTCGACTCTGTTCAGCCCACTCGGCTTAACGAATCAGCATCATAGGTCAGCTTACCGCAGGGAGTCCACTGATTGATGTTGCAAGTTGTTGCGGAATGTTGAGACTTGAAGCCTTGTGTTAACGTCTGAATGTGGGGTTTGGATCACCACTTTTTGAGCGATCGCCAACGTTTCTGTATTCTAGTCAACATACAAACCGCTTTAGCTCGTATATTTTTTAAGCACAGGGAACGCACTAGAAGCGCAGGGGACATCAGTGGGTGCAGGTCTTGTAAGTCGTCGGTGAAGTTTTAGAACTGCTCGAAGTATCGACTCATCAACTTTGAACATCAACCTCAGACGTGTGAAGCGCGATTTGAATTGACCAGATGAAATTGATGAGTAGGGATTAGACTTTCGAGAGTAGATGCCGATTGAGTGGGTAGTTTTTGGGCAATCGCTTCGAGCTGGGATGGGTCAGATATAGGCCAGCTCGTGAATTGGATTTCTCGTGATGATGCGTGTCGCGATGTCGTCGGTACTCAGGCAAGGATGTGGCTAGTCCTTGTTGCTTAAGCGACAAGTTGTAGGTCAATTTTTGATGTGACGATTACCAATCCTGTCGTCGGATGCCAGATAAAGTGAGGACTTTTCGGTCTGATTAGGATGTGGTCTGGGGGATCGCTTGAGGCTCGTGGATCATGAGGTTGAATTGTGTTAATTGAAGATGTTAATTCGGTTGAGCCAAGAGTCTGCGTTTGACCTTTTCTCAAGTCATGACGAGTCTGTCTACAGCAAGGCTTAATGTTTGAAACAAAACTTGCTGAATCCTCTCCTTCGGGTGATGACTTCAAGAGCACGACAGAGCTGATGGCTACAGCCTCTTGTTATGAACTAATCACAATCTTGATGATCATTTTGTCAAACGATAAGGATCGACGACTTAAGGAGATGTAGAGATAGTGTAGCGACAGTTAAGAATAGGTTGCCTTGAGGTGGATTCTGAGTTGACTCAAGAGTATCTATATGCACTACTGCACATTATCAAAACTGCTTATTCAGAGAATTACATGTGCCGTTTCAGATGAAATCATCTGCTAAAACTTATGGTTGCTGAATCCACGTCTAATGGAGGTGCTTTCGACTTCGATGCTTCGGCTTTAGTGCAAGATGATGCATGTAAAACGCGAGAGCAGCTGGTCGAAGAGCTTCAATCTATGAGACAGCGTGTGTCTGAGTTGGAAACCTCACAGCGGTTTCATTATCAAACTCAGGCTAGCTTGTTATACACCATTCAGCGCTATCGCGACATTTTGGAAAACGCAGTGGCGGGCTTTTTCCAAACGACTCCAGATGGCCGTTATGTGTTGGCGAACATGGCGATCGCCACTATGTTGGGCTACGAGTCATCAAATGAAATGATGACGACCATCACCGATCTCGAAAACCAAGTTTACGTCAATCCTGACGATCGCAATCGCTTCATGGCTTTGATGTCTGCACAAGGCACGGTGCAGGGGTTTGAATATCAGGCTCGGTGCAAGGATGGAAGCCTTATTTGGGTATCTGAAGATGCTCGTGCAGTGACGGATCAGGACGGCGCGATTCTTTATTTCGAAGGCAGCAGCGTCGATGTCACAAAACGGAAAGAAGCTGAAAAGGCTGTTTTTGACGCGAAGCAAGATTTGCAGGCAAGAATCGAAGAGCGGACGGCCGCCTTACGGGAATCCAATGACTATCTTATCCGTGAAATCGCGGATCGAAAGCGGGCTGAAAATGCGCTATTGAAAAACCAAGAGCTGCTGAATGCCATCATTGATGCCGTTCCGGCGACGATTAACGCCAAGGATCTCGACGCTCGTTACATCCTGATGAACAATTACCAGGGTGAACTGTACCAGGTTGCGCCTGAAGAGGCAAAGGGCAAAACCGTCGGAGAACTGTTGGGTGATACCTATGCTGAACTCAATGATGATTATGATCAGCAAGTCATCCAGACTGGCGAGGCTGTTCCTTTCTTTGAACAAGAATATAGCGATCCCAGTGGCGATCGCCGCACTTGGCTTAAGACGAAAGTGCCCCTCCGATCTCTGAAAGGAGAGCTGTACGGCGTCGCCACCGTCGCGGTTGATATCACCAATCGTCGCCAAGCAGAACAAGCGCTGTCTGATACCCAAGACCAGCTCCACGCTATCTTAGAGACTGTCCCTGGCATCGTTTCTTGGATTAGTCGAGACCTGCGCTATCTGGGAGTCAATCGTCATCTTGCAAGCATGTTTGGCTTAGTGCCAGAAGACTTTGCAGGCAAAGACATTGGCTTCCTCAACGCCAGCTCTGAGTTCAACGATTTCGTTGCAGAGTTTTTTACTAGACCTGAGCAAGAATCATTCCAAGAATTTCAAGCTCATGTCAACGGCAACCCGCGATGGTATTTGATCGTGGTGCAAAAATACAACAATGGGCAGGCTGCATTTGCCGTCGGAATTGACGTCACCGAACGCCGCGCCGCCGAAGATGCCCTCCGCATCGCAAAAGACCAGCTCCAGGCCGCATTAGATGCTGTTCCAGGCATTGTCTCTTGGATCGGTAGAGATTTACGCTATCTAGGGGTCAACCGCCATCTTGCAGCCATCTTCAACATTCCGCCAGAGGCATTTGTCGGTCAAGATATAGGCTTTTTGCACACGAGCCCTGACTTCAACGACTTCGTCAGAGACTTGTTTGACAGTCCTGAACATGCTGCCAGCCGAGAAATTTCGGCCTATGTTCACGGCAGAGTGTCCAACTTCTTGATCATGGCGCAGAAATATGATGAAGATAGAGCTGCCTTTACCGTAGGCATTGACATTACTGAGCAAAAGCAAGCTCAGGTTGGCTTGTCCGAAGCTGAAAGTAAATACCGCAGCATTTTCGAAAGTGTGGCGGAGGGCATTTTCCAAACCACGCCATCTGGACAATACATCAGTGCGAATCCAGCCTTGGCTCGAATTTATGGGTACTCTTCTCCAGAAGAGTTAATGCTGAGCCTTACCAGCATTCAGAATCAGCTTTACGTCAAGCCAGAGCGTCGTCAGGAATTTGTCCAAAAGCTCCGAGAAAAGGGAGAAGTCTTCGACTTTGAATCTCAGGTCTATCGCAAAGATGGTCAGCTTATCTGGATTTCCGAAAATGCTCGCATTGTCGAAAACGGGCAGACTGGGGATCTCTACTTCGAGGGCACCGTTGAAGACATTACTGAACGTAAAAGTGCCGTTGAGGGATTGAAGCGAGCGAAGGCCGAGTTAGAGTTCAAGGTTGAAGAACGAACGAAAACGCTTAAAGAACTGAACGAGCGTCTGGTGTCAGAGATCATGGGACGGCGACAGATCGAAAATGCCCTAAGAACATCAGAAGCTGAACTGCGTGCGCTGTTCGCAGCGATGACGGATTACATCGCGGTCTTTGATGCTCAAGGACGCTACTGCAAAATTGTATCGACAAACTCCAATTTGGTCTTTGACCCAGATATCGACCGGATTGGTAAGACGGTTTACGATGTGCTTCCGCCTGAAAAAGCCGCAATGTTTGTGATTCAGATTCAACGGGCATTGAATACGGGGCAGACGATCAACTTAGAGTATTGCCTGCATGTGGGCAGCGAAACAGATAATCCGTGCAGCGAAGAAAGGGACGCTTGGTATATCGCCAGTGTTTCCCCGATGCCCAACAACCGTGTGATTTGGGTTGCGAGGGATATCACAGAGAGCAAACGTGCGGAGTCGGCGTTGCGAAAAGCAGAGGAAAAATATCGCAGCATTTTCGAAAATGCGGTAGAAGGCATTTTTCAAGTTGCGCCAGACGGCGAGATTGTCAGTGTGAATCCTGCCTTGGTGCAAATGTATGGCTACTCGTCACAGCAAGAGCTGATCGATGAGTTGGGCACAATTAGCTCTTTGTATGTAGATCCGGATCGATATCGGGAGTTTACGCAGATTTTGGAGACTCAAGATTTTGTATCTAGCTTTGAGTCTCAGGTCAGACGTCGTGACGGAAAAATTATCTGGACAGAAGAGAGTGCCCGTGCAGTAAGAGATGCCCAAGGAGGCACTCGGTATTTCGAAGGAACTGTGCAAGACATTACTGTCCGCAAGCAAGCCGAGATCGCATTAAAAGCAGAGCAGGACAAGTCTGAACGTCTCTTGTTGAACGTCTTGCCTCAGGCGATCGCCGAACAGCTAAAGCAAAATCAACAGTCCATTGCAAAACGTTTTGATGAAGCAACAATCTTATTTGCCGACATCGTAGACTTTACAAGCTTGTCTACCAATGTTGAGCCTACTGACCTTGTGGACTTGTTGAACAAAATTTTCTCAAGCTTCGACAAACTTGCTGAAAAGCACGGCCTAGAGAAGATCAAAACTATTGGAGATGCGTACATGGTGGCTGGAGGCTTGCCAACGCACCAAGAAAACCATGCACAGGCGATCGCCAACATGGCTCTAGACATGCAGCGCATCATTGCTGACTTCAAGCGAGATGACGGTCAACCCTTCCAGTTGCGTATCGGAATCAACACAGGGCCTGTTGTTGCTGGTGTCATCGGAATTCGCAAGTTCATTTACGATCTCTGGGGTGACACTGTGAACGTCGCCAGTCGGATGGAAGCGCGGGGCATTCCTGGACAAATTCAGGTGACGGAGGAGGTCTTCGAGTGCTTACGCGAAGAGTATTACTTTGAAAAGCGCGGTGAGGTTGAAGTCAAAGGAAAAGGAATGATGACAACCTATTTGCTCGTAGGCAACAGCATGGAAATGATCGGTCGGAGTCATGACGCTGAATAGACAATGAGCGTCCGCATTGATTGCGGATTGTTGGTCTCACGTTGGCGATCGCTTAATGTTGAAGCGCTAGCGGATCGCAGTGACCACGGCTAGCTCACACCCAGCGAGCACTCGTCAGCTGCTGGAAGGGAGTCAAGAGTTAAGCTTGGCAAGTTGGGCGATCGCCCAACTTGCTCAAACGCTTTTATCAAGTTCCGATTTCATCCGCTCAAGAGTCATATTCATCTGGCTAAACATTTGGTCAGGAGTAACGCCAAACTGGCCCAGCTGAGTCTTGAGCTGCTCCATGGTCATTTGCGCCATGAAATCTTCTGAAAGCTCAAATCGCTTCATGAATACCTTGTAGCGTTCCATGACCGATTCCATCTGCTCAATGTAAATCTTTTTTCCTTCTCGATCAAATTTTCCATAATCTCCCCCCATCTGCACGAGGTTTTGATAATCAACGAATAATTGTCGAGCCTCTTGTTGAACGATTTCAGAGTCGAAGAATGCCATCGCTTTATTGTGTTGAACTTAACGTGTCTTGAAAATTCGGGTGCTAGGCTCTCGTCATTGTCCTCTTGCCTCTCCACAAGGCAGATCCGAAGAGAGTAATACTATTTGCCAAGTATTTCATCTAAGCATGTCTATTGTATCGACTCAGAGACATAGACAAAGTCAGGTCTGACATCTGGTTTCCACGGTGTTTCGGGTTCGGCTTTCACGAAAGTTGAAGACAAATAGTGAGATAGCCCTTGTGAACCTAATGTCGGCGATCGCTGAGCACCCTTTCTTCGAAGGGGAATAGGTTGTCGTCTCTGCTTCATTTTCTTGAATCAAGCAGTCTATGACCTGCAATAGCATGACTCTTTAAACAAAGATTGATCCCAAAATGAGCCAGAAGTTTTTTTGAATCAATTCTTGGCATTCTTTATAAAGAAACGCTAGAAGACTGTTTATCAAAAGGTTATGTGATACCCGACTTTTTTTGTCGGGTATGTTTGACGAGCATTTTTTGACCGTGATACTATTCGGCAGGAGTAGTGAAAAATACCTTTCAGTGCTTCTAACGCCTTCCGTTTTCCAATAGAGAACCTGTAACAGAGATAGAGAACCATGACCCAAGCCATCGAACGCACCCTGGAACCCAAAAATCTGACATCTACCTCAACATTCACAGCACTGAGATGTAAAGAATGTGGCGAAGAGTATGAAGCAAAGGCCATTCATGTGTGTGAGGATGTTTGCTTTGGGCCTCTTGAAGTCGTCTATGACTACGACAAAATCCGTCAGCAGGTGACTCGCGAATCGATTCAGTCGGGGCCAAATTCTATCTGGCGCTACAAGCAGTTTCTCCCCGTTGCCACAGAGAACCCCATTGATGTCGGCACAGGTATGACGCCGCTGCTGCGGGCCAATCGTCTCGCGCGTCGCCTGGGTCTAAATAAGCTTTTCATCAAAAATGACGCCGTCAATATGCCGACCCTGAGCTTTAAGGATCGGGTAGTTTCTGTGGCACTGACTCGGGCTCGTGAGTTAGGATTCTCGACGGTTTCCTGTGCAAGCACCGGAAACTTAGCGAACTCAACGGCTGCGATCGCCGCTCATGCAGGTCTTGACTGCTGCGTCTTTATTCCTTCTGACTTGGAAGCTGGAAAAGTTCTCGGAACTCTCATTTATGCCCCAACGGTGATGGCCGTTCATGGTAACTATGATCAGGTCAACCGTCTATGTTGCGAAGTGGCTAACACTCATGGCTGGGGCTTTGTTAACATCAATCTTCGTCCCTACTATTCTGAAGGTTCCAAAACCTTAGGCTTTGAAGTTGCAGAACAGCTCGGCTGGCAGCTTCCCGACCACATTGTGGCTCCTCTAGCTTCCGGTTCCCTGTTTGGAAAAATCCACAAAGGATTCAATGAGTTTGTGAAAGTGGGTCTGGTCGATGAGAAGCCTGTTCGTTTCAGCGGCGCTCAGGCGGAAGGCTGCTCTCCCATTGCCCAAGCGTTCAAAGAAGGGCGCGACTTCGTGACGCCTGTGAAGCCCAACACTATTGCTAAATCTATTGCGATTGGCAATCCAGCGGATGGCGTCTATGCGCTGGAAATTGCTCGGAAGACCAATGGCAACATTGAATCTGTGACCGATGCAGAGATTATTGACGGCATGAAGCTGTTGGCGGAGACGGAAGGCATTTTCACCGAAACTGCGGGTGGAACGACCATCGCAGTGTTGAAGAAGCTGGTTGAAGCAGGCAAGATTGACCCTGATGAAACCACCGTGGCCTACATCACTGGAAATGGCCTCAAAACTCAGGAAGCGGTTCAAGGCTACATCGGTGAGCCCCTGACCATTGATCCCAAGCTCGACAGTTTCGAACGGGCTCTAGAGCGAGCCCAGACCTTGGGTCGCCTCGAATGGCAGCAGACTATGGTCTAAGCTTGTTTGATTAAGCCTGGTCGAGAAAGCTCGACTCGTCCCGCTGACGATCTATGCGGGACGGCTCGCCTCGGGTTGTCGCTTTTTGTATTGATCGTTTAGTTCTTCATTTGATTCATCCATGGCTGTCAAAGTTTTGATTCCAACTCCCTTGCAAAAGTTCACGAAAAACCAAGCCTCTATAGAATGCGAAGGCGGCACTGTTTCTGAACTGCTAAATTCTCTAGAGCAAAATTGCCCCGGCATCAAGGCTCGGCTATGTGACGACCAGGGACAACTGCGTCGCTTCGTCAACTTCTATGTCAACAGCGAAGATATTCGTTTTTTAGACGGAGCCGATACCTCTCTCAGCGATGGCGATGAGGTCAGCATTGTACCAGCCGTAGCAGGGGGCTAAAAATTGAACGGCGCAGAGCTTCTCTTCACTGCGCCAGTTACCAACGTTCTCTATCGTGGGGCATAGGAAGGCTGTGCCCCTTTTTTTATTTTATTTTTCCCATGACACAGTCCGAACAGTTTGCCAGCGACAATTACTCAGGGATCTGTCCTGAAGCTCTAGACTACATGCTGAGAGCGAACGTGGGGAGTGCGCCTGCTTATGGCAACGACGACTGGACTCAGAAAGCGGCGGACGCTTTTCGAGAGCTATTTGAAACGGATTGCGAAGTCTTCTTTGTATTCAATGGCACAGCAGCTAACTCCCTGTCTCTTGCGGCATTGTGTCAGTCTTATCACAGCGTCATCTGTCATGAAACGGCTCATATCGAAACCGATGAATGCGGCGCACCGGAGTTTGCATCAAATGGCTCAAAGCTTTTGTTGGCTCATGGAGAAAACGGGAAGCTTACTCCAGAATCGATCGTGGCGATCGCCACCAAACGCCAAGATATCCACTATCCCAAGCCCAAAGTTGTCAGCCTCACCCAGGCGACTGAATTAGGAACCCTGTATAGTCTCGATGAACTGGCGGCGATCAAAGCGGTGTCCGACCAGTATCAGCTCAAAATTCATATGGACGGAGCCCGCTTTGCCAATGCGGTCGTTGCCTCTGGTCACAGCCCTGCCGAACTCACCTGGAAAGTCGGTGTAGATGTGCTCTGTTTTTGCGGCACCAAAAACGGCATGGCGGTAGGGGAGGCGATATTATTCTTCAATCGTGATTTAGCAGAAGACTTTGCCTACCGCTGCAAACAGGCAGGTCAACTAGCGTCCAAGATGCGATTTATTTCAGCCCCCTGGTTAGGACTGCTCGAAACGGGTGCATGGCTCAACAATGCTCGTCATGCCAATGACTGCGCTGCGTATCTTGAACAGCAACTGGCTCAAATTCCAGGCATTCGACTGATGGTTCCTCGCGAGGTCAACGGAGTCTTTGTTGAAATGCCTACTGCGGTTATCGATTGCTTGAAACAACAGGATTGGCTGTTCTACACCTTTATCGGTGTGGGTGGTGTGCGGTTGATGTGCTCTTGGAACACAACGCGCGATCGCATTGATGAATTGATCCGCGATATTCGCCGAGCCGTAGAAGCGGAACCAATTGAAGAAGACCATATCGAAAATCGGGCGATCGCCCCCTCATTACCTTAGGTTTTGGCTCTGTCTCCGCGATCAATGGTGAAGAATGCCAGCAAATTACAAAAACTTATGACCGCCAATGCTGTTCTTTCACCCGTTCAGCCTTTAACATAAACACAGAAACGCTGACGTTAGACGATAGCTACTTCGCATGAAGTGGCTCAACCTAGCCAAGTGCTGCTTTTTCGCAGTTAACCTGTAGAGCTGAGAGTCATCTGATATGGCAGACGATACAAAAGACAAGAAGCCCGCCAACAGCAAAGCGAAGGCAAAAAAGGAAAAACCCCCTGCAATTGAAGAAAAACCTTTTCAGGAGTTTATTGGGGAACACTTTGTTCCTAATTTGAAAGAGACGTTGGAAAATCAGGGAGTCTCTGATTTAGACCTATCGTTTGAGAAGCGCACCATTCCTATCAAGGGATTCGAAACGGGTGAGGAAGTGTGGCAGGTCATCGGAACTTGGCAAGATGGTAATCGCACTTTCTTTGTTGCTTTTCCTGAGGAAGATATCAAAGGCTCTAAGTTTTTTGCTTCTGCTGACAACGGGGCGCATCCCACAACACTGGAGTCGTTCATGATTGATGAGCGACGAGTCAACTTGGACTTGATGGTCTTTTATGTTGTTCAGCGCCTCAATAGTCAGAAGTGGCTGGCTTTGAACTAGCAGAGTCAAGTCGCAACTGGCGTAGGCTATTTGCTTCTTGCAGAGCGACACTGAGCCATCAATCAATATTGATATTCAGGAGGGTGTGCTATGCCTTGCCCGATGCATCGTAGTTTTCAGTCGTGTATCGTGCTTGTGCTCTAGTGTGCCCTGCTTTCGTTTTGGCTCATTTTTCGCAGCATTGGAGCGTTGTTGGGCAGCAAAAGAACACCTGCGGAAGACTGGAACGCTTCTTGAGAGGGCGATCGCCCCTAGTCCTCCGGCATTAGAATATCTAGATAGCTCTACAAAAACCTTATTCAGCCCATCTGAAAAACAAGCTTTCTCAGTTTCCACAAAGCCTCTACGCAACAAGCTTGTAAAGGAAGCGTCAACTGCAACTGCAATTTTGAACCATTTGAGAGGCAAAGGTTGTCAAGTATTCTTCGCTGATGTCAAAGTCGAGGTTTCTGAAAATGGCTCTTACCACTATCCCGATGTGATGGTGAGTTGTGACTCGCGGGATCAAAATGCAATTAAACTTATCCGTTGTGCTTGCTTGTAGAAGCGCTGTCGCCCAGCACCGTTGCTTTTGACCAAAGGAATAAGTTTTTTTAGCCACTATCGCCGTATCTCTACTCTCCAGGAATATGTGCTGATTGATGCTGAGCAGATGAGCATTGACCGTTATCGCCGAGTCTCTACCCGCCCCTGGAATTTACAAACTTACATCGCTGGAGAATCGCTTGATCTCATTAGTGTGAACTGGGAAAGTGTGAATTGGGAAGAGTTCCTTGAGCTGATTTACGAAGATGTCCAGTTTGTTCAAGGAAGCTCTGATTCTCTCTAATTTTGCCGCGATCGCCACTTTCCTCTCTCCAAAATCCAAAATTTAGAATCCAAAATCGATTGGGGCGATCGCTCCTCATACAACACAATGGCGATCGC
>CAKZMO010000370.1 GCA_937128595.1 uncultured cyanobacterium | reverse complement strand
GTGTGTTCACTGTCCTCAGCCGCATCCCAGCTTCTTAGTTTTGTCAGTCAAGCAGATCCATAAGCTGAAGGCGTATCATCACTTCCCATTATGCAACGCCTTGTACCGCACTTTTTTAGATTTTCTTTGGAACTCAGCTCTCATGGAACATAGTAATCAAGCTAGGGCTCGATTTGCAAATTTATTGCCTGAGAGGGCGTAAACTACAAGCCAGCTAACAAGAAAACTTACGGATGAAATCAAGAGAACCGAAAATACTGAAACACTCTGCAAAGTATTAGGAGATAAAAACGACAATACCAACCGTACTGTTCGAATAAAAACTGGGTGAATTAGATAAATCCCTAGTGTGCATTTCCCTAAACTGACAGCAATATACTCCAATGAAGCTCGATTGATGGCTTGGATATTCTTAGAAAAAAGAATTGAAGCAATGAGTAGCGAGAAAGCAATGGTAACCTTTTGAAATGACCTCAGGCCGGAAGAAGAGTCAATCAAAAAAGTCGATAACAGGAAAACTAAGATCGATAAGGCCAGGAAAATATAGCGTTTCGAATGAGTAATACTAAGCAATGAACTTCGGTTAGCGGAGTCAATGCAGTTTAGAGCGATCGCAGCACCAATGTAGGGCAAGCAAGTTACTGACCAGGCAACAGAAACTGAAATTAGCCTTAGTAAAACAGAGTCATCCGGTGCCATCCCAAACATATTAAAAGAATTCTCAAAAGCAATATTGGGACCTAGCTGAAATTGATTTCCCGTAGCAGAAATGGCAAAATTCAGTATCCAACCAGTTATTGACAGTAGTAAAGAGTTGAACAAAGTCCAATCCTTGATAAGCTTATTAATTATGTAAAACTCTACAGTCCCACAAATTAACAAAGGCAAAAAGTAAAGGTGGTAAGAAGCACCTCCTAAAAATAAGATCGAGATTGGATCATCAAATATTTTAATAATTCTTTCGTGGTCACCATCGATAATAAAAAAAACACAACGAATAATTAAAAAAATGAGCGACCAGATAACGTACGGCACTAATATTCTCTGAATCCGACGCTTCAAAGATGTTATGGAATAAGAGGAAGCATCTTCAGATTTCACCTTTTTAGACAGAAAATAAAAAGAAGCTGCCAGAAAAAAAGGCACATGAAAAGAGAAAAATGTTCTTAAATACTCTACTCCTTTAGACATCTCACCCCAGGTGCCATCTCCTGAGTGAGATAACACCACGGCAAAAACTGCCACTCCTCGAACAATTTCAATGCCTAATAATCTTCCAGATCTGGCTGGAGATTTTGCATTTAAAGTCGTCACTATCTTGTCCTCCTATTTGTCTATGTTTGGTTCTCAAAGTTATGATAATTTTTCTAAAGAGCTACAGAAATATCAGTATGATTATCAACAGTAAAAATTAGGCAAACCTAAATTTCTATGCTCTGAAACCCAAATAAATAAGTCTTCGTTTTTTAAACTTATACTTACCAAATTTTATGAATCGATCTATTTAGTTGTTTCTTCCACAAAAGGTACTCGCCTTTAAATGAAGAAGTTTCTACGGAGAATTTCCGTAACCAAGACGATGATCTTGCCAACTCAAAGCTAACAAACAGGTGACAGTCAACATATGTCCTGGTTCCTCCATCTGTGTAAGGAAAAAACCGAGAACACCTGTAGATAGCAGCAAAAACTTACCTAAATCATCTACGCAAACTCTGCGCCACATAATGAAAGCTATATATAGATAAGACATAACTCCAAAAATACCAACATCTCCCCACATTCCAGCCCAGGTAAATAGCGGAAAAAAGATTGTTGACTCTTGTGCGATCCAGCCTTCAGTAACGACATCAAAAACCTCTCGTGAGACAGGATGAAGAGTTGCTCCTAAAGGGACGAGTACTCCAGAATATTTTTTTAGCATCCATCCCCCCAAGCGAGTTACCGTATGTCCCGGGCCTAAACCAAAAAGATGGTTAAGTGGAGTGGAATAATATTCTGGAATAAGCCGGAATGCCGCCAGCTTAGTTTGAGTCGCTTCTCCATTCGGGCCATACAATTCCGGACGGTCAATCCAGTTCAGATATGGTGTCATAAACTCGAAGTTGTATAGTGCCCACCAGAACAAAACTGCGCATACGGCAACCAAAACTGTGTACATCAGTAACTTTGCTGGGTCATTAAACTTGGTTATGACCAGCGCAATCCAGCCCACAAAAAGTGCTAAGAACACCTGCTTAGAATCTGATATATAAACCTGATAAAAAGATGCCAATAAAATTAGCAACCTGATCCACAGAGGAACTGCCTTGAATTTAAAGAAGTAAAGAGCAAAATAAACTGAAGCAGTACAAGACACATAGTTTCCTGCACTGCCGCGCTCTCCTGCAAATACGCCTGCAGTATTGTCTGCAATGGTTCCACCTTTTCTAGGATAAAGACCGATGGGCAAAAGTACAGACTGTGCTAAGGCAAGGAGCAGGTTAAATAGAGCAAACCCGAGCAACCAGCGCCTAAATCTAGTGAGCCTAGTTTGCGAGAAAGAGACCCCCATAATAGTAATTAGAAACATAAAAGGTTGTGACTGCAATAAAAATTGCGCTACTATGTTGACCCAGCCAGTATTGTTAATTAGAGCACTTGTAATCATCACGGCCAAAAAAATGCCCAGTGCAAGTATTAACTCATAAATAATTCCCGCTTGCTTCTTATCTTTTATACGTGAATTTGTTAGGATCACGCATAGAGTCCACGGAACAACAAGAAGATGAGCTAAATTCAGTGGAGAAGGTGCGCCAAAATAAGTGAATAATCTAGGAAAGAAAACTGTTCCATATGTGAAAAGGGCCAGGTCAGAATTTCTAAACTTGGCAGACTTTGATTCTTGTATTTGTGGGATGTTTGCCATGGATTTGTCTGAGAAACACTAACCTAATAAATACATGACCTAACAAACATATCTATACAGATTCTTGATATATGGAATTTGTTTGTACTTGACTATAAAAATCAGTGAGCTGCTTAGAAATGACTTCTTCTGAAAACTTATCCTTGATCGAAAAACATGATTCTGAGTTTTTCAGACTCAATGCTTTTTCTAAAACTACAGTTAGATTTGCGAGAGAGTCTCCGGAGAGATTAAAAAATTGGCAGCGATCGCTAGCGACTTCAGTTACTTCACGAAAAATAGAAATATTGGAACAGACAACTCTAGAACCAAAAAACAAAGCCTCAACTAGAGGTAGACAAAATCCCTCGGTGGAGGAAGGTATCGCAAACACCTGACAATTGTTATAAAGCCAGCAAAGCTCTTGATCACTCAAAGCTGATAAAAATAGCACTTCGCTTCGCAGGGACAATACATTCACTAGATTCTCCAAGTTTTCTGTTTCGGGTCCTGTGCCGCCAACAAGAATAAGTTTCAACGATGGATAAGTCTTTCTCTCAACGAGCTGAGCAAATGCTTTAATAAGTAAATCGAGGTTTTTGTTCTTACGATGTTGGGCTACGCAAAGAATGAAGTTAGACGGAGGACAAGCTTCTATATCTGAAGGTACAATGAGACTCTTTGAATCAAAATTGACATAATTATAGATGACGGCTCTTGCTTGGTTTTTCCTATTTATGCTAGGAAAGTACTGGCTAAGCGAGTTTAAGGTTGTTTTAGAAACGCAAGTTAGACCATCGCTACTATAAACACATTGCTTGAGAAAGAGTTGGTTAAACCAGACTTGAGGATAGCCAAAGTTTTCTGGATAATCATAAGGATATAAATCATGAATAGTTGATACCAGAGGTCTATCAAACCACCGTCGGATAAAAGGAAGTGGGAAAGCTAAATGAATAATGTCAGGGTGAAGCTGCTGAGCAACTTTGGGCAACCCGAATAAAAACCATAAATTGCGGGAACTTGAAGTATTAGGAATATCTATTGCGATAGTTTTTATTTTAGGAGAATTTAAATCAAAAGATTTCTCAAAATACATTTTTTGCCATTCTCCAATCAGAAGAGTGACATGATCGATATGAATAGTTTTAACTAAACACTGGGCTAAGTTGACCGCATGTCGACAAACCCCTGTTGGCTCAGTTGGTCGATGTAGGACAGGAATTAGTACATGCATAGTTAAAAGATCCCTAGAATTACCCAATATAGTGCATTGAGGTGACTGATTTCAGATGCGATAATACATAGATCGCGATGATAAGGCTAGAAAGAACAAAATATCAGCTTTCGACTATGTCACAAAGCAACTCTAGGGCTCTCGAGCAACTGTCTCTGTCGTCACAGTTTCTTTATAGAGTGAATTTAGTCGTTCGCCTACGACTTTCCAGCTAAAGTTTTCATTTACCCATTGACGACCTGCTTTCCCCATTTGAATTCTTAAATTAGGATTATGGGCGAGTTTTTGCATTACAGATGCCATATCGCGAATCACCTGGTCAGGATCTTGAGCCGATAGTTTGAAACCCGTTTGTTCTGTCACCTGGATGGCTGGCCCTCCTAGGTTTAAGCAAATAACCGGGCGACCGGAGGCCATCGCCTCAATACAGACCCATCCCCCCGAGTCATGTAAACTGGGATGAACCAGCACGTGGCTTTCGCCCAAACACTCCAAGGTTTCTTCGCGAGGTAACCGTCCCAAAAATTTCACTTTGTCGGTTACGCCACCAGTCTCGGCCAAATGTTTAAGATTGTCCATTTCTGGACCCTCCCCCACCAACCAGTATTCGGCATCTGTAAGATTCGCCTTAGCAAATGCTTGTACGCCTAGGTGAAACCCTTTCCAATGAAGCAAGCGCCCCATGCTGATAAACCGAATTGGCTGGGATGCAGGAAGCGGATACTGGTTCAGAGCGGCAATTTCTTCGTCTAGGAGACCAACTTCTGGCACGATTTGTACCGTAGTTGCTCCCATCTGGTAAAGTCGCTTAGCCGTATCATCCGTAGTTGCTCGTACTACTGCACTATTACGAATCGTCATCCCGACCATGGGATCGCGCTGTCCCGTATTACGGAAAATGTCTCGAGCCCATTCGTACAGACGTGCGCGGAAGCTGAAGTCTTTCCAGAACTTGGGAGGAGCCGATTCGCCGCCCCCGACTGGTCCCCAAACGAAAGGGATTGGCAATAGAGAGAGCAGGCTAGGGGCAGAATATTTTACGAAGGTGACGTGATGTGCTAAATCAAAGCCAATTTTACGGTGTAACTTGCGTGCAACAAAGTAGGCTTGAATTTGCCAAAGATAGTAGTGAATCTGCATGGCACCTGATTGGCCCAGTCGCATACTATCTTGCCAGAAAGGCAAGGTAAAGTAGACAAAATGCAGGTTAGGTAAGGGATTGGCTACGAGTTCTGCCTCGATTGCTTCTCGGCTTTCGTCTGGACGAGTCAGCACCCAAACTTCGTTATGCTTAGCAACCTCATAGGCGACGTTCCAACCAACGCCCCGCTCGGATCCTCTACCGGGTTCGCACGAATAGGCAGATATCAATACTTTCATGGTTCTGGCCTCATTTCGAGGAAACGACGTTTAAGGCATTTCTGCCGGAATCCGCTCTGCGGGTTCTGACCGGGGGTGAGTCATCATAATTTGGGTGGAGGCGACCCCCTTTTGGGTCTTGATGCGCTCCATCACCTCTAGAAAAGCTTCGATTTCGCAGTAGAGATCTTGCTCATTAAACACTTCCTGAGAGCAATTACGATACCGTTGACGAGTTTCGGTGTCGCCCATTTCGAGGATGGCGTTAACTAGGCTATCGACCTTGCCGCATGGATAAACCAAGCCATTGTAGCGATGTCGAACGGTGTCGCTATACCCCCAGTTGCCGCAGCGATCGCTCAAAATCGGAGGAGTACCCGACACCATTGCTTCCGACACGACCAGCGGATGGGGATCAATCCACGAAGTCGATACGAAGACATCAAGGGCAGAAAAATATAGAGGTACCTGAGACTGGTTAACGAAACCGTGGTTAATCACCTCCCCGTTCAGTTCAGCCAACCGCTGATTAATTGCGGGTTCTAAATCGCCGCCCCCAAATAAAACTCCACGGACGCGGGAATCTTGCTGGTGAGCTTTGGCGATCGCGTTGATAAATTCGAACGGATTTTTACGTTCGATGTATTTGCCCATGAACCCGTAGAGGATTGTGTTATCGTCCCAGGCAAGTTCATTCCGGATCCTTTGAAGTTCTTCTGGCTGGGCAGCAATGGTTTGTCGGAAGCGATCGCCATCTACCGGATGGCAGCCACGGATAATCTTGTCCTCAGAGACCCCATAGTGACGGAGATGAATTTCGTTATGGTCTCCGCAAGACAGC
>CAKZMO010000369.1 GCA_937128595.1 uncultured cyanobacterium | reverse complement strand
CAACGAATGGGTTCGATGGGCGATCGTAAGCCCGCAAGCCGTTCTGAACTCACGCACAAAACATCGATAAAGCTGAGCAAACCTGCATCATCATATTGCCCAGGCTGCCGCGTAAGTCCTGATCTCTGCTCAATAGTATCTGATCTCGATCGATCTGGCAGGTGGGGCGATCGCAACCCTGCCACACCATGTAGCAATCCTAAATGAGTTGTCAATGAAATGTGGTGTTATGAGAATGAGTCCTGCACACTCATCCTCACAATCCAAATAGGATTGCTATCGGCATCCACTGACTAACCGCATGGAGCAACCGCTATTGGTAATCATTGATCACGATGCTGAGAGGGTAGTCCTCAATTGGTAAGGATTTTTGATGGTGTGGGCTGTGCCCACACCATCAAAAATCCTTACATGAATACCACTACCGCCGAGAGTACATTCCGAATTTGCAGGTGGATCATTTTGTCAGTTTGCAAACCTATCATTCTCGTTTGTAGTTTGCATGGGAGCGCCAAGGGTGCATCCCAGTTTCGTAAAAAATGCGACGCGATCGCCCTCTTCCAAGCTTGCTATGGTGCATCCCGGATTTGCCAACACCTCATTGTGCAACTCGGTCAGTCATTCCCACGAAGGTGGGAATCTACAGATACTTGGCTTCTGTATAGATTCCCACCTTCGTGGGAATAACGTAGACATTTGCATAAGTGGGACGCTCCCCTTGCTATCTCTTACGCAGATCTTCCTGAAAACCACATTCCTAGATTCCAAAATGAGGATTCTGAGTGAACGCTAGAACGGTTGTGAGGCAAAAGGTCTACTCACATCTTGCACTTGAATCAAAAATGGGAGGAAAAGGCGTACTTTATTGGAACAGCCAGGAATCGATATTCAAATTGTCAAGTGCAAGATGTGGGGCTAGCAACCGTTCCCAATCGACGGGTGTGATTGGGTAGGCAATTGTCGTTCACGTTAGCGATTGATCGATGCGTTTGCCGATTGCTCTGAGCTAGCACTATTGCTGGCTGTGTCGGCATCAACTGCGGTTGCACGGGTTGGCCGTAACTCAGGTTGGCCCAACTCAGGCGCAACTGGATCAGCTGTAGGAGAATCAGCCGTACTGCTTAAAGCTATCGAATCGGAGGGCGATCGCCGCTTCAGCACCATCTTGGTAAGCAACACGCCCATATTCTGCCAGGTGGGCCAATGTCCCGGATTCGCGCTGAGCGATCGCATGGCCATTTGTAACGCCGCTTTGGGATTACCCCGCTCATATTCTTGCCAAGCCCGTCCCTGCAAAAAACCTTGAATTTGCTCATTGGAAGAGTAAGCCTTTGACCCAGAACCCGTGGGAATCGCTGGAAAAATACCTTGCTGGAGGCGATCGCGTCCATCTAGTTGCCGTTCGTTTTGAAAGGTGCGAGCAATGCGATCGAAAAAGACTCGCTTTTCAGATGGAATTACATGGGTAATCGAGTCATTATGCAGCCGATAACTGTAGTCGGATGCGGCTTGATAAAAGACCCGACAGACTTCTCCCAACCGCAGTTGTAAATCAATATCTTCCCCAGTTTCAAAATAGGGACGATAGCCCCCCAACTGTCGCAGCACATCAGTGCGAATCGCAAAGGTACACAAATGAGTGCGCGTGAGTCCACAGGTCAACTCTTCAGTAATCTCTTCAGCCGTGTTGCCCGTATCATGCTTCAGCACAAAGGATCCATTAGGCGCAATGATGTCGTAGCTGCCGCACACTGCACCATAATCTGGGTTCTCATCCAGCCAAGCCAACTGTGCCGCAATCCGTCCCCTGGGAAAAAGATCATCCGCATCGCATCGCATCATCACCCGCCCCCTTGCCGCCGCTAACCCCAGGTTCATAGTCGTTGCAATCCCAGCTTTAGCACCGTTGACTAACCGTACTCGATGGTCTCGAACAGTGGACAAGATTTGTAGAGATTGATCCGTCGAGCGATCGTTCACCACAATGACTTCTAAGTTAACCTCGGTTTCTTGTAGTACCGATCGCAACGCCTGAGCAATATAAGCTTCAGCGTTATACATCGGGATGATAATACTGACATCAGGAATATGTAGAGCGGTATTGTCCACGAACGATCACCCTCTTAGAATCAATAATTGAGTTGACTGAATTCTCTTAACAGCGCAAATTGATATTCTTACAGCAGCCCATTGCAAACACTGAGCAGCATATATCGAAGAGTCCAACAGTGAGTTGACAAACTGTTATGACCGACTAACATGAGTCCTGTTTGATAGGGTCTTGCTGTTCCCTTTAAACTTGACCCCATCTTTGGAGTTCTGTAGCTTTCGTGCCAAAACGAAAACTATCATCACGAACAAGACAGTTGTGTAGCCGTAGCAATAATGCTGACGTTGATGTTGAGATCGAACGATTGAGTCTGAGTAATAAACTGATCACACTGACTCTATCCGCTAACAAGTCCGGTTCTGTGCCCTATGCATTGTCCAAAATTTCGGGGAGCATGTCATATTTGCAAATCCTGCATGGACCTCATCCCCTATCCTCTTCGCCCGCGATTGGGAGAGAAATTCAGAGAAAGGGCGAAAAAGTGACATGCACCCCAATCTCGTTGAGGAAACGATTCTATATCCCATGCAGAATCTTGTCAGTTAATCAAAACATTCGATCGCATTATTCAGCCCAGCACATTTGAACTATATCTCGATACCAGCAAGGATTAACCCACGATTGAAACATTGCAGATACATTCAAACGGCTTGAATGATGGTGTCACAAATTCGTTGAGGAGCAGAGCGCATCGTTACTACACATGCTTCCCTCAATCCAGACAACCCTCACGCCTCTACCCTGATTTGTTTCAGATCGTGCCCTAGGTTTGTCTAATCTGTTGATAAACTTTTATAACAATTATGTGAGACTTGCCGCATGAATGGGGCGATCGCCACTCCCGCTGATAGTGAACGATTGAATGACGTCTACTGATCCCAGGCTTGAGAAATTAAGCCCTACCTCTTGTTTCTAGGCTATTCTTGTCGTTGAGCCATTACGCCGTATCTAATTTCCAATAATTTGATTCTTGCTACTTGATATGAGATAAACAAGTCACGATCGCAGGTCTATCGACGATGACGTTAATGATGTCTCTTTTGGCATCGGTTTCAGCACCGCACTCAGCAGCAGTTTCCATCCCTCTTCTTTGAATGGGGCTACTTTAATCGCACGCCAGCCATACAGCGCGGCTGTCCAGCGTTGGCAACTGTTGAATGCCCACCAGCCATACTGCAACATAAACTTGAATCGCGATTCGGGATCGGAAGTTGGTCGCCAGGCGTAGTCGGCTTCAAACTGTCCCTCAATACCCCGACGTTTCCAGGCCCGTTCGCAGGCTATTCGCGCATTTTGACGTTGCTCGCCTCCTCGTTTCTGACTGACTGAATTGGCTTGCAGGCGATATTTCAAAATCGGTTGGGCTAGATTAGCAAGTGCGCCCTGCTCACCTAGCCGTAGCCACAAGTCTAAGTCCTGGGCACTAATCATCGTTTCATCGTATCCCCCGATGTTTTGAAAAACTGAACGGCGTATGAACGCACAGGGATGACAAATGCTGCCATGCCCGGCTAGGGCCAACCGCTGAA
>CAKZMO010000368.1 GCA_937128595.1 uncultured cyanobacterium | reverse complement strand
GGGATCAGTCTTGTTCCAGCGTGTTGTCTAATACTTTTCAAACATCCTCTTAACCACTCTAAACCAGTGAACTCATGAAAAAGAAGCGAATGCGGTATCGGTGGTGGACAGATCGTCCCCGCAATGTGACTCAACGGGAGTACGGCCACTGGCAACTTTTGGTCGCTGGGGCACTTGTAACCGGATTCCTTTCTATTGGCTCTCTCATGCAAGCATTGATCAACACCCCTTTGCCAGAGTCTGAAACATTAGCTCAAACCCAGGCGATGTCCGTCGCTGATGCCGCTAGGTACCAGGGAGAATCTCTCGAATTAGTGAAGCTTGAAGGGTTTCTTGTTAGCGACGACGCAGTACAAATGCCTGACAACGAGTCACAGACAGTGATTCGAGGAGAGTTGGAGCTGACAGCTCGAAAAGCATCCAGTTCTGACGACATATTGAGAGAGTCTTTATTTGAATGGACAGGCAATGCTGAGTCTGTTTTTCTCTCAGATGGGGAGGCTCAGATTCCGCTAGCGTTTGAGGTTGTGCGTCTGCCTCTCCCAGAAGCTGACGTGGATTGGGAAGACGAACCGAACGTCGAAAAAACAGGAGACTCGGCTCGCACGAGCAAGCCGACTGCCGTCACCTATGGCGGCATGACTTTCCCTCTCGATCCTGAAAAATGGGGGGCTACTAGCGATACCGTGATCGTAGACGTGACCCGATCTGCCTTACCTTACGGTGCATCAGCTGTCATTATCGCAGGACTGGAAACAACCAATACTGGGAATCAGCTAATTGACCCACTGGGCGATCGCCTCCTGGTCAAACTTGGCACAGAAGCAGACTTTCGAGCAACAGGGAAGCAAACCCGACGTATGTTTGCCATTATTTGGATACCGTTTGCGATCGCCTGTTTCTTCTTGAGCCGCTCAGCCCGTCGATACTACCAAGAGCTAGTTGAGATATCGAATCAAGATTGAGAACAGCTCAGCAGTTCCTCACCCAATCGCCTAGCAGTTAAGGATCAATGAATATTCGCATCGCTAAAGAATCAGATCTGGTGGAGCTATCCGACCTCTATCGTCAGACTGTCTTGATCAACGCGCCCCAGCATTATTCACCCGCTCAAACAAAAATGTGGGCTTCTTTTTCGTCTAACACGCGCCACTTTCATCAATTTATCTTCGCAGGGACAACTTATGTTGCGGTTGGAGAGACGGAAATATTAGGATTTGCAGGCATTGGAGAAGAAGGCCATGTGCTGTCTACCTATGTGAAACACGACTGTCTTCACCAGGGGATCGGATCGGCTCTGATGCACAACGTCATAGACCATGCTCATACTCATCACATCCGACGACTTTATGCCGAAGCCAGTGAGTTCAGCCTGGGATTGTTCCAAAAATTTGGCTTCTGTGTCTACGACACCGAGCGGATCGAGCGCAACGGGGTGCAGTTTGATCGCTATCTGGTGGAACTGCACATCATGCCAGAGTTAGCAGACGGAGCAGCGGTGGAATAACCCAACGGCTAGAGATCACCCCCAGGACTCACATGCTGCCTCTAACCTGTTGGAACTGCTGAAGAGGCGATCGCCAATCGTTATGGCTGAGAAGTTCTTTTGAGTTTTTCAACCACAGTTTGGGGGTCTAGTCGATGTACCGACCAAGAAGGGGTGAGGCTATTGCGATTGATTTTCCACTGGTGTAGAAAAGTCTCTCGGTCAACGATGTGGGCACCTAGGGCTGTCTTATAAGGAACTTCCATGCCCAAATCCCAGAAAGCAAACTGACTCTCGGCTAATACTAGCCCCAACAGTGCCAACTGCACAGAACCCGAACCGCTCCGCGTGTGAAACCCAGCTAGGCTGGAATAAATAGCGCCTGTAGTGTAGCCAATCTCACCAGCAACAAGAGTTTGGCCGTCGTAAACCTCGATGGAATGGAACGATACCCCAGCCATCGGTTGGCGATGAAGGCTAGTGAACGCATCGCGTAGCGGCTTGATTAACCAAGTCTGCGAATGGTGATGTGTAATTCGGTGGAGGCAATCGGTGAAGTTACGATTGATATGAAACGTTAGACCCCGGCCATAGCGCTTGAGCTTGCGGGATATATGCAGATTTTGGAGGTCAAGCACACACCTTTTTCGATGAGACTTGATCAGTAGCACGGGTGTTGTGCGCAATATCTCACCCATCGGCATGTAACCGCAGTAGCAAACATCAGCGACCACGGTTGGATTGAAGTCAAACGACACGCAAAACTCACCATTACGCTTTTCCACCAGATGAGGAACTTGGGGAAGAACGGAGTGATCGAGGATAACCGGATACCAATCGTCAATCCATTTCATTCGTTAGCGTTTTGTGTTGACGTTTCAACTCTCCCCCCATCCTATCTTTTCTCATGGTGTCATTTGCAATGACCAACGCTTTTCAGTCAGTTCAATAGCCTACGGCCATTTCGACCAGCTGGTTGATGTAGCGATCGCGCTCTAGGGGCAAGATTTCGGAAGCGTGGAGAATATATTGCGTCATGACGAAATATATCAGCGACCCCAAGATAGAAGCTGCCGTCATGTCAGGGTCAAGACAGTCAATCTCTGGGTGCAGCTTTAGAATTTGACTCAGCTTATCAATCACAGGCTTGTGAATCGACTTCGCCACTTCTTGAGCAAGATGAGGAAAACGCCCCGACTCTCCTATCATCAGCCGAATAAAATCCTGATGCTTGTCAGTATTGTTGAGCATTCGCGTCAACATCGCACTAAAAATGCTGTGTAGCAGTACTTTTGGATCACCGCTCACGGGCATATCGATCGCCAAAACAGCAACATCTTGGTAAAAGATTCTAACTTGCTGCCTGATCACAGCAGCAAACAAAGCCTCTTTATCCTTGAAGTGGTTGTAGAGCGTCGGTTTTGAGACTCCAGCAGCCTTCGCCAAGCGATCGACACTGGTTCCCTTATACCCATTTTCAAGAAACTCGCGGAGCGCTCCCGCTAGAATCACATTTGCCTTGGTTTCGAGCATTGCATCCAGGTTAGATACGTCTTGGGGTTGCTGGCCTTTGTTCTCTACTTCGAAGACTCAGAGAGCAACCCCTACAAAACCAGCATGAGATCTGCTGAGGAAAGGCTTTTGGTTTGCTACTAATGCAGGTGTTGCCACAACATTACTAAACAGTTTAGTATGTAAATATCAGATTCAACCAATCCATCAAAAGAAAGTTCGCTTAGTTCGGAGTTGCTGAAGACCTGACTGACTGTTAGTTTAATTGAATCTTCAAGGTATTTACTAAACGGTTTAGTTAAATTTTCGCATCAAGAAGAAATACGCTTCGCCGCCTATGTCGGATACATCTTACTAAACGGTTTAGTTAACATGCAAAAAACTCTGCAGCAGGTGGACTAGAGAAAATTATCTCAGCCCTGTTGTTTCTAACGCAGCGTCTTCTATTGATTGATTGAGCATTTGCTAAAGCACTTGGAAGCATCGGATTCTGACTATGACCTCATCTTTACTAAACAGTTTAGTTTTAACCAAAGGCCGTAGATCTCTCACAAACGAGTTAACGAGCTTTTGAAGCTTTTGCTCTTAATTCGGAGGTTTTGAATATGACGCTGCTCAACGTTGTCCATCCCGTTCAAGTCCCTGAGTCCCCCCACCAATGGTACAAACGCCCCTCAGTTATGGCGATCGCCCTTCTTCTCGCAAGCGGCATAACCATTTATGCCATCAAACCCTGGACATCCAATCCGGCTCAGCAGACATCCGTTGTTACGACGCCTAAACCCACGACCATCAGTGCTCTGGGTTTGATAGAGCCTCAGGGAGAGGCGATCGCCATCTCGGCTGCCTCAGTCACACAAAGCAGTCGCCTTGAGCAGCTTCTGGTCACGCGTGGAGATACCGTACAGGCAGGGCAAATCATCGCCATTACCGACCGGCATCAAACCGCCGCCGCCGCCCTGGCCAAAACCCGAGAAGACATGCACGTTGCTCAAGCTCAGCTAGCTCAGGTGCAAGCCGGAGCCAAGCAAGGAGATATTTCTGCCCAGCAAGCCGAGATTGCTCGACTAGCGGCGGATCAGCAAGCAAGAATTGCGGCTCAGCAAGCCACAGTGAATCGACTAGAAGCAGAGCTTCAAAATACAGAAATCGACAATCAACGCTACGAGTCGCTCTATAAAGACGGCGCAATTTCAGCCTCAGAGCGAGATAGCAGGCGTCTAAGTCTAGAAGCAGCTCAGCGCAACCTGCAAAACGCAACAGCCGAGCTAGAACGATTACAAACCATACGATCGCCCCAGATCTCCGCCGCTCAGTCAACATTGGAGTCCATTTCAGAGGTGCGGCCTGTCGATGTCGATGTGGCAGCCGCCGAAGTGAGTCGAGCCGAGGCTGCTGTTGAGCAAGCAGAAGCGGAGCTAGAGCAAACCTATGTGCGATCGCCCCAAGCTGGCATCGTGCTAGAAGTCTTTACCCGCCCTGGAGAACAGCTCAATACCAATGGCATTGTTGAGATCGGACAGCTCGACCAGATGGTGGTGACTGCCGAGGTCTACGAAAGCGACATCCGGCGCGTCGAAATAGGACAGTCTGCCAGAGTTACAAGCCATGCCCTCAGTCAACCACTCTCAGGAACGGTGACATTCATCAGTGCCAAAGTTCAGCAGCAAGGCGTTATCACCACCGATCCCAGCGCTGCTATTGACGCAAGAGTTATTGAGGTCGAAATTCTCCTGGACGCAGAATCAGCAGCGATCGCCCGCTCATTCACAAACCTGCAAGTCGATGTGGAGATTGAGCAATGAAACCTACACTCAAAACCACGTGGCTACAAACCCTGAACCGTCGCACTCCCCTCGGCTGGCTGCAACTGAGTCACGAAAAAAGTCGGCTACTCGTGGCGATCGCCGGAATTGCCTTTGCGGATATTCTGATTTTCATCCAGCTTGGCTTTCAAGGAGCGCTCTACGACAGCAATACTGCTCTCATCCGTGCTCTCGACGCTGACATTGTATTAGTCAGTCCTTCTGCCAAAAACACGCAAAATCTCGCCACATTCCCTCGGCGTCGCCTGTATCAGGCTCGTGATATTGAAGGGGTAGAGTCTGCTCAGGCCATTTATTCCGGCGTCATTCAATGGCAAAACCCTCAAACCCAACTAGAAGCGAATATCCAAGTGGTCGGCATTGACCCAGACCAAATTGCCTTCCACTTACCTGAAGTCAATGACCAGCTCGACACTCTCAAAATTCCACAAACCGTTTTGTTTGATCGCAAATCACGCGGAGAGTATGGCAATGTCATCGCACAAGTTGAGCAAGGCAACCGCGTCAGCACCGAAGTAGACGGCAAAACTGTAGAAATTCGCGGCCTGTTTGAGCTAGGAGCCTCGTTTGGAGCCGATAGCTTTTTAATGACGAGCCAACAGAATTTCTCTCTGCTGTTTCCTCGCCGCAGTTCTGGTAGTGTCAGTCTCGGTCTGATTGACGTTGCCCCCGGACAAAATGCTGAAACCGTGGCGATCGCTCTCCGGTCTTACCTGACCGAGGATGTTAATGTCTTGACGCTAGAAGAATTCATTGCCAAAGAACAAGCTTATTGGAGCACCGAAAGCCCGATTGGATTTGTGTTTGGCCTCGGAGCAACAATGGCCTTCGTTGTAGGGGTCGTCATCGTGTATCAGGTGCTTTCCACCGATGTCAATACCCACATGCAAGAATATGCCACCTTCAAAGCCATGGGCTACCGACATCGCTACCTGCTGAGCATCGTTTTCGAAGAGTCCATCATTCTAGCGGTACTAGGCTTCATTCCTGGCGCACTGCTGTCCATCGGCCTTTATCGGCTCGCGGCTCACGCAACCTCTCTACCCCTGATTCTTACTGTCAACCGCGCAATATTGGTGTTCATCCTTACCGTCATCATGTGCCTTATGTCTGGGGCGATCGCCACTCAAAAACTCCAGGCCGCCGACCCCGCCGACATGTTTTAGCGCACCCTCATCCCCCGGTAATCCCCATGCATCATCACTCTGCTCTTGCTGGTTCCACGCCTGCTAATTCCACAACAATAGATCACTTGAACGATCAAGGGGCGATCGCTCCATCCATTTCAATCCGACATCTCGACCACTTCTTTGGAAAAGGCGCACTCCGCAAACAGGTCTTGTTCGACATCAGTCTTGATATTGACTCGGGCAAAATCATCATCATGACTGGCCCCTCTGGTTCTGGAAAAACAACGCTGCTCACTCTCATTGGTGGCTTGCGTAGCGTTCAATCCGGTAGCCTCAAATTTTTGGGTCAGGAACTCTGTGGAGCCAGCGCTCAGAAGCTGACTTGGGTTCGACGGCAAGCGGGCTACATTTTCCAAGCTCACAACCTCCACGGTAGCCTCACTGCCCAGCAAAACGTGGCGATGGGCTTAGAGGTGCATTCTGAATATTCTGGCTCGGAAATGCAACAGCTTGCCGCCGCTGCCCTAGAGCATGTTGGCCTACAAGATCGCATTCACTACCACCCCAAAGATCTGTCCGGCGGTCAAAAACAACGGGTGGCGATCGCCCGTGCTCTAGTCAGTCGCCCCAAGCTTGTCCTCGCCGATGAACCCACCGCCGCCCTCGACAGCACATCAGGTCGCGAAGTTGTAAACCTAATGCAGCAACTTGCAAAAGAGCAAGGATGCACAATCCTGCTCGTCACCCACGATAACCGCATTCTTGATGTGGCTGATCGCATTATTCACATGGAAGATGGGGCGCTGGTGCAGAACACCAAACAAAAAACAATCGACCTCTCAAATCACTGACTGAAGCGATTCTTTGATAAATTAAAAGGATTTTACATCATGAAAACCACACATGCCACCTCAATAAAACAGCAAAAAGCATCAAAATTAACTGAAATATAATTTCATCTTGACTCCATTTTCTATAGCAATGTGCAGATAGGTTAGGACAGATATTGATGGAGAAGCCGCGCGGTGCGCGGCTTCTCCATCAACTATTGTTTTTATAGCAGCGCGTAGCACTATATTTTCCATGCGAAAGCAGGAATAGAGAAAATTCTCTACTCAATTTTTATCTTCGTCACATTCAATCTTAGGGAGAATCGTATGCGACTACATGGTAGGGGCATTCCCTACACCCGCTATAAGCAAAAAAGCTCTAGCAATGTCCAATTTTCAGGACACTTTTTAGGCAGCATTTACCGTACGCCCTACAGCGAAACCGCTCACTTACCTCACGAGAAAGTTCATCTCAAGTGTCGTGGCAAGTCTGATAAAACTTCCATTTGAGATCCGACCTGAAACAAGCTTTCGCTTATCCAACTCGGTCTATCCATCCTTACCCGCAGATAGGTTTTCGTCTGAGAAACTAGACAAAAGTGGTTAGGGAGGCGATCGCTCCCTGCTTAAAGCTCGTTCAGTACTCAAGGAACAAAACTTCTGACCCCTTGTCACCTTTTCTGAGAACAGGAAACCTGACAGACAATCGATGTTGTACGAATCTCTTACTCGCAGCCCTATAAAAACAAGCTGAGCGGGAAAATATTCATCTATTGAAAAAGAACGTAACTGTTTGAAAAGGTGGGGCGGAGCCTCAAAACCTACAAAATTACTAGCTAGATAACCACCTTGGAAATCTTCGAGACACTTACCCTGAAAAGGATTACAGCCTAGCTGTTCAAATAAGCTTGTAACTACGCCTGGATCTCCTTGACTTGCTACTCTTGTATCCTCTCTTTCAGGTTCTCGATCTCCTTGCTTAGCTAATGTGTCTTCTCTAAATGTCTCCATGCCCAGTTCTGAACTTGTCAAGTCTAAATAATCTGGATGCCATAGTTCCTTGTACTTGTACAGCGATGCTCCACCAATTCCCTGATTTGTCAGTGTCTTAAATCTCAGAGTTGTTTCGTTAGGGAACTGATTTTGTTTTCGAAGTTGCTTGACGGTTTCCTTTATTTTGATTTGAGTTTTGGCAGCCTGTTGAGAATTCCAATTCTTTTGAGGATTTAAACTCTCTAAGTCAGATGCTTGATCTATTGGCTGTACTGATCCTTTTTCAAATCGTTCTCTAGATGAGCGATCGCCATAATGAAAGTAATGGCTTTTTTCTACAGCTCTTGCCCACTCTGTCGCCCGAACAACAATCTCATGTTGGTGTTGACACCACTCTTGATAACCAGGGAGCGATCGCGCTACGGAAACAATATTGTCAACTAAGGCTTGATCTTCTAGAGGTTCTCCACCATTAGTCACGTGGTGAAAGATATAAGATCGCATTGCAATCCGACCCAGGAGACGGTTTGTTTGTCCTGGGCCAGTCCAGCCGTCCTCAATCTCGACATTCAAGTCGTTCAAGAACTTCTTGACCCGTTGAGAATGAAGCCGCTTTGTACAGTGCCGCCCGTAAGCTACTTTTCGTAGAGTCTGAGTGTTGAGCTGGTTTTGAGCAGCGCAAAATTGCCACTGAGAGACAAAGCTTTGGCGATCGCTCCCTAGAGGTTGAAGATCTGAATCTAGAAGATATGAACCCTCCTGGAGAGGAAGACGATGCCCGTTGAATAATGCCGGATGCGAATCTCGACTTAGCTCAGCTGTTCTCGCATTAGGGAAGACTTCAACTTGACCTGGAGCGACCCAAATACCAGATTCTTTAAGGGTCTGGGTAATGGCTAATCCAATAAGCCAGGAAGGACAAGACTGATTGAAAGGGAAATAGAGATGAATACCGCCACTCGCGCTGGAAATGCAGACAATGGGGGTGATCAGTCCCAAATTTTCTAGAGCTTCTAGAATAGGGGTGAGGGCAAAGGGCTCTTGTCTCGGGTGAAAGCGGCTGCCAATATCGATATCCAAAAGACAATATTGGGTGTCACGACCAAAGCGCACTCCGTACAAGGAATGTCCAGTTTGAATCATTCGATCTGACAATGGAAATCGGCGCTCAGTCTTCCACTGAGGCTTTTTATACTCAAGCTTTTTGTCTTGCGGATTTGAGACCCCAGACAACGGGGCAGCATCTGCCCACAAATAATCATAACGATGAGGGAACAGCGTCAAAAACGCATCCTGTTCCTCAACGTACTGAAATACTTTGGGTGCTGCTGCAACCGCTGTCGTCATCCGCCTCCATATGCAATCCCTCGTGAAATATACGCCTGAGGGACTGACGAGACATTCTGACAGGAGACAAAAAGCAACTTAGCGATCGCGCTTTAATAATTAGATCTTATTAGCTGTCTCAAATTTTGAACAGCTTGATACAAAAGCGTTCTAGCGCTGTTTAGTGATAGCACTCGGACGGATAGTGATGGGATCTAGAAGCGCAGGTGTTGAGATTAAGAGTCACTTGTCTTATCTGCAAATGCTTAGGACGTAAGTGTTTGAATACGGTTTTGACAAAAAATTGACATGAGACAAAAAAAGGAGCTAAAGGGCTGAGACAGACTCGCGATCGCAAAGACAAGGATATTCGTGAGAACGGTCAATTCGAGCCGAAGCCACAGAACGATTGAACCTCTTTGTTTCCAAGACGTTGCTAGAGTCGCGAATCCTGGCGATTAGAGTGAAGCGATACGGATCAGCTTGTCTCAAATAGTCTTGTTGGGTTGCGAGTCTCTTTTGATAAGCGATCGCCCTTAAATGGCTAAGAGGCTGCTCAAAATGCTCTCCACACAATCTTTTGAGCGATCGCGTTAAAAGACAGGAGACTAATTTTTGACTCAAGTTGTGATCCGATTAGGAGCAACAGGTCTCAACGAGACAAGGAAGTTTTTACTGCGGATCAATCTTTTGTAGTGAGCACATTTGGAGATTTATGTCTTGACAAATGTGTAAAGCATTACGCAAGGGCAGTCACCATGTGGTTACGGAGCAATTATCGCTTAGCGGTGACTGAACTCGGACAATATTGTCTTTTTCAAAATTAGTGAACTGTCTTGGCTTTTGTAGGTTATCCGTGCGAACGTCTCTCGGCTCAAGGTCTCGACGAAACAGCAGCTAAAGTATTCTAGCTACCTCAAATGCCCGAAAGACAAGTTAGTTTAGCTTGGTGATCCCATGTGGATTGTTTTGTCTTAGTTGTCTCAGGTCGAAAAGACGGACATATTTCACCAGACAGATCGTGATGAGATACGGATATATTAGTCTTGACTGTTTTTGCAACAAAAGACGGGTTTCAACATTGGAAATAGGCGATCGCCCATCGCCTATTTCTCTGCCTTAAGTGACAAGACACGGGCAAATTTGTCTTAAACAATGCACCCAAAATGAACACAATTCTGACTCAGCCTAGCCCCTAGATAACAAAGTGATGGGATCAAGAATAAAGTTGTCTCAGCTAAGAATTCATTCAGGACACAATATGCTAATAACTAACAGATTAAATATTCTGAGCGTTTAGAATGCTTGAAGCTTGATATTCTCATGACCAAAAGGATTGAGCGGTTTGGTACGATGAGCGATCGCCTTCTATCGACACATTCTCGGTTCAAAATCGCAGATAAACGTGACTGGATTCGGAGTATTCTGTCTTGCTACAGAACTCTCTTTTTCAGGTGAAGGCATACGGAATGAAAAAGCTTGTTTGTCTCGGATTTGCCCCGAAAGTCATCACTGGAGCATCTAGCCCAATTCAACGGCTGGTGATGACATGCGGATTAGGTTGTCTTGATTTGTCTCATGTCAGCATGACGTTGTCTCAACGGCAAGGGCGATCGCCCCAATCAAAGGCCTTATGTTCTAAAGACTTAGCAATCGTCTTAGCTTTTTTTCTAGAGTTGGCGTAATGAGGCGATCGCCTCGCTCTAGCTTGCCAATGTAGTCAGCACTGACATCGAGAAAGCCAGCCAGTTCTTTCCGGCTCCAGCCCCGCTTTTCTCGTCCTTCCCGCATCTGATCACCCGTTAATTCTTCTACAACGGGTGGAGCTTCAATTTGTTGGGGCTTTTTGGGTTCCTTGAGCCGTGCCAACAGACTTGGAATCGGCTGAGGAGGCTTGATCCGCAGCTTGCCTCTCAAGAGCCGCTCGATGATTTTAACTTTGCGCCAGTCCGCAGGTTTTGGCGCTTTACTGCCAGGTTGGAGCCATTCGGGGTAAGTGTCTGGGTCAAACTCGATTTCCCATCCCAGACTCATGAGCAGCTTTAAGGCGCGGTTCCAGCGGTTCTTCAAATCGCGAGCTTTATACTTGTCATCTAGAGCACGGTCAATCTCTGTGCGCGGCAACACGTCCTCTAGCAATCCTACTACTCGGTATTCGTAGGGATTTTGGTTGCGGGCACGAACACGAGAGTCGAGGGTCAGTTGAATGGCTAGACGCAAAGCCATTTCGTTGTGGTAAGGATCAATTTGCAGAATGTCTCGCGCCAGATAGCCAAACTGGTGCAATGCTTCTTTTGCCTTGCTGCCCGCTCGATTGAGAAAGTGCTTTGTCCACAACCCTGGACTGATGGTGATGTATACTTCATCGGGATTCTCAATTTTTCCCGTGACCCAGTCGATTTGCCCGTGAGGGTCGATCAAGACATCCCACATCCGCCCGATAGGAGTACTAGCATCGACCTTCCGCTTGCCCCGTCCTTCGATCCAGACAGACTTCACTAACATGCAAGACAGCGCATATGCGGCACTAGCTACCGCATTGCGCTTTTCAGGCATACTGCTACTGTGGTTTCTGTCCCAACCCAAAAGCTGAATGATGTCGCTTGACTTTAGGCGAAAGGGGCTTTTCCACGGATCGACCTGATCCATCGTTCGGGCTGCAAAAATAAGCTGTAGCTTGACGGTATCAAAGCCAAACTTGTTGATGATTTGTTCGGCAGCTTCCCAAGGCAACATCGCGATGTCTCCCGGACTCGTGATGTAGTGCTCAATGTAGTTTGAGGGATTGTTTTTGCTGCGATATTGAAAAACAGCAAGCTGGTTTTCGTTTTGAGCCCAAAGATCGGGGCGGAGCTGGGCCCGAATGCTGCTCGCAATCGGGATGGACGTGGGAATTGCCGCGATGGGCTGCATCTCTAAGTGAATCTCTTCGCTGGTTGGAGGCTTATGCTTCAACCCTAGGAGGTTTTCTAAATCCTGAATCGAGCAGTTTGGAAGATTGAGGCTATCGATAATAGCTTGGGTAATGTCTCGACAGTAGACCTGCCCCAAAAAGCTAATTTTTTCCTGAAGTACGGAAGCGTGCTCGGCATCAAGTAAATAATCTCGAACGGTTTGCTCTAGTTCGCTATCGGTAAGAGCCTTGAAAACAGTTTTTCCAATTGATGTTTCAATTTCTTCGAGAGCCCAGGTGATAAAGTGAGTCCCGATTGCTTTTACGAACTCGTCTTTGAAACCCGTATGCGTGAAAAATTCGGACAGAGAGTTACGAAGATAGCTCTGACTTGATTTGTCGTCAATAATAATGTCCAGACTTTTGATCTTTTTCTGTCCACCTTTAACTAGGTTGAAGTGGGGAAGGCTGGCATCAATGGCATCTAATCCCTCAATCTGAATCGCCGTTTGAACTTTGTGCTTATAAATTTTCAACAGGTGTTGAAAGAGCTGAGGTGTAATCAGGTCTGGAAGAGACGAGTGATCTCGTAGCGTGACCGTCAGCCGATCGAGATAGTCTGCCGTTAAAATCTCGCTAATTAGTCGAGACCATCGATATCCTTGCTGAGGTATTGTCGTCGAGTCAAGATCGTTATCAACTGATGTGGGTTCGTTGTGCTGGTCAGACACGACATCCACCTGATCGCCTCGAATTTTTAGCTTAATAGAGCGATCGCCCCCAGCACCATCTGTAGTCGGCTTGAACACATAGATACTAGTAGCCGGTTGGGATTGAATCTGGGACATAGTGAGTGGAGCCAGAACACAGTACGCTCACGCCAATGCTCCAGATAAGGATAAGCTAATGACGTGCTATCTAGATGATACGCATACTTTGTAAAAGCGTCTCGGACAGAGGTCTAGAATTCTGTAACGTGTAATCGGAACGAAGAATACAGCTCAGGTTCGATTTCTTCCTGAAAATCCGCAGCAACTTTTTTAGTCGACGAGTCAAAGGTTGCTGCGGATTTTAGGAAACTTTTGTTGTCGTGCACAGCTTATCTATATACAGCTCATCTATATTTCGCTTCAATCAAACTCCCCCTTCAACATGGTTGTAGTAAGAGCTGTAGTTGTAGAAGCTATATTCCACTTGAAATAATAGACGACAAGACCGTTTAACCGCGTCACCTCTATGTATACAGTAAGGATCACCAGCAAAACCTAGCCCAGCTGCTCCAGATAACGTTCGGACTTTTTTAGGATCGTAGGCGGCTAAAAGTTTTTCATCAGCTTTACTAGCTATCCGCTGACCTAAAAGTTGGTCGATAAGACTACGTTTTCTATGAGTTCCTTCGATGTAAGAATGAGAGCCATCGGATTCTTCTACGTCCGTCAAGTAGAAGAAAAATTTAATCGAACGATAGTCATTAATGTCGCAGTGAAAAACTTGAGCAGCAGCAATTTTTTGGTCGCGATCCATCTCTCCTGGAAAGCTCCAAAGCAAGTCGCTATGAGTATAAACTGGTTCTCTTCCCAAATAGCCTTTGGCAAGAGCCAAGACATTGGCATCATGTTTAATTTCTTGGACAGCTTTGCAGTTTTCTTGAGTGAGACCATAGGAAGCTACTCGATAGAAATTCTGTTTTTTAACAGCATCCATATTAGGAAGAAGAAGCTGATCGCTTTGCTTCCTATCTCCATAACAGGGGTTGGAAAAGGCGAACTTTAATATTTCGTCAATATGTTGCGGGGTAAGCCTCAGGCCAGTGTAGTATCCATTCTCTCTTACTTCACGAACGGCATCATTGATGTCGTGGTCTAGTGAAATGCGATTCTCGAAAATTTTGATAGTGCTAGATGTATCAATCTGGTAGCTGCTTTGTGGTGCAAAGTGATAAGCCAGAGAACGTACCCATAAGAAGCGACCCAAATATTTCATAAAGAAAAAGTTTGGATCTGCTTTCAAGTAAGTTCTGTTTTGTACGAAATAATTAGAGATTTTGCTCAGTGCTTTGGCAACAAAACTCTGATACTTGTTTGTGCTTAGAGCGATAGTCGCTTTCATGAAATTCTCCTCTATTAATGAGAAACAGAAATTACTCCTGTCCTGACAATCAAAATTGTTAATAATCTTGACTGCTGGGATGAGGATCTTTGTTCCAAAAAAATGGAGTAAAGATGAAGTCAAAAACGAATTTACAATCACTAGTTCAATAAAGATGCGATCGAACGCTTTCGACTTGGGAAGACACCCTAAATTCTCTTCTCAAGTATTTCCTTTCGGTGATTATTCATGAAGTACAAAGAGCTGGAAAAATGACTCAAATCAATACCCCTATCTCACATAGAAAGCGTGAGAAGGAATTAAATGGGACACGATAAAGGCACCCTACACAGAGATCACTTTCTGGATCGATGTAGTGTTATTAATGCAATTTAATGGTGGTACATCTAGGTCGAGTTGAAATTTTTAGCTACGGAAGTGAACAAATACACTTTGACTAATTAAACTCGACAAGGCTTAAGTGAAACTACGGAAACTCGCAATTTCTACATCGATTTGAGGATGATTTTTACAATACCTTCAAAGAGTGATGCCATTTCTACCTCTGAAGAGTCTGGTTTTGAGTGAGAAAGTTTATCTGTGTTTAGCTCTCTCTCCATAGCTTTACCAAATGCCCGTATGGGTTACGTCTCGAATCCATGCTCGGATCTTAAAAAGTGTGGCAGCGATCGCCACTACCGTCTGTATGGGCTAAAAAAATGGGCTAAAAAAATACGTATACTACAATACAACTGCTGGCTAACTTGTTTGTTGATTTAGCAGGGTATAGTGGCTGCGCGCTGATATAAAACCAATAGTTGATGGAGCAGCCGCGCACCGCGCGGCTGCTC